>NC_008340.1:1965566-2293160 GCF_000014785.1 Alkalilimnicola ehrlichii MLHE-1
CCGTCCGGCAGCGTGCCGTAGTGGTGGGCACCGGTGGCGGCCAGGCGGCCCGCGCAGTAGGCATCGGCCAGCGCCGGGTCACTGTGACGCAGCAGCAACGCGGCCTGCAGCGCCGTGGCCATGTCGTCCACCAACGCCCGGGCCCGATACGCCGCGTCGGCCCGCGGCGGCAGCGCCTGGCGCAGCCGGTCCAGGTGGGCGTCGTAGCGCCGGTCCGCGCCGCGGGCCCGCTCCAGTTCGTCCAGGAAGGCGTCCAGGGTGTCCGGCGCCTTCTCCACCGCACGCAGCACATCCAGGCACTGGATATTGCCGCTGCCCTCCCAGATGGCGTTGATGGGCGACTCGCGGAACAGGCGGGGCAGGATGCAGTCCTCCATCACCCCGCTGCCGCCGATCGCCTCCATGGCCTCGTAGGCGTGCCCCGGCGTGCGCTTGCAGACCCAGTATTTCGCCACCGGTGTGGCGAGCCGGAACAGGGCCTGCTCACGGGGGGCGTCCGGACGGTCCAGCGCCCCCGCCAGGCGCAGGGCGACCTGCAGGGCCGCTTCGCTCTCCAGCGCCAGGTCCGCCAGCAGGTTGGCCATCAGCGGCTGATCGACCAGCCGCCCACCGAAGGCACGGCGGTGACGGCAATGGTGCAACGCCTGTACGGCCGCCTGCCGCAGCCCCGCCGCCGAGCCGATGGTGCAATCGTAGCGGGTCATGGCCACCATATCGATGATGGTGCGGACACCGCGCCCCGGTTCACCCACCATCCAGGCCAGCGCCCCGCGAAGCTCGGTCTCGCTGGAGGCATTGGCGACATTGCCCATCTTGCGTTTGAGTTGCTGGATCTGCAGTGGGTTACGGCCGCCGTCGGGGCGCCACCGGGGCAACAGAAAGCAGCTCAGGCCGGCATCGGTCTGAGCCAGTACCAGAAAGGCATCGCTCATGGGCGCCGAGACGAAGTACTTGTGGCCCACCAGTTCGTAGGCCTCGCCCGGCCCCGGCGTGCCCAGGGGATAGGCCCGGGTGGTGTTGGCGCGTACGTCCGAGCCACCCTGTTTCTCGGTCATGGCCATACCAATGGTGACGGCCTTTTTCGCCGCCACGGGGCAATTGCGCGGGTCGTAGTCCAGGGCTAGCAACTTGTCCAGCCAGGAGGCGGCGAGGTCCGGCTGGCGTCGCAGGGCCGGCACGGCGGCGAAGGTCATGGTGACCGGGCAACCGTGCCCCGCCTCCACCTGCGCCTGCAGGTAGTAACGGGCCGCCCGCGCCACATGGGCCCCGGGGCCGGGGTTCCGCCAGGGCGCGGCGTGCAGCCCTTGGGTGAGGGCCCGCCGCATCAGCCGGTGATAGGCCGGGTGATAGCGCACCTCGTCCACCCGGTGACCGAAGCGGTCGTGGGTATGCAGCCGGGGTGGCTGCTCGTTGGCCTGGAAGCCCAGCTCGATCACCTCCGGCCGCCCGGCCCACGCCCCCTGACGGACCAGGCCCGCCTCCGCCCAGCCCGCCCGGTAACGGTGCACGCCCTCCCGCAGCGCCGCGTCCTGGCGGTAGAGATTGTAGGCTTGCAGTGGCGGCGGCTGGTTCTCGACCCGGTGGGTCTCGGCCAGCCAGCGCTCGCCCGGTGTATCCCGACGGATCGTGGTCATGGCGGCACTCTTAAAACGGACGTTCGTCCCGGCAGTGTAGCGGTTGTTCGACTACATTGGGTGGTGTTGCCAGGCCGGGCCGGACCCACCGGCCGGCGCATTTCTAGGAGCTTTCCCCGCATGACCCAGCACATCTTCGTAATCGGGCTGGACGACTTCAACCTCGCTGAACTGCAGACCGTCCGCAACGCCGGGGAGTACACCTTCCACGGCCTGGTGGACTACGACACCATGGTGTTGCCCGAGTCCTACCCGATGCCGGAGATCATGGCCGAGGCCCGCCGGACCCTCGCGGATGCCCCCGCGGTGGACGGCATCATCGGCCACTGGGACTTTCCCACCACCTCCATGCTGCCCATCCTGCGCCGGGAGCACGGCCTACCCACACCCACCCTGGAGAGCGTGCTCTACTGTGAGAGCAAGTACTGGAATCGACTCGCCTGCGAGCAGGCGGTGCCCGAGTGCACGCCCGACTTCCAGGGGCTGGACCCGTACAGCGACGACCCGCTGGCCGACCTGGACGTGGCCTACCCCTTCTGGCTCAAGCCCACCGTGGCCTTCTCCTCCTACCTGGGCTTCCGCATTGAGAACGAGCAGCAGTACCTGGACGCCATGGCCACCATTCGCGAGCACATTCACGTGTTCGCCGAACCGTTCGACTACATCGTCGAGCAGTGCCAGAACCGCGCCGCCCTGCCCGACCGCGGCAGCGGCGCCACCTGCATCGCCGAGGGGCTGATCGGTGGTCGGCTCTGCACCCTGGAGGGGTACGTGCACAACGGCGAGGTGGTGGTGTATGCGGTGGTGGACTCGCTGCGGGCCGCCAATAACGTGAGCTTTTTCAGCTACCAGTACCCCTCCCAGCTCCCCGCCGGGGTCCGCAACCGCATGATCGGACACGCGGAAAAGCTCCTTCACCACATCGGGTTGGACCACACGCCGTTCAACATGGAGTTCTTCTGGGATGAGGCCATCGACAAGATCTGGCTGCTGGAGATCAACGCGCGGATCTCCAAGTCCCACTGCCCGATCTTCCAGATCGCCACCGGGGCCTCCCACCACGAGGTGGCCATCGACATCGCCCTGGGCCGGCGGCCGGACTTCCCCCGTCCGGAGGGCCGTTTCCCCATGGCGGGCAAGTTCATGCCCCGCGTGTTCGCCGACACAGTGGTGACCCGGGTGCCCTCCGAGGAGGAGATCCAGGCGCTCAAGCGGGTCCATCCGGAACTGATCGTCCACATCGCCATAGAGGAAGGGATGCGGTTGTCGGAACTGCGCGCCCAGGACAGCTACAGCTTTGAGATCGGCGATGTCTTCCTGGGGGCGGCGGACGAAGCCGAATTGCACCAGAAGTTCCGCCACATCATGCAGGCCCTGGACTTCCAGTTCGCTGACGTGGTGCCGACCAACTACAGCTGAACCGCTACGCCAGCCCGGCCGGCTGCGCCACGGTTCATGCGCCGCGCCCCGCCCCCCTCCGGTGCCGGGACGTGGCCAGTTGCAGGCGGTACTCCCGTTCGAGCAGGGACAGGATGTGCATGGAATAACGCCGCTCCCCCTCCGCGGCGCACTCCCGGGCCGTCCCCTCCATCACGAAACCCAACCCGAGGTAGAGGCGCAGGGCCCGCTTGTTGTGCTCGGCGACGTAGAGCCAGAGCCGGTGGAAACCGAGGACCTCAAAGCAGTAGCGCATCACCAGGATCAGCGCCGCCCGTCCGCGGCCACCGCCCTTGCGGGCCATCGCAATACGGCGCAGCAACAGATTGCCGTCCGGGTCATCGGCATCCTGCAGCACCAGATAGCCCACCGGCACCCCGGCCTCCTCGACGATGGCGTGCACCCAGCCTGGGCTGTCGATGCAGGCCCTATGCCGGGCCGCCGGCCACTGCCCCACATGCCGGGCATTGTCCGGGTCCCGTTCCACCGCCAGCACGAAGGCGCAGTCCTCCGGCCGGGTCGGGCGCAGAGTCAACCGGCCGCGACTCAGCCGGGGTGCCGGTAACGGACCGGTTTCAGTTCCGGTGGACGGGGTGTCATCTACACTCATGCTAGCGAGCATAGCACCCCATTATCCGGCCCCCGCGGCCGACACAGAGGAACCGTCGTATGGTCAGACGCACTTCCTTCGTCGATCCTGACAAGATCCGCGAGCGCCTGGTCTCCCTGATCCGCATCCCCTCCATCACCGGTGAGGAGGATGCCGCCGTCGCCCAGATCGCCAACTGGCTGCAACAGCAGGACGTGGAGATCGACTACTGGAACGACGGCATCGCCGCCCTGCAGCGCGATCCGCGCTACCCCGGCCACGAGGTGGAGCGGGTCTGGGCCCCGGTGGTGGTGGGCGTGCTGCGTGGCGAACAGCCCGGCCCCTCGGTGCTGCTCACCGGCCACGTGGACGTGGTGCCGCCCGGCGATTACAGCCACTGGCAGGACGAGCCCTTCTCCGGCATGACCCGCGGTGACCGCATCTACGGCTGTGGGGCATCGGACATGAAATCGGGCCTGGTCGCCGCCATGGCCGCCTTCGAGGCCTTCGCGGAGAGCGGCCGCAACTTCCCCGGCCGCATCATCTTCGCCGCCGTCCCCGCCGAGGAGGACAGCGGGCTGGGCACCCTGGCGGCTATCCGCGGCGGCTGGGACGCGGACGTGGCCATCATCCCCGAGCCCACGGTCCAGGACGGCATCCCGGAACTGCTGATCGCCCACGCCGGCGCCATGTCACTGCGCATCCAGGTGCCGGGCAAGGCGGCCCACGCCAGCAAGCGGCTGCAGGGCGAGAGCGCCCTGGACCACTTCATCACCCTTTACGAGGCCATGCGCGCCGACGAGAAGGCGGTCAACGAGGCGGAAACCCACCCGTTGATGAAGGTCCACCCCCTGCCCTATGCCACCAACGTGGGCACCCTCCACGGCGGGCTGTGGTCCTCCAGCGTGATGGACTCGCTGGAGGCGCAGGTGCGGGTCGGGGTCCCCCTGGGTGAGACCATTGACCAGGCCGAGGCGCGCTTTCGCCGTGCCATCGACGAGGCCATCCGGGACGACCCCTGGCTGAGCCGCAACCCACCCCGCATCTCCCGACTGGCCTCGGGCTTTGGTTCGGCGGCCACCCCCGAGGACCATCCACTGGTCCAGGCGCTGGCCGAGTCCGCCGAGGACGAGTACCGGCGCAGCCCCACCATCAGCGCCGCCCCCTACGGCTGCGACATGTCCGGTTGGGTCCGCCACGCCCAGGTGCCCACAGTGATCTACGGGCCCGGCGAGATCGAACTGGCCCATGCCCCCAACGAATCGGTCTCACTGGAGACCACCTACAAGGTGGCCCGCACCCTGGTGCGCACCACCGAGCGGCTGCTGGAATGCGACTTGGACAGCCTGCGCGCCGCTCGGCCACAGAAGGCGCCGGGCTGACCCGGCCAGTGAGGAACGGCCATGCGGGTGATCGAATCTTTCGACGACGATGTCCGGGTGATCGAGAACGTCTGGATCCCCATGTCCGACGGCGTGCGCTTGGCCGCGCGGGTCTGGCTGCCGGTGGGCTCCGCCGACCACCCGGTGCCGGCGGTGCTGGAGTACATGCCCTACCGCAAGCGCGACTTCACACGCCTGCGTGACGAACCGCTGCACCACTACTTCGCCGGCCACGGCTACGCCGCCATCCGCCTGGACGTGCGCGGCACCGGCGACTCCGAGGGCATCCTGCGCGATGAGTACCTGGCCCAGGAGCAGGACGACGCCGAGGAGGCCATCGCCTGGATCGCCGAACAGTCCTGGTGCAACGGCCGGGTGGGCATGATCGGCCTGTCCTGGGCCGGCTTCAACGCCCTGCAGGTGGCGGCCCGCCAGCCGCCGGCGCTGAAGGCCATCATCACCATGTGCTCCACCGACGACCGCTATGCCGACGATGCCCACTACAAGGGCGGCTGTCTGCTCAACGAGAACCTGACCTGGGGCGCGGCCTTCTTCTCGCTCAACGCCTGCCCCCCCGACCCGGAGATCGCCGGTGAGCCCTGGCGCGAGCAATGGCTGGAACGGCTGGCACACAACCGCCTCTTCCCCGCCCTGTGGATGCGTCACCCCCACCGGGATGATTACTGGAAGCAGGGCTCGGTGTGCGAGGACTATTCGGCCATCCAGTGCGCGGTCTACGCCGTGGGCGGCTGGGCGGACGGCTACGTCAACGCCATCCCACGCCTGATGGCCGGCCTACAGGCGCCGCGCAAGGCGCTGATCGGCCCCTGGCCCCACGCCTTTCCCCACGCCGCCGAGCCGGGGCCGCGCATCGGCTTCTTCCAGGAAGCGGTGCGCTGGTGGGACTATTGGCTGAAGGAGGAAGAGAACGGCATCATGGACGAGCCGCTGATCCGTGCCTGGATGGAGGACTGGATCGCCCCGGCGCCCCGCCACGACGAGCGCCCCGGCCGCTGGGTGGCGGAAACCGAGTGGCCCTCGCCGCGCATCACCCCGCGCACCTGGCACCTCAACGTGCTCTCGCTGGGCGATCACCCGGACCCGGAGGATCGCATGCGCCTGCGCTCACCGCAGACCACCGGGCTGCGCGCCGGCGATTTCTACGGCTTCGGCGCCGAGGGCGACGCCCCCATGGACCAGCGCACCGACGACGGCAAGTCGCTGGTCTTCGACTCCGACCCGCTCAGCGAGCCGGTGGAGATGCTCGGCACGCCGGTCGTCACCCTGGAATTGGCCTGCGACACGCCACTGGCCCACGTGATTGTTCGCCTGAACGACGTGGCGCCGGACGGGGCCTCCGGCCGGGTCAGCTATGGGGTGCTCAACCTGGCGCACCGGGACAGCCATGAGCGCCCCGCCCCGCTGGTGCCGGGGCAACGCTACCGGATCACCGTACGACTGAACGACATGGCCTACCGCTTCGCCCCCGGGCACACCATCCGGCTGGCGATCTCCAGCGCCTATTGGCCGATCATCTGGCCGGCACCGGAACGGTCGGAGATCACCCTGATCACCGGGGCGAGCACGCTGGCGCTGCCCCTGCGACCGCCGCGACCGGAGGATGACCAGCTACCGGCCTTCGGGCCGCCGGAGCGCTGCCCCATCCCGACCCACACCATCCTCGAGACCGCCGAGCCGGAGCGCAGTATCGCCGTGGACCTGACCAACGACGAGACCACCTATACCGCCTTCGGGGACGCCGGTGACGTGGGTGGCGCGGCCCTGGCCCGGATCGAGGACATCGATCTCACCCTGGGCTCCACCATGCGTCGGGTGTTCCGTATCCAGGAGCAGGACCCGTTGTCCGCCGAGGCCGTCATCGAGCAGGAGACCCGCTTCCAGCGCGGCGACTGGGCGGTGCGCATCGACGCCCGCATCCGCCTCACCGCCGATGCCGAGCATTTCTTCATCCAGGCGATCCTGGACGCCTACGAGAACGGGGCCCGCGTAGCCAGCCGGGAGTGGAACGAGGCCATCCCCCGGCTGCTCCTGTAATGCGTCAGACCTTGCCGGCTGTCCCCGGCCGGAACGATGTCAGATCCCGTAGCGGCGGCGGGCCGTGTCCAGCAACAGCGCCAGCAGGTCCGCGTACTCATAGCCGGCCCAACCGGCCATGATCGCCATCTTGCCGTCGTAGCTCCAGGTGGGGTTGAAGTTGGCGTCCAGTAGCCGGGGCACGCCGTCGACCCCGCACCGGTAGTCGAAGCGGGCGTAATCCCGAAAGCCCAGGCGCTCGAACAGGAAGACACTGTGCTCCACCATCGCGGCCTGGTGCTCCGGTGCCAATTCGGCGGGCTTGAAGCGCAGGCTCTGCCAGTAGGCGGAGTTCGGGTCCACCTTGGAACCGTAGGAGAGAATGGGCGGCAGGTCGGCCGGCAGCCGCGAGTAGTCGATCTCCAGCAACGGCAGCACGGTGAAGCCGGTCTCCGGATTGCCTACCAGTCCCAGGGTGTACTCGGCACCGGTGAGAAAGTCCTGGATCAAGGCCTGCGGGCGTTCCGGCTCCAGCGCCAGCTGCTCCAGGCAGGCCCGCGCCTGCTGGGCGTCATGGACCACCGAGTCGGGGGTCACCCCCTGGCTGCCGCAACCGGCATTGGGCTTGATCAGCGCCGGGTAGAGCTCGGGCAACACCATGGGGTCCGCGGTAAGATCGACGAAGGTCTCATTGGGCACCGGGATGCCGTGGCTGGCTGCCAGCAGCCGCACCAGCGCCTTGTCGCCGCAGATGCTCATGCAGGCCGGCGTGGCACCGGTGTAAGGGATCTCCAGCAGCTCCAATAGGGCCGGTACGTTCTGCTCGTGGCGCAGCTGGTTGCGGTAGCCGGTGTCACAAAAGTTAAGCGCCAGATCGGGCGGGGCCTCCCGCAGCCGGTCGAACAGCCGGTCGTGGTCATCCAGCACCTCAACCCGATAGCCACCCAGCGTCTCCAGCGCCACCCGGGCCTGGCGTACCGCCTCCACCTCCGACTCCCCAAAGCGCCCGTCCACACCGTAGTCGTAGGGCAGGCGCGGGTCCCCGGCCAGCACGGCAAGGTGGACAGGCTGCGATTCAGCGGCTGTAATCATGGATGGCGTAACACCCTGGTTGCAAGGAGGGGACCGGGGCCCTAACTGCCCCCCGGGGTGAGAACGGGCCAGGGCCACGGGGGGCGCCCTTCTACACATGCTGCCCCGCCGCATGCCCCGACGCCCAGGCCCACTGAAAGTTATGACCACCCAGGTGGCCCGTGACATCCACCACCTCACCGATGAAGTAGAGCCCCGGGTGATCACGACAGGCCATGGTCTTGGAAGATAGCGCATGGGTGTCGACCCCGCCCAGGGTCACCTCGGCGGTACGGTACCCTTCGGTGCCATCGGGCCAGACCGTCCAGGGCTGGCAGGCCTGCTGGATCCGGCGTATGTCCTCGCCGGTCAACTGCTCCAGGCGCCTGTCCGGCAGCCAGAGTTCACACCAGCGCTGGGCCACACGGCGGGTGAGTTGCTCGCCCAGCAGCTTCTTCAGGGTCAGACGCGGGCGCTCCCGGCGCATCGCCTCCAGGTGCCCGGCCAGATCCGTGTCGGGAAACAGGTCGATCTCCAGCGGCTCGCCGGGCTGCCAGTAGGACGAGGCCTGGAGGATCGCCGGCCCACTGAGCCCACGGTGGGTGAACAGGATATTCTCGCGGAAGGCGGCCCCGCCGGCGCGGGTGACGCTGTCCAGGGCCACCCCGGCCAGGTCCTGCAGCTGGCGCCGCTTGCGCCCCTCCAGGGTCACCGGCACCAGCGCCGCACGGGTGGGCCGTACCGGAATCCCCAGCGACCGCGCCAGGTCGAAGCCGAAGCCGGTGGCACCCATCTTCGGAATCGAGTAGCCGCCGGTGGCAATCACCAGCGATGAACACGTCACCGGGCCCTGCGGAGTGGACAGCCAGTGCGGTGCCCCCAGCCGCAGGTCGCTGACCGGCGAGCGGGTACGGATCGCCACCCCCACCGCCCGGCACTCCGCCAGCAGCATGCCGACGATATCCTTGGAGGAGCGGTCGCAGAAGAGCTGGCCCAGCTTCTTTTCGTGGTAGGGGATGCCGTGCTGTTCCACCAAGGCGATGAAGTGCCAGGGGGTGTAGCGACTGAGGGCCGATTTGACGAAGTGCGGGTTGGCCGACAGAAAGTGCTCGGGCCCGCAGTGGATGTTGGTGAAATTGCACCGCCCACCGCCGGACATCAGGATCTTCTTGCCCACCTTGTTGGCATGGTCCAGCACCAGCACCCGGCGGCCACGCCCGCCGGCGGTGAGCGCGCACATCAGCCCGGCGGCGCCGGCGCCGATCACGATGACATCGTAATGCGGGTATGGGGAGCGAGAGGCCATGGGCGGGGATTCTACCCCCTTTGCCGGGCGGGACCGACCGGGCCGGGGTAACCCGGCCCCGGTAGCGGCCTCAGAGTCGCTCCGGATCCGGGTGCGACCAGCGCGGGATGGACTCCCGCCCGCAGGCCACCACCTCACCATCCTGCCACATGCGCCACTCCCCAGGCTGGTAGTCGTCCCAGCGCTCGTCGCTGGTCAGCGCCTCGGTGGCGATCACGCTGACCACATCGCGCGGGGTGGTCACCGCCTCAAAGTCCACGGTGACGTCAGCGTCCTTAAGGCGCGCGGGCCCGAAGGGCGCGCGCCGGGTGATGGCCACCATCCGGGTACTGCAGAAGGTGAACACCCAGCGGCCGTTGCTGAGCAGCAGGTTGAACACCCCCTGGCGGGCATACTCTGCCGAGGCCGCCACCACCGTGCGCAGCAGGTCGTCGTCCGCCACCTCCGGGGTGTACTCCGCCCGAATGCGGTTGAGCAGGTCACAGAAGATGTGCTCGCTGTCGGTGTCTCCGACCGGCCGGTAGACCCCAGGCCGGGCCTTGAAGCCGTGCAGCTGCCCGTTGTGGGCGAAGGTCCAGTACCGCCCCCAGAGTTCGCGGATGAAGGGGTGGGTGTTCTCCAGCCCGACGCAGCCGACGTTGGCCTGGCGGATGTGGCAAATGGCGGCGCGGCTCTTGATCGGCTGGGTCTGGACGATCTCGGCAATGCGCGAGTCGGCGCTGGGCTGGGGATCGTGGAACACCCGCACCCCGCGGCCCTCGTAGAAGGCCACCCCCCAACCGTCCTTGTGCGGCCCGGCGGCCCCGCCCCGGCGGGCCAGGCCGGTGAAGCTGAAGCAAAGATCCGTAGGGGTATTGGCGCTCATCGCCAGCAGTTCGCACATGTCCGTTCCCGTCGTGAAAGACCTTGCTCTCGACGGCCTCAGTCTACCCCACCCCGTCGCTCCCTGGGCGTCTGGCCCATACTGGGAACACACGGCCAACCGCTGTTGGAGACAGGCATGGGTGCACCCACCGACATCGAGCCCTTCCGGCACCAATACCTGGATTACGACACCCTCACCGGGCAGTTGCAGCACTGGGCGTCGGCGCACCCGGAGGTGGCCCGCCTGGAGAGCCTGGGCACCAGCCCGGAGGGCCGCGAGATCTGGCTGCTCACCGTGGGCAGGCGGCCGGAGCGGTCGCGTCCCGCCGTCTGGGTGAACGGCAACATGCACGGTTCGGAGTTGGCCGGCTCCAGCGTGGCGCTGGCCGTGGCCGAGGCGGCCCTGCAACTCCACCTGAGCGGTGCCAACACCCACGGCGGACTGCTGCCCCATCTGGAGGAACAACTCCGCGGCGTGCTCTTCTACATCTGCCCGCGCGTCTCGCCCGACGGTGCGGAACAGGTGCTTCATCACGGCGGCTTCGTGCGCTCGGCACCCCGGCGCAGCCCCCACGCCCCCGACACCCCCCGTTGGGAACCGAGCGACTTGGACGGCGATGGCCGCTGCCGCTATCTGCGGATGGAGGATCCGGCCGGGCCGTTCGTCGCCTCGCCCCGGCATGCCGGGCTGATGCTGCCCCGTGAACTGGACGACCCACCCCCCTATTACCGCCTCTACCCGGAGGGGCTCATCCGTCACTGGGATGGCCACACCGTGCCGGAGCCGGAACCGTTGCGAGACACCCCCGATTTCAACCGCAACTTTCCCTGGAACTGGCGGCCAGAGCCGGACCAGACCGGCGCTGGGCACTTTCCAGGCTCCGAGCCCGAGACCCACGCGGTGCTCGATTTCGCCACCCGCCATCCCAACATCTACGCCTGGCTCGATCTACACACCTTCGGCGGGGTCTTCATCCGCCCGCTGACCGGCGCCCCGGACGCCGCCATGGACCAGGATGACCTGGCGCTCTACCGCCAATTGGCCGCCTGGGGCGAAATGCTCACCGGCTATCCCACGGTCAGCGGCTTCGAGGAGTTCACCTACGAACCCGAGACCCCGCTTTACGGGGACCTGACCGACTTCGCCTATCACCAACGCGCCTGCCTGGCCCAGGTCTGTGAACTCTGGGACCTCTTCCGCCGGCTCGACCTGCCCCGCCCGAAACGCTTCGTGGACCTCTACACCAGCCTGCACCGTGGCGACATGGAACGGCTGGCCCAGTGGGATGCCGAGCACAACCGCCAACGGCTCTTCCGGCCCTGGTTGCCCCTCAAGCACCCGCAAATCGGGCCGGTAGAGGTTGGCGGGCTGGACCCCAGCATCGGCATCTGGAACCCGCCCCCCGAAGCGCTGCCCGACATCTGTGACGGCATCGCCACCTATTGGTTGCGGGCTGCCGCCCTGCTACCCCGACTGACTATCGCCGGGCTGGAATGCCGCCCGCTGGGGGACGACCACTGGGAGATCATCGCGGTCGTGGCGAATCACGGCTACCTGCCCACCTACGGCGTAGCCGCCGGCCGCAGTCGGCCCTGGAACGACGGTGTGGAAACCGAACTCTGGCTGGAGGGCTGTACCCTGACCGAGGGCCAGCCGGCCCGCCAAGCCCTTGGCCATCTCGACGGCTGGGGCCGCGGATTGGGGAACATGGCGCACATGCCCTGGTTCCAGCGCTCACGGGGCAGCAGCCATCAGGCCCGGGCACGCTGGGTGGTGCGGGGCCGGGGCACAGTCACGCTGAGCGTCCGAAGCACCCGGCTCGGGACCCTGGCACAGACCCGGCGACTCACCCCTTGACGCAGATCAGCGGGCGCAGGTGCGCCACCCGGCGCGCCAGCCCCGCCCGTTCGGCGGCGATCACCACCTGGTCCACATCCTTGTAGGCGCCCGGGGCCTCCTCCGCCACACCGCGCATCGAGGGACTGCGGATCAGGATCCCGCGTTCGGCCAGTTCGTCCACCACCTGGCGGCCGCGCCAGCGCTTCAGCGCCGCGCGCCGGGACATGGCCCGGCCGGCACCGTGGCAGGCGGAGGAGAAGGCCTTGTCGCCGGCCCCCGTGCCCACCAGGATGTGCGAGCCGGTGCCCATGCTGCCGCCGATCAGCACCGGCTGACCGACCCCACGCAGCGCCTCGGGCAGATCGGCGTGGGCCGGGCCAAAGGCCCGGGTGGCGCCCTTGCGGTGGACGAAAAGCCGGCGCGGCCGGCCATCCACGGTATGGGTCTCGACCTTGCAGGTGTTGTGCGAGACGTCGTAGAGCAGGTCCAGCGGATGGTCGGGGAAGAAACGGGCGAAGACCTCGCGGGCGAACTCCCCCAGGATCTGCCGGTTGGCCAGGGCGCAGTTAATGGCGCTGCGCATGGCCCCCAGGTAGCGCTCGCCGATGGGCGAGTGGATGGGGGCACAGGCCAGTTCCCGGTCCGGCAGGTGGATGCCAGCCTCGGCGGCGGCGGGCAGCATGTCACGCAGGAACTCGGTGCCGATCTGATGGCCCAGACCGCGCGAGCCGCAGTGAATGGTCACCACCACATCGCCCTCGGCCAGGCCGAGCACGGCCGCGGTATCCGGATCGTAGAGGGTCTCCACCGCCTGCACCTCCAGGTAGTGGTTGCCCGAGCCCAGAGTGCCCATCTCCCGGCGCTGGCGCTTCTTGGCCCGCTCGGACACGCAGTCGGGATCGGCCCCCTCCATCCGGCCCCGCTCCTCAATGCGCGCCAGGTCCTCGGCCCCGCCCCATCCCTTCTCCACCGCCCAGGCGGCGCCGCCGCGCAGCATGGCATCCATCTCCCGGCCCTGCAGGGTGATGCCGCTGTGGCTGCCGACCCCGGCGGGGATGCTCGACATCAGGGCATCGGCCAGGCGCTCCTGCACACGGCGCACCTCCGGCACCGTCAGCCCGGTGAGCAGGGTGCGCACCCCGCAGGAGACATCGAAGCCCACGCCGCCGGCGGACACCACCCCGCCCTCATTCGGGTCGAAGGCGGCCACGCCGCCGATGGGAAAGCCATAGCCCCAGTGGGCGTCCGGCATCACGTAGGCGCCCTTGACGATACCGGGCAGCGAGGCGACGTTGGCGGTCTGCTCGGCCACCTTGTCGTCCATGGCCCGGATCAGCGTCTCGTCACCGTAGATGATGCCGGGCACCCGCATGGCGCCACTGGGCTCAATCTGCCAGCTCGTCTCGTCGATGCGGGTCAAACGTGAGGTATCCATGACAGCCTCCGAGGTTTCGGGCTCCGCCGCTCAGACGTCCACGACGCAGCCCGCTGTCCAACGCCCCTGCCGGTCGCGGCCGACGCTCAGGGCGGTGTAGGTGGCGCCTTTGGGCTCGCAGGCCGGGGCATGGCGGGCGCGGTCCACCGGCTCGCCCCACAGGCTGGCTTCCAACCGATCGCCCCGCAGCCGCACCGAGTAGTCGCCGAACAACAGACCGCCCACCGCCATCTCATAGATGACGGCGTTCAGCCAGTCCACCAGCAACAGCTCCCTGTCCGGGGCCTGGCAGTGCACATCCACCCGCTCGCGGGCGGCCAGCGGGGCGTCGGTGACCACCCGGGTCAGCGCCACCGCCGCCTGCTCGAAGGCGGCCTCCGGGGTGGGGCCCCAGCCACACACCCGCACGTCGGCATCGTGCGGCTCCAACGCCCAGCCCCGCTCCGATTGCTCGCGCTGCGCCATGCTCATCGCGTCATTCTCCTGCACCGCGCCCTCCCGATCTAACCGATCCCGGACCGGGCCGGCCGTCCATGGAGGGCGGCCGGCGGCTCTTCTATAGTGGCGACAAGGGCCCGCACCTGGTGCCCGCCCCACGGCGTCCACGCCTTACCCCTTACCATGGCCGCAAAGCGCCATGAATGCCAATGCGGAGTCCGAACATGCGCGCAAGATGGCTGCTTGCAGGCACCCTGGCCCTCGCCCTCGCGGGGTTCGCCGTTCTGTCGGCGCCCGCTGCTGAACCCCGGGCCGGGCTGCGGGTGGATTACTCCCCATCCCCGGGCACCGCCCTCGCCGACCCGGCGCGGCAGCCGGTGGCGGCCCTGACCCGGGTGGATGCCAACTTCAACCGGCTGCGCCGCTACAGCACCGAGCTGACCCTGACCTACCCCGATGCCCCGGCCGGCGACAGCCGCCACACGGTGCGCATCCGGGTGGTCCGGGTACACCCCCATGTGGCCATCCACTACTTCAAGCGTGACCGTGACGCGTACATGTACCTGAACCACGGCCTGGACGACCGGGGCTACCGCTACTACCACGCGGTGCAGTTCCCGGTGATCGGGATGAAGACCTACATTACCGAGCACGCCATGGACAATGACGGGGAGATCGCACCCCGCGAGCTCCTGGACGAGGACGCCCGCCGCATCCTGGCGCTGCAGCTTTCCGAGATCGACCGCTACGGCGGCATCGCCGCCTATGCGGCCATGCTGGAGAAACGCGGCTACTTCCCGGCGACGGGCCCGGGCATCTGACAGGCCGCAATGAGGCGGCCGCAACGCCAGACGGGCAGGGACGACCACAGGGTGAGCCGATGAAACTGTTCGCACTCAACGCCAGTCGGGATTTCGGTGCCCGCGTGGCCGAGGCCCTGGGATCGCCCCTGGCCGAGCACGAGGAGCGCGAGTTCGAGGACGGTGAGCACAAGGCGCGCCCGCTGACCGGCGTACGCGGCGAGGACGTCTACGTCCTGCAGAGCCTGCACGGCGACCCGGCGCAGGGGGTGAACGAGCGCCTGGCGCGCCTGCTGTTCTTTCTGGCCACCGTGCGCCAGGCCGGCGCGGCCCGGGTCACCGCCGTCATCCCCTACCTCGCCTACGCCCGCAAGGACCGCCAGACCAAGCCGCGCGACCCGGTCACCACCCGCTACCTGGCGCAGTTGCTCGAGGCCATGGGCATCGACGCGGTGATCACCCTGGAGGTGCACAACCGGGCGGCCTTCCAGAACGCCTTCCGCTGCCAGGCCCATCCGCTGGACACCCGCCGCTTGTTCGCCGCCCACATCCGCGGGCGCTGCGAGAACGACCCGGTGGTGGTCGCCTCCCCCGACCCGGGCGGCGTCAAGCGCGCGCAGGGCTTTCAGGAGACCCTGGCCGCCCTGCTGGACCGGCCGGTGGGCGCGGCGTTCGTGGAGAAGCGGCGCAGCGAGGGGGTGGTGAGCGGTGAGGCCCTGGTGGGCGACGTGGCCGGGGCCTCGGTGTGGCTGATGGATGATCTGATCAGCAGCGGCGGTACCCTGGCCCGCGCCGCCGCGGCCTGCCGGCGTCAGGGCGCAGCGCGGGTGGTCGGGCTGGCCGCCCACGGGCTGTTCACCGGTGACGCCGGGCGGGTGCTCAGTGACTCCGCGCTGGAGCGGATCCTCATCACCGACACCGTCCCCCCCGACCGCCTCGACCCCGCGGTGGCGGAGCAACGCCTGGAGATTGTCAGCGCCGCGCCGCTGTTCGCGGAGGCCATCCGCCGCACCCACAAGGGCGGCTCGCTCACCGAGTTGCTGGAGGGCCCAGGTTAGCCGCGGCCCTTTCAGCCAGGGACAGGTAGTCGGCGGCCAGCGGCACCCACCGCTCCGGGCTGCGCGGGTCGGGTTCCAGCAGGTGGGCGAGCGCCAGGCGCGCCCGCAGGCAAGCCCGGTACGCAGTGTAGAAGGCCAGCAGCGGGGCGCCGGGGTGGTCATCCAGGGCCTCGCCGCACTGGCGGATCAGTCGCGGGCCGATCCAGGGCGCCCCCAGCCGGTCGCACTCCATACCCAGGAAGGCCAGCTCGTCGAAAGGGTCTACCTGACGGAGGGCAAGGCTGAACTCCAGGCCGTCGATCACTACCGGGGTATCACACAGGCAGACGTGCTCCGGGCGCAGATCGCCATGCCCCTCCACGATTCGCCCCGCCCGCGCCCTCTCACGCAGGGCCGGCGCCCCCGCCTCCAGCCACCGGTCCAGCGCGTCCAATACCCGCTGGAGGGCGCCTTTGGGCAGCGCGAAACGCGGGTCGGTGAGCACCGCCCGATTCCTCGCATGCTCGCCAGCGAAACGCTGCAGATACGTCTGCGGCGAGACCGGCTCCGGTGCCAGGCCTCGGTAGAACCCTGACAGCCGCTCACCAAGCCGGTCGATCCGCTCCCGGTCCACCGCCCCGGCCGCGATGGCGTTATCCAGCATCCGCTCCGCCGGCAGCCGCCGCATGACCACCAGCCAGTCCACCGTCCGCCCCCCGCCCTGCAACGCCAGCCGCCCATCGGCCGTCACCGTCAGCGCCGAGACACCGAGGTAGACATCCGGCGCCAGCCGCCGGTTGAGCCGGACCTCCTCGCGGCAGAGAAACTCCCGACCCCACAAAAAGCGCCCATCACGGCGGGGATACCGCAACGGTTTCTTCAGCTTGTAGACCCGATCTCCGGCCAGGAACACCCAGGACATATGGGTCTCGCGCACCGTTACCCTGCCCTGGACGTCGGGGTAGGCATCGCTGTCGGCGAGAAAGGCCACCTTGTCCCGCAACGGGACCGGACCCGGACCATCGGACGGGCTGTCTATCCATTCCTGTGCCATGGGCGCGCTGTTGTCTCCGGGTTCAGACGGGCGCACACCGCCGGTGCGGTGCCGCATTGCTGCTAATCTTCATAGTAGGCGTCTACCCGCGGTATGCCCCCCTACCCATGCTGACAGCAGCCGGTGATACCATGAACGGCTTTCAGGGATTCAGTGACCGTACCGAGGCCGGCCGGGCCCTGGCCCGGGAGCTGGTGGCCCGTGACTACCCCCGCCCGGTCGTCTACGCCCTGCCGCGGGGGGGCGTACCGGTGGCCTTCGAGGTGGCCGAGGCGCTGGATGCGCCGCTGGATTTGTTGATGGTCCGCAAGATCGGGGTGCCCTGGCAGCCCGAACTGGCCCTGGCGGCCGTCGTCAACGGGGATCGACCGGAGGTCGTCATCAACGAGGATGTGTGGCGCGCCGTGCGCGTGAGCGAGGAGGCGTTTGAGCGCGCCAAGGCGCAGGAGCTCGAAACCATACGCCAGCGCCGCGCCCTCTACCTCCAGGGCCGCGAGCGCCCCTCCGCGGCCGGGGCCACCGCCATCGTCATCGACGACGGCATCGCCACCGGCGCCACCATGCGGGTCGCGCTCAAGGCCCTGCGCCGTGCCAGCCCCGAGCGGCTGATCCTCGCCGTGCCCGTGGCCCCCGCCGATACCGTGGTCCGGTTGCGCGCGGAGGTGGACGAGCTCATCTGCCTGGCCACTCCGACCCCCTTCCAGGCCATCGGCCTGCACTACCGGGACTTCCACCAGGTGAGTGACGACGAGGTCATCGTCCTGCTCGACCGGCGCCAGGGCGCGGCGGCCCGCTGACCCGGCCTGGCCACCGGGCCGTTCTCACCGCCAGTGCAGCGCCAGGCGACCGTCCGCGCTCACGGTCACCGAGGTGCCCAGCGCCCGTCCCTCGCGGTCCAGCACCGCGGCCAGCCATTCGGCGTCCGCCCGCTTCGCCCGGTGCAGCCGGAAGTTCCGGATCTGCAGCGGTACCAGGGTAAGGGCCCGCAGCCGGCCGTCGGCGAGCGCCAGTGCTGGGAGGTACATCAGCACCAAGTCGCCGCGGAAGGCCTCATGGCCACCGATCCCCTCGTAGTCATTGAGGAAATCACCACAACCGTAGAGGATCAGGCGGTCCTTGTAGACCTCGATACCGCGCACATGATGGGAAGAGTGACCCCAGACCAGATCGACCCCGGCCCGATCGATCAGCGCGTGGGCAAACACCCGATGTGCCCGGGGGATGGCGTAGCCCCAGTTGGAGCCCCAGTGCAGCGAGACCGCCACCACGTCGCCGGGTCGGCGCTCACGGCGGACGGCCTCGGCCAGCAGGGTCACGGCCTCATCCGAGGGCCGGGGCAACACATTGACGCCCGGCTGCTCCTCGGTGGCCGCCCAGGCCGCCGGCACTCCGCTGCTGGGCATACCCAGCGCGTACAGCACCAGCCGCCCACCGGGCACCCCAAATACCGTCGGCGCCGCCGCCTCCCGCCGGTCCCGACCGGCCCCGACATAACGGATGCCCGCCCGGTCCAGTGCCTCCAGCGTCTCCAGCAAACCGGCCCGGCCCCAGTCCAGCACGTGGTTGTTGGCGAGGACGCAACCGTCCACGCCAGCCGCCTGCAGCAGCGGCACATTACCCGGGTGCATGCGGTAATGGATGCCCTTGGGCTCGGGGTCGTCGCAGGTGGTGACCGCCGTCTCCAGGTTGATCAGGCGCGGCGCCGGCGCCCACGCCCGCAGCTCCGCCAGGGCATCGCCCCAGACATAGGCGTAATCCACCGGTCTGGGTATCGGCCCGTTTGCCCGCTCCGCGAGCGCCACATACCCCTCGGCCGAGTCCATCACCGGCTCGTAAATCCGCGGATCCACCGAGTGCGGCAGCACCTGGTCGATGCCACGACCGGTCATCACATCCCCCGCGAGGAAAAGCGTTGCGCTGTGCTCCACCGGACGACTCCATCGACCCATGACGTTACTATGGCAGACAGCCTGGGACCGTGGGGACGAGCCGGGCGGGGGCTTACAGGTTCACCCCCGCATCCTCGATCTCCGGCAACGGGGCGGCCTCGCCCGCCGCCGCCTGGCGCAGCCATACGATCTCACGCGCCCAACCCTCCGGTCCGGCCGGGGTCTCCAGGAACATGGGCAGGTGGCGGGTGCGCGGGTCGGTAACCGCGCGGCGGAAGGCCTCGGCGCCGATCTCGCCCCGCCCGATCAGGGCATGGCGGTCCTTGCGCGAGTCGAAGGGCACTTTGGAGTCGTTCAGGTGCAGCGCCACCAGCCGATCCAGGCCGAGGATGCGGTCGAACTCGCTCCAGGTCTTTTCCCAGCCCGCCTCGGTGTGAATCGGGTAGCCGGCGGCAAAGGCGTGGGCGGTGTCCACGCAAACACCGAAGCGCTCCGGGCTCTCGAGCAGGTCCAGGATCGCGCGCAGTTCCTCGAAACTGCGACCCAGGGTGGTGCCCTGCCCGGCCACATTCTCTAGCACCAGGCAGACGTCGGTCTTGTCCGGGTGGGCGCGGCAGATCTCGTTGAGCGCGTGGGCAATCTGCTGGATGCCGGTCTCCACCCCTTTGCCCACGTGGGCCCCGGGGTGGAAGTTCAGCAGTTCCACGCCCAGCTTGTGGCAACGGAGCAGCTCCTGCTCGAAGGCGTCATAGGTCTTGGCGAACTTCTCCGGATCGGTGGTGCCCAGGTTGAGCAGGTAGGAGGCGTGGCTCATCACCGCGCCGATCCCACAGGCCTCGCGGTTGGCCCGGAAGGCGGTGGCCTCCTCGTCACTGATGGGCTTGACCCGCCACTGCCGCTGGTTGCGAGTGAAGATCTGAATGCAGTCGCAGCCGATCTCCCGGCCCCGCTCGGGGGCGTTCTGCGGGCCACCGGCCGCCGATACATGGGCGCCTAGCTGCATGGTTGAGTCCTCTTCTGCCGGCTTCGGCCACCATGGCCGAGGAACGAGGCGGTACCTTACCGGGGCACCCGGTTTCAGGGAAGCCCGCCGGCCCCTCAGCCGCCGCCGGGCCAAACCTCCGGAAAGGGGGCCGGGGACGGTTCCGCCTCCTGCAGCTCTCGCTGGTGGGTGTATTCCTGCTGCTTCTGCTCGATATAGGTATCGCGCTCCAGCTCGCGCAACTGGTGGGCGTAACGGTCGGTGAGCTCAAACCAGCGCTCCAGGCTGGCCGGCAGGCGCTCCGCCTCGGGCAGCGCCCGGGTCTCCAGGTGAGTCTGCAGGGCCAGGTAGAACCGCATGACGTTGCGCTCGAACATCCCACGCGCGCCGTCCACGTAGACCGGCTCCCCCGCCTCGTCATGGGACATAACGGTGAAGCCCACCTTGTCCCGGCCGGCGGTGGCGAAGTAGACCCGCATGGCCAGGCGGGCGCGCACACCGAACGACAGGGCGTAGCGCAGTCGCAACAGGCTCTGGTCGGCCCCGTGCGGCACCGCCTCCAGGACCAGGCGGTAATCGCGGGTGCCGTAGGGGCCGCGGTCGCCCTCCAGCACCACCTCCAGCCGCTGCTCGCTGTCCACCTGCAACCGCATCTGCAGATCCACTGCATTGGCCTCGGCCGGCGGATGGTAGTGGCGACGACCGACGTACAGGCGCAGGGCGGCATCGGCCCCGTCCACGGGTTGGTGCACACAGGCCTTGACGTTCTGGTGCAGAAAGACGATCTCGCACCAGGCGGCCGGTTCGCTGAGCACCGATTTGAGCTCCGGGAAGGGGAACGGCACCCGGGCATAGGCGGTGCCCTCAACGGCGTCATGCCGTTGCTCGGAGACCACCTGCAGCGGCTCGTCGAAGGGGGTCTCGGCGATGGCTTGCAGCCAGGTCGCCGGCTCGTCCCGCGCCATGACCCCGGTTGCCAAGCCCAGTAGAATGATCAGCAATACGCCGGCCGTCCGGCAGGCCCACACGCGGGCCGTTTGCGGCCCTGAAGCGGTAAGGCGCTCGTGCATGGGGTTCACCGTCGGGAATGCCGATTTCCACTTCCAGAGTAGCCGCATTCCGCCGCCGACGCCCGCCACTCCAGCAACAGGGACACCAGGACCATGAGCAGTGAAGCGATCCGAAAGTACGTGGACGCCCTCTGGGGCGACACCATCACAGAGGCGCTCAGTGAGTTCATCCGCATCCCGGCCAAATCCCCTCACTTCGACCCGCACTGGGCGGAAAACGGCCACCTGGACGCCGCCGTCGCCCTGGCCGAGGACTGGTGCCACTGCCATGCGCCCACCGACACCCGCATCGAGGTAGTGCGCCTGCCCGGGCGAACGCCGCTGCTGCTGGTGGACATACCGGGCCAGGCCCCGGGCGGGGTATTGCTCTACGGCCACCTGGACAAGCAGCCGGAGATGGCCGGGTGGGATGCCGACAAAGGCCCCTGGACCCCCGTGGTCCAGGACGACCGGCTCTACGGCCGGGGCAGCGTCGACGACGGCTACGCCCTGTTCAGCTCACTGGCCGCGGTGCTCGCCCTGCGCGACCAGGGCCTGCCCCACGCCCGCTGCACGTTGCTGATCGAGACCTGCGAGGAGAGTGGCAGCTACGACCTGCCCCACTATCTGGAGGCCCTGGGCGATCGCCTGGGTCAACCGGACCTGGTGGTCTGCCTGGACTCGGGCTGCGGCAACTACGAACAGCTCTGGTGCACCACCTCACTGCGCGGGGTGGCCGCGGGCACGCTGAGCGTGGAGGTGCTGACCGAAGGGGTACACTCCGGTGACGCCGGCGGGGTCATCCCCTCCAGTTTCCGGGTGGCGCGCCGATTGCTGGAGCGGCTCGAGGATGCCGGGGACGGGCGCATCCTCCCGGCAGCCTTCAATGCAGAGATCCCGGCCACCCGGCGCCGGCAGGCGGCCCAGGCCGCCGGGGTATTGAGCGATACCACCTTCCGGCGCTTTCCCCGGGTGCCCGGCCTGCGACCCGATGTGGAGGACCCGGCCGAGCTCATCCTGAACCGCACCTGGCGTCCGGCACTGGAGGTGGTCGGTGCCTCGGGCCTGCCCGAGCCGGACGACGCCGGTAACGTCCTGCGCACCGGCACCGCCCTCAAGCTCTCCCTGCGACTGCCACCCACCGTGGATGCGGAGGCGGCCACCCGCGCCCTTGATGAACTGCTGACCAGCGACCCGCCGGCCGGCGCCCGCCTGCACTTCGAACCCAGCCAGGCCTCCAATGGCTGGCATGCGCCGGACTTCGCCCCCTGGCTGGGCGAGGCGCTGGACCGCGCCTCTCGACGGCATTTCAACGCCCCGGCGGTGCACATGGGCGAAGGCGGCGCCATCCCCTTCATGGGGCTGCTGGCCGAGACCTTCCCGCAGGCGCAATTCCTGGTCACCGGTGCGCTGGGCCCCGGGGCCAACGCCCACGGCCCCAACGAATTCCTGCACCTGCCCATGGCCCGCAAGCTCACCGCCTGCGTGGCCGAGGTGCTGCACGAGCACGCCGTCCAGGGACTCGCCCGGGCCGACTGAACCGTGTTCGGGAACCGCAAGGCCCGGGTGCCGGGCACCACGCCCGGCACCCAACGCTGGGCGTACCGCCCCTGTCAGCGCCGGGCCCGTTCCGAGGCCTCCTTCTCCGGATAGAAGTCCAGATCCTCGAGCCGCCCCAGCACCGCGGTGGCGATATTGGCCAGGTGCCCGGCCACCCGTTTGTAGTGACGGGCGAGCAGCGAGTAGGCCATGGCCTCGTGGAACTCGATCTCGCCCTCGTCGTGGAAGAGCTCCGCGATCACCTCGTCGCAGCTCCTGCGGATCTCCCCGGCCTGCGCCAGCGCCTTGCCGGCCGCCGCCTCATCGGAGCGGGCCGTGGCCGCGATCACCCGGCTGAACATGCCGCGCATCGCCTCGGCCATGCGGTCCAGCGGGGCCTGATACTTGTCCACGTGGAAGCCCTCGGTGTAGAGGCAACCGATCTCGAAGACGTTCTTGCAATAGTCGCCAATGCGCTCGGCATCCTTCGCCACGCTCATCAACGCCAGGCAGATGGCCACATCGTGGCCGGGGTTCACGGTCAGGTGGCGCAATACCTTGCGCCGAATGGAACGCTCCAGCTCATTAATGGACTGGTCGCGGTCGTAGAGCGGCTGGCGCACCTCGTCGGCCGGGGTCTCGCTGTAGAGCACCTCGTTGGCGCGGGCGAACATCCAGGCGCCGTGTTCCAGCATGCGGGTCAGGTCCTCAAAGGCCCGGTCCAGGGTGTTCTCCGAGGTCAGCGCGCTGTAGAGCTGTCGAAACATGGGGAAAACCTCGCGTCAGGCCGCGCCTCAGCGCAGGCCCATGAACAATTCGATGGCGCCAATACCCAGTAGCGGTACCACCAAGAATACGCCAAACAGGAACAAGAAGGCGTAGCGCGGCTTGCGTCCGGCCAGATCGCCGTACCAGAGGGCGAGCTTCAACGGGATGCGGCGCAACGGGTACCAAATCATGGTCCCGGTCACATTGAAGGTGACGTGGAACAGCGCCACCGTCATGGCCGCGGCAATGGGATTGGCGGTGGCCGCCAGCACGCTGGTCACCGTGGTGCCCAGGTTCGCCCCCATCATGAAGGGCAGCACCCGGCGGATACGCACCACCCCGGCGCCGGCCAGAGGCACCATCAGGCTGCTGGTGATGGTGCTGGACTGCACCAGCACCGTGGAGACCACCCCGACTCCGTAGGCGCGCAGGTCGGTGCGGAAGAAGTAGGTGCGGAACAGCCCGTCCATGTGGCGCAACAGGGCCCCGCGCAGGTTGTGCACCATGAAGATCAGGGCGATGAACATCAGCGCCAGGCCGATGGCCGCCACCAGCAACCCCTCGCCGGCCGTGGTCGGCATCACCCAGGCCCCCACGGCGTCCACCGCCTCCACCACCGGCCGCGTGACCACCTTGACCGGGCTGTCCGGGCGCGGCACCTCCTCCAACCCGATCAGGCCACTGACCCAGGCCGCAAACTGGGTAAACACCCCACGCCCGGTCTCGTGGGCCAGGCCGGTGAGCCATTCGATCGGGAAGATCAGCATGACCGTGAGGATATTGAAGAAATCGTGCAGGAGTGCGGCGGTGAACGAGCGGCGGAAGTTGCGGCGGATGCGGATGTTGGCCAGTGCGACGATCACGCCGGTCACCGCGGTGCCGATATTCGCCCCCATGATGGCGAACACCCCGGTGCCCAGCGTCATCTCGCCACTGGCCACCAGGGTGACGATGAGCGCCGAGGTGAACGACGAGCTCTGCACCACCATGGTGACCATTACCCCGGCCAACAGGGCGATGAAGGGGTTCTCGCCGTAGGCGAAGGCCCGCACCAGGAAGTCGCTGTCGCCGCCGAAGGTGCCCAGACCAGAGCCCAGCACATTGAGGGCGGCGAGGAAGAGGTAAAGACAGAGCCCGGCGTAGAGGCCGCGCATCCAGGCAGGCACCTCGCGGCGCTGCTCACGGGCCAGGGCCGGGCTGGCGGCCGTCGGGGGCGGGGGTGAATCGTTTTTCAACATAGGCACGCTGTCTGTCCACGGCAAGACCATGACAGTTCCGTGATGGAACGGTTACCGGCGCGCACGGTACCCTGCTTTCATGACAGTTTCATTACAAACCTGAAACAAACCGATCCCTGCCAGCAGCCGGCCGGGGAGCACTGAGGACGCGCCGGGGCTGAACTATACTTGTCAATGCGGTCCCCGCAACAGGAGGGTGATTGACATGAAAGTGAACGCAGCCATGCATCGTGGCGTGGAGTGGTGTGCCCCGGACACCCCCATCATGGAGATCGCCCGGCTCTTTCGCGAGAAGGATATCGGCGCCATTCCCATCGGTGAGAACGATCGGCTGGTCGGCATGCTGACCGACCGAGACATCGTCTGCCGGGGTCTGGCGGAAGGCCGGGACGTGGCCTCCATGACCGCGGGTGATGTCATGACCCGGGACATCATCTATTGCTGGGAGGACGACGACATCGAGGATGCCGTACACCTGATGGAAGAGCACCGGGTGCGCCGTGTCCCCGTCCTCAACAGCGACAAGCGCATGACAGGCATGCTGTCCATGGGTGACATCTCCCACGCCGCCAACCCGGAACTCTGCCGCGAGTTCCTGGGCGCGGTCGCCGCGCACCACTGACCCCCACCGGCGGGTGCGCCCCACGCGCCCGCCCCAACCCGACCTCTAGCCCAACCCCCGATTCAACCGCCGAGTCGGGGCTTAATCGCCTGCCTCTCCGGCGGGCCGGGGGACCTCATGAGCGCTCTCCGGGGGGCGAAAGAGCGCGCGCTGGGCCACGTAGAGCAACAGCAGGGTAGCCGCCAGCCAGGCGAGTACCCAGGGGCCCGGGTGCGCCCAGTAGGCGCCGGCCACGGTGAGGTTGCTGAGCAGCATGGCGTTGCCGAAGGCGGTGCGGCCGGGGCGATCACCCGCGTAGGCGGCCAGCAGCATCAGCGCCAACCACAGGCCCAGGAGGATGGTGAGCGCCAACCACCAGCCCTGGTGGCCCAGGGCGAGCAGGCCCAGCGTGGCTGGCCACTGCAAGAGGGCGAAGGCGTAGGGGTCGGCGAGTCGTCGTTCCAGGTGCGAGCTATCCATTCAGGTCCCCTAGCTGCGTCGAAAGAAATGGACATGAAAGGCATCGGTCTTGCGGGCCGCCTCCCACTGGGCGTCGGTCATCCTGGCCTCCTTCTTCAGCGTAGCGCTCCGCCGGTAACCGCCATCCGGCCGATTGTCGACAATCGCCCGTGCCAGGTCGTGATCCACCCCGTCCAGCTCGGCCAACCGGCCGACATTGTCCGCACGCTTGGCCGCAAGGGCCTCGTCGTCGATATAGAACCGGGTCTTGGGCCGGGCGCGGATGCTGTAATCATCCAGGGCGTTCGCCTTGAAACGGTTATCCACCTGATGGCTCGCCACCGTGCCGGCGGCCTTGCCGTCCGGCGTTATCTTCTCCGAGCTGCAGTCGAGGGTCCGGGGGATCCGCTGCTCCGCCTGGATGATATCCGCGATCACGTCGGCGTCGGTATCGCCCTCCTCCGTCCGGTGGGCTTCGGCCTCCGCCACCAGCGGGTGTGATACGCCATAGTTGGCGGTGACGATGTAGTTAACGGCCTGTCCCCCTTCCACCGCGTCCTTGACCGGGTCTTCAAACCGGTGAAGCATCGATTGTGAATCCCGGTTGTTGGCACCCTGCGTGAGCGGCGTCAGGTTGTCCCAGGTATCCCCCGGGCCGCCCAGATGCTCATTCAACAGGTGCCCACGGACATAGTAGGTACCCCCGCCGTCCATGCGCCGCCGCAACAGGTTCCAGCTCTCGTTCTCGGGCGCATTACGCGGCGTGCTGCCGGTCGGATGGTCGCGGGTCAGCAACTCCACCCGCACCGAGCTGCCGAAACCCGCCGCGGTTCTGGGGCCGTAGATGGCCGGCGTGGAAGGCAGGTCGGCGACCGAACCCCCGGTGGACTGCTCCAGCAGCTCCCGGGTCAGGGTCGAGAGCTGGTCCATGGCCTCATCCATCCTGTTCTTGAGTGCCTTGCGCTTCTCCGTGTAGGTCGGCTCGTCGATGGCCGAGGCCTCCAACTGGCCCTCCAGGTCGCGGGACTCCCCGATAAGCCCCTCCACCGCTTCCGCGGCCGCCAACGCCCGTCGGCGGGTGTCGGCGGCGTCGTCCGGCAGTTTCAGGGCGGCGATGAATTCGGCGTAGGGGGTGGGCCGCGACTCGATGGTCAGCGCCTGGCGCTCCTTCTCCGCGTCGATGGACAGGGTATGCCGTTCCCCGCCCTCGGTCTCCACCTCGCGCTCGGCCTGCCACCAGTTGACCAGGGCGCGGGCCCCGCGCCGCACCGCCCGCCCCCCGCGGCGGGCCAGCTCCACGAAGCCCTCGCCCAGGCGCAGGGCGCGCTCGATGAGCCAGTCGAGGGCGGCGTCGACCCGCTCGCGGATCCCCTCCACCATCTCGCGGATGCGGCTGCTGACATCCCCCAACCCGGCGTAGTGGGCCAGGAAGGCCAGCGCCGGAGGCACCGCCCGGCCCAGGGCATCCTCCAGGTAGTCGGCGGCCTTGCCCAACGCCCCGGAGGCGATCTCGGCCACCCCGGCCAGGAAGCGGTTCGCCACCTCCAGCAACGCCCGCAACTGGGCGGTCAGCGCCGTGATCACCCGGTAGAGCTCCATCACCAGGGCGATGACGTTGGAGACCCCGGTGGGGGCGAGCAGCGGGGTGAGCCGGATACTGGCCTGCTTGATGATGGTGACGCTCACCCAGTTGATGATGCTGTCCAGCACCTGCCCGCCCAGATCGCTCAAGCGCTCCCGCAACGCCGCCCACAGCGCGCCCGGCCCCTCCTCGACCAGGGTGCGCAGAAACTGCCAGGCGCCGGAGGCGTGTTCCAGCATCCGCCGCATGCGAAGCGCCACGCCGGAGCCCACCTGGCGGCCGATGCGGTCGAAGATCCGGTCGGTGGTGATATCCAGGATCTGCAGCACCACCCCGAGGATCGAGCGCAGGGAGAAGTCCTCCGGCGGCTCGATCCCGCCCTTGCGCAGGGTGCCGAACAGCCAGCCGGCTATCCCCGCCTTGAGGTGGCCGACGATGTTGCTGAAGAACTGGGAGAAGCCGCGCCCGGCCGCCCGCACCAGGTTGAGCAGGAAGCCGATGGGGTCCTGCAGGATATGCCCGATGGCCGCCGCGGCGTTGGCCAGGAGGCTGACCACCAGCTCGGGCGGCAGCCCGATCAGCCGCAGTGCGGCCTGGAAGAAGGCCCAGGCGGCCGCGGCGAGATCTCCGTCCACGAACAGCTTGCGCAGTATCTCCATGGCCTTGGCCTTGACCTTCTCCCAGAGGTCCGGGAGGGCCAGGAGCTGGCCGAAGACCGGGATGCGCGCCAGTATCTGGTTGACGATGAAGTCCTGCACCGGCTTGCGGATGCACTCCGGGATCAGCCGCCAGGCCGCGGACAACACCAGTTGCGGCAACTGCATCAGGTCGGTCACCACCGAGAGCAACCGGCGCACCACGCCGATCATCCGCTCGATGAAGGGCGTCAGCCGGTCAAAGCCGGCGACCAGGCCGTCGAACAGCTGCTTTACCCCGCTCTCCGCCCAGCGGCTGAGCCCGGCGATGCCCCGCTCCAGCCAGCCCAGCGCCCGCGCCAGGGGCCGGGTGATGTCCAACTGGCGCAGACCGGAGAAGAAGGCCGCCACCTTATCCCCCACCCCGCCAAGCCGCTCCACCAGCCAACGCCCGGAGTCGACCAGGAGGCCCCGCACCCGCGCTAGCACCGCTTCCACGGTGGGCAACGCGTTGGCCAGCGCCGCCCGGTTCTCCGCCACGCCAGCGCCCGGCCCGCCCTCCTCGCCGGCCCCCGCCATCTGCTGCTCGGCCGTGCCCAGGTCGTTGCTGAGCGCCTGCATGTCCTCGCCCAGGCGCTTGACGAAAGCGGGCGGCACCAGCTCCCGCAGCCACTCCACGCCCTGCTGTATGGGCTGCCAGAGCGGCCGGGTGCGTGCCTTGATCCAGTCCCACGCCTCGCCGGCCTTGTCCTGCACCCAGCCGACCAGGCCGCCCTGATCGTTTCCGCTGCTGTCGTTGCTGGATCCGAATAGCTTGCCCTTGACCCAGTCCCAGGCCGCACCCAGGGTCTCGCGAATGGGCCGCGTCCAGTTCCAGATCCGACGGCCGAGGGCCTTGATGCCGTCCCAGAGGTCACCGGCCACCCCGGTGATGAAGTCCAGGGCGCGGGCACCGGTGCTCTCCCAGAGATCGGCGAAAAAGTTACCGACGGGGGCGAGAAAGTCGGTGAGCCGGTCCCAGGCCGCCCCGGCCGCATCGGTCACCAGGGTGCGCAGCCGCCGGATGGCATCGAACAGCGGCCCGCAGTCCCCCGAGGCCAGCGCCTCCACGATGGCGCCCGCCCGCTCGAGCATGCCGGAGAAGAGCTCGCTCAGACGCTCCACCGACCCCTCGGGCGTGAGCCGGGTGACCGCCTCCACCAGCCGGTCGAATACGGCGGCCACCCGGTCCTTGAGCCACCCCACCGGGCCCTTGTCGATGATCTCCTGGAGTATGGGGGCCAGGTTGGGGGCGAGCTTCTCCACCACCGCCATGCCCTTGGAGGCAATGAAGTTGCCGGCCTTGTCGAAGATATCGCCCACGGCCCCGGTGAGGCGGTCGTACGCCCCCTTGGCCATGTCGATCCCGGCCCCCACCAACCGGCGACCACCTCGGCGCAAGCTGTCAATCCAGGACCGCCGCACCGGCGGGGCAGTGGCATCCTGATGGTCCACGCCCGCACTGCGCTGCTGCACCACGTGGGTCAGTTCGTGGGCGATGAGCCGCCGGCCGTCACGGCTGTCGGGCCGGAAGGCGCCGCGGTTGAAGGCGATGTGCTCGCCCAGGGTGAAGGCGTGGGCGTGGATGGCCTCGGAGAGGCGGGCGGCCTCGTCGTCGGTGTGTATGCGCACCGCGGAGAAATCCTGCCCGAAGCGCGGCTCCATGAAGGCGCGCAGGTCCTCCGGCAGCGGGCGCCCCCCCTGCTGCAAGTGTCCGATGCGCCGGGCCAGTGGTTCCGGCAGGGCATCGGCCGCGCCGGGGGCTTCCTCCTCCCGCTCCTCCGGCAGGGGGACGGGGGCGTCCGCCGGCGCGGCACCGTGCGCCCCGCTCGCGACCGGAGCGGTGGCGGGAGGCGCCCGGCGGGCGGCATCGGGCGACCCGGCGCCGGGGGCCGTCGGGTCGTCCGATGCCGGCGCCGGGCCGCGGGTCACCCGCTCGGCGGTGCGCTCGGCCTCGCGCTCCAGCGGGTCGTCGCGGGCACCGAGCTTGAGCCGGGGCTGGAGGCCCGCCTGGCCGATCACCGCGGCGATGGCCGCGCGCTGGCTATGGGGCTTCGCCACCGGCTGCGGGCGCCGGGCCGGTGCCGGTTGCGCGCGCTGTTGCTGGGCGAAGGCCACCATGGCTCCCCCTGCCGGCGAGCCGGCTCAGGTCTGGTCCCCGTTCTGGTTGAGTGAGGCGAACGCCATCAGATTGTTGCCGATCGCATCGTCCACCGCCGTATGGCGCGCCTCCAGCCCGGGCCCGATGTGGCCATG
This sequence comes from Alkalilimnicola ehrlichii MLHE-1, assembly GCF_000014785.1. NCBI lineage: Bacteria > Pseudomonadati > Pseudomonadota > Gammaproteobacteria > Chromatiales > Ectothiorhodospiraceae > Alkalilimnicola > Alkalilimnicola ehrlichii. The sequence goes on from NC_008340.1 coordinate 1,995,525, forward strand.
GGCCACCAGTTGGTTGCAGAGCAACCACAGGGCCGGCGTATTGCGGCTGTCGTCCTCCAGCGCAACCAGCTGATTACCCTGGGCCATAAGGCGGCCGCCAATGAAGCTGGACCGCATGCCGAAGGTGTTCTGGGCGACCGTGAAGATGGCCGGACCGGTCACCGCCCGGGCCAGGAAGCGCCGATCCCGGTCGTCCACCCGAACGAAGCCGGATTCCATATCGCTGGTCCAGCGCAGTATGAAATTGTTGTTGACGTGAAGGCTGCCCTCGGCGTCGGCGACGCGGTCCGGCAGCCGCCGGTTCAGGATGGGGTCGCGGATCGGGATGGGGATGGGCCGGACCACCGGGCCTCCGCCGGTCCCCGGCCTGGGCCGGGGCACATCACCCCCGGTGTCACCTTCCCGATCCCCGTCGGCCACCGGCTCGGGCGTGTCTCCGCTGCGCAGGTCCACATAGTCGATGCGCTGGCTCGCCGGGTCCACCGGCTTGCCCACCCCATGCCGGTAGCGCACGAGACCGTCGATATGGTTATTCTGGATGTAGGCGACCTGGTAGACCCGCTCCAGCAACAGCGCCCAGCCCCGATCCACCGGGGTGAGCCGGCAGTCCTCCAGGCGGATAAGCCCAATACCTTCCTTAAGCTGCCCATCGATATGGAGCAGTGGCCGGCGCTGGCCGCCGCCCCCCTCGGCCTCCCGGGCGAGCACGTGTACCCGCTGGAGGGTAATGTCGTCCCCGCTCAGGTGGACCCGGCTCTCGCCGTCGTCGGGCAGTTCGATACCGAGATCGAATAGCTGGATCTGCGGTGCCTGCAACGCCCACTCTCCACCCTCCAGGCGGATGCCACAGGCGTGATACCCGCCACCACTGATCCGGATATGCCGGGCCGTATGCAGCGCCAGGTCCGCGGGGATTTCGTGCACGCCGGGTTTAAGACACAGCCATATGCTCTCCCGCCGCTCTTCGATCAGCACCTTCAGCGTCCGAGCCAGCTCCCCCGGCTCCACCACCTGCGCGCAGCCGCCACCACCGCTGCGCCCGCAGAGGGTGTTGAGGGCGTCCTGCACCGTCTCCACGCCTTCCCGGTCCAGGTCCGGACAGAGTTCGGTCTCGCGGCCCAGGGGGAGGTGATCGGCCGTGGTATCGCAAAGCAACCGGTTGAGCGGTTCCGCGGTGGTGGTCCGCCCTGCGGGAATCCGCAGCCGCTCGCGCAGGCTGCGGCGGCCATCGCGGCACTCGGGCACGTCGTGGGGCAGCGCCGCGCTGTCCAGGTGACAGAGCAAGCCGTCGAGCATGTCCCGCACGCTCAGCCGGCCGTCCCTGTCGATATCCGGCCAACGTTCAGCCAGGGCCTCGGCCAACAGCCGCTTGACCGTCACCTCCTCCCCCTCGCAATCGGGCAACCGGTAAGCGATGTGCTCGGCGGCGATGTCGCAGAGCGCGTCCAGCGCCTGCTGGACGTTCTCCGCGCCCCGATAGAGGGCTTCGCAGCGCTCGCTGAAGCCCACGTCGGCGGCGGCCAGGTCGGTGAGCGGCGGGAAGTTGAAACGGCGGCGCTCCGCGTCGCCGTGCGGCACCAGCGCGCCGTCGCCGTCCAGCTCGCCCAAAGGCAGGTAGCGGTGGCGCACCCCGCGGGGCGGTTCGCCGGTATGCTCGTCGCCGAGCACGTAGTCGCCGGGCCCCTGCACCGCCTCGCGCACCGCCGCCTGCCAGCAGTCACCGGGCAGGAACTGGCGGTCGGCGAAGGCGAGCCGGAGTTCCAGGCGTTCGCCGTTGACGGCCAGCACACCGGCGTCGATCCCCGCCCAGCCGTGGGCGTCCGGGTCGAGTTCCGGGTCCAGCTCGGCGCCCCGGTCCACGCCGCTGACCAGGGCGGGCCGGTCCAGGTTGAGCTGAAGAAAGCCGTCCCACTGGCGCACGAACGCCCGCGGCTCCCCCTCCGGGGGGCGCTCGAACGCCGGGGTGAGGCGCCCGCGCCGGGGCCGGTAGTCCTCCGGGAAATGCCGGCCCAGGGTCCGCTCGCTGGCCTCGTCGAAGAACTCCCAGACCCAGTCGCCGCGGTCGAAGCCCTCCGGGACGTTATCGGCCTGGTGGGCCTCGGCACCGTTGTCGCGGGACCACTTCAGCACCAGCTGCCGCTCACCCGCCTCGTCCAGGAAAAGGTCGTGCACCTCCACCCGGAACAGGTAGTTGCCTATGCGCTCGTCCAGGTTCATCTCGCTGGCGCAGGGGTCGCAGGGGTCATCGCCGACGACGATGTGACGCAGCCGCAGCGCCAGCGGGGCATCGCCCAGCGGCGGGTTGACCGCCGGGTCGGCGGGGTCCAGCCCGCGCGGGCACCACTTCACCTGCAGCAGGGTCTCGCCCCGGCTGCTGGTATCGGCGCCGTGCAGCGCCGGATCCATCAGGGCCGGGTCCTCCAGGGCCGTGACCGGACGCTCCCAGACGTCGGCGTAGAGCGTCAGGTCCCGCCCGTCGAAGGGGGGCGGATCCGGGTAATCGGGCTGCTCCCCCGGCGCCAGCGGCCCGTCGCCGGTCAGCCGGGCGGGGACGCCGCCCACGTAAAGCACGCCGGGGTGCAGGCGCAGACCGCTGTCGTCCGACAACCGCAGCCCGCCCTCGCGCGGAGCGCCGCTGGCGATGGCATCCCACAGGGCGCCCACCAGCCGGCGCTGGCCGATCTCGCCGAGGGCGTTCCAGTCGGCGTCGGTGATCATCCGCCCCTGCTGCAGGTAGACGCCGCTGTACTGGCCGTGGTCGCGGTGGGACGGTTGCGAGGTCTGCGTCTTCATAGTGGTCTTTCTCGCTCTGCGCTTTCCGTGGTGGGTTATCGCCGGTAGGGCGGTGGACACTGCAACCGGGGGTCGGGGATCAGCACCGCCTCGATGCCCAGCGGCAGGTAATTGGCCAGTTTGTCCCGCACCGCCTGCCAGCGGAGCTGGTGGCGGGCGTCGTGATAAGCACCCATCTCGCCGCCGTCCTCGGCGCCCCGGGTGATGGCCTCGGGGCAGTGCCAGTGCAGCACCCCGGCACCGGGCTCGCCGAAGCGGTCTTCGAGAAAGACCGCCTGCCGGTGGGTACTGCGCGCCAGGCGCAGGGCCGAGGGCTCGCCCTGGTGGCGCCATTCCGCCTCGGGCACGAAGGGCAGTCGGCTGTAGCGGATACAGCCCGCGGCGGGCAGGTCGCCGCCGCTCTCCACCCCGCGCGGCACCGGCACGCTGATGCTGTCGCTCATCCACAACCGCGTCGCCACCAGCCGGTCGAGCACGGTGCAGTACTCCAGCTCCGCCTCCGCCCCAGCGGCGAGGAGCGTGTTGAACAGGCAGCCGCGCGCCGCCACCGCCGGTCCGCCGTGGCCCGCCGTGGTGACGGCCAGGTGGCGCAGGGCGCAGCCGTGCAGCGCCAGGCTCCCCCGCTCCAGGGCCAGCCGGTGGGGCAGCCACAGGTGTTGGAGACGGAACAGCACCCGGTCGCCGTCCACCTGTGGGCCCAGCCCTTCCCGCCCCAGCAGCTTGAGCGGCCGTTCGGTGCGGGCGCGCAGGTCGAGGCAGGTCCACTCCTCGCCCCGCCAGTGGATGGTCCGGCGGTGGTACTCGATCTCGTCGTCGCGGTAGTGCGCCTGCGTGCCCACCCGCTCCCAGACCGCCTCCCAGCGCATGCCCTGAGGGTCCGGGTGACACAGACCGTCCGGCGGGGCCAGGTAAAGCAGCGCGCGTCGGGGGTGGAAGTGGCCCCGGCCGGCGTCGGGGGTGCGCAGATCCGGGGTGCGCCGAGAGACATCCTGGTGGCTGCCGGGGAAGCAGGGTACGCCGCCGGGGTTGGCCTGCACCCAATGCTGCGGCTCACCGGCGTAAAGGGTGCGCCGGGCCGCCGGGTCCCCGGGCCGGGTGCGCAGCGACCGCGAGGCATAGCGCAGATCCGGGGTGACGGCGGGCAGGCCCGGGTGGCGGGCCCGTTCCGCGGGAGAGGCGTCGTCGGGGATGGGGTCCGCCACACCGTAGTGGGCCTCGGGCAGCAGCGGGTCGCCGATGCGGGGGGTGCGCGCCACCCGCTGCCAGCCCTCCTGCACGGCGGTCTCCATGCGGCCCACCGCCTCGGCGATCGCCTCCGTGGCCACCCGGGTGCCCTTGCGCTGACGCCAGGCCACGGCGTGGGTGACCTCCTCGCGCTGCCCCTCGCTGTCCGGGGAGACCAGGTCCACGTCCATGAGCCGGGCGAAGTACGGCAGCAGCCAGGACTGGCAGTTCCGCTCGCGGCCTTGGTCATCCCGGCGCGGGTCGCGGTCGGGGAAGTTGTCGTAATAGCGCTGGTCGAGGGTATTGCGCCAGCGGTCCAGGAAACGCCCGTAGACCTGCAGCAGGGCCTCCAGGTCACCCACCTCGCCGGGCGCGGCGCCCGCCTCCGGCGGTTCGCCCCCGCCGGGCGCCCCGCCGCGGCTGGCCCCGCCGGGCCGGTCACGCTCGCGATAGACGGCGGGCAGCAGCTGGTAGAGCTGGTCGGCCAGGGAACTGCGGCTCATGGCTGGTAGGCCTCCGTCTCGATGGCGATGTCGGGCCGCCCGGGGGCGAGGTGCAGGCACTGGCGGGGTCCGGGCTGCAGCACGCGGACCACGCCGCCGGAGGTGAGCACCTGGCGCAGGCCATCCGCCTCACCCTCCGTGCCCACGGAGACCACCCTGATCTCGCAACTGGAGTTGGCCACCCCCCGCACCCCTTCCACCACCTGGAAGACCTCGCCCCGGTAGAGTGGCTGGCCCAGGCGCCGGCGTCGCAGTGAGAAGGCCTCTTCCAGCGCGGCGCGCACCGCCTCGATCACCGGCTCCGGGTCGAAGGCATCCAGGTCGATGCGCAGGGTGATATCGAGCCCGATCACCACCGGCACGTAATCCTCCACCCGCAGGTCCACCCCCGGCACCCCGTGGGTACCCAGGTAGCGGGTGAGCTGGTCGCGCAGCTCACTGGTCAGGCGGGCCCCCTCGGCGGGCACCACCACCACCTCCAGGCTCTCCCGGCGCTCCCGCCGGGTGGGCCGGGAGAAGGCGTTGGCCTGCCAGATGCTGGCGTGCGCCCGGGCCAGGCGGGCGAAATCGCGCAGCGAGACGGCCCGGGACAGGGTCAGCAGGGTGGCCGGGGCACTCTCCCGCAGGTCCGCCTCCGGCTCGCGGTCGGCGCCACCACCGGCCGGCAGCGGCTGGCGCACCGACGCCACCCGCGGGTGGGGGCGCTGGGGCTGGGTGAGCGAGCCCGGCGGCAGGTTGCCCCGGGTGCCCACGCCCTGGCGGTAGTGGATGCGCACGTTATTCGTCCCGGTGGGCAGTCGGCGCCCGTGACGCCCGTCGCCAAAGCGCACCTGCAGGGTGCCATCCTCGGTCAGGCGCGCGGTGTAGACGGCGTCCTCCGGCCCGGCGTCCTTGAGGTTGGCGATCTGCGTCCAGCGCCGGTCATCCACCGTGACCTCCACCGCCGCCCGCACCCCGCTCGCCTGACTGGGGTCGGCGACGAAGCTGACATCCTTGACGGCCAGCTCGAAGGCCGGGTGACGCTCGGTGGCGTCGCCACTGCCCAGGGCCTGTTCCGGTTTGCCGCTGCCGTGGCCGGCCGGCACCGCATTGCCGTACAGGACCAGATTGTCGTGGCGGCTGTCGTCCGGCAGCGGCTCGGACAGGGTCAGGCGCAAGGGATCGCCGCCCTCCAGTTTCACCACCCGGGCGGTGGTCGCCCCGCTGCCGTTGTCCAGCAGCAGGCGATGCCCCTGGCCCAGGCGAGCGGCCAGCACCCCGTCCGGATCAGACACCGGCAGGGTGCGCCCGCGCAGGGGCGTGGGGTTGCGCTGCCCGTCGTGCAGCCGCACCGTCTCGGTGAAGTGCACGAAGAGCTGCGAGGCATCACGGTAGAAGGGCCCGCCCTCACGCGCCCCCGAGCTGTCGGGATGGATCGGGCCGCCGCCGCTGTCCCGCCAGGCGCCGCCGGCGGCATGGTGGGTGGTGCGCTCGCCCTCTTCGTCCTCGGCCACCGCCCCCAGCCGGGCCCAGGCGATCGCGCCGCCGCAGACCAGCACGGCGAAATCGCCCGGCGCCGCGTGCTTGCTGTGCTCGCTGATCAGCGGATCGCGCACCCCGCCCTCCGCCCGCTCAAGCAGGGGGTCGGGGGCCCAGGGGCCGGGTGACTCGGGCACCGCCAGCAGGTACTGCGGATTGTTATCCAGTTCGTCGCCCACCAGGCTCAGGGCGGTGTAGCCCTCCCAGGCCGGCGAGTCATCGGCCTCCGGCGGCACGCCCACCGGTTGGTAGTGGGCGCGGGTCACCTTGAATGAACGGAGGGCGGTGTCCACGGCCGACGGGCGGCGGGCCACCCACTGGTTCTGCAGGCGGTGCCAGTCGCCGGCGACGAACACCACGTAGAGGTTCTTGCCCTTGTCGTCACCGGCCTCGATGCGGCGCCGCCAGGGCACCCCGGCACGGCGGACCACCGGCACCTCCACCGGCCGGGACAGGCGCGCGCCGGCCAGGTAGGTCTTGCCCAGGGGGGTCTTGAAGCTGAGCAGCCGGGGCCGGACCCGGTCGACGCGCAGGAAGCGCGCCTTGTGGCCCGGGTTGCTGAGCACCAGCGTCTCCCCCGGTTTGAGGTCTCCGGTGTCGTCGCCGAGCCGCAGACTGTGCCCCAGCACCGCGCCCTTCAGCACCGGGCCGGTAACCGCCAGGCGCTCCTTGGGCAGGACGTGCACCCGGACATCGCCCACCCGGTAACGGGACGAAAGCCGCGGGCTCACCCGGACCCGGGTGACACCGCGCGCTTCGTCCAGCGTCACCGACTGGATCAGGTGGGCGCGGCTGCTGCCGCGCCGGGTGTCCTCCACCACCAGCGGGGTGCCCCGGGTCAGCTTGTCGTGCTCGCCCGCCAGTTCCAGGTACTGCCCCTGCAGCGGTGCCGGATTGCGGTCGTGATCGGCGGGGCGCACGGCGTTGAGCACCGGGTCCAGGTCCAGGTCGGTCAGGGTCTCGAACACCACCGGGGCACCGTCCGCCGGGCTGTGTTTGACCGCAAAGCCGGCCGCCAGCGGCCCGGCCTTCTTGGCCAGTACCGCCAGCGTGGTGTGCGCGGAGGCCGGCGGCCGCGGGTGGTAGTCGAGCATGGCCACCAGCTTGCGCAGGTTCTCCCACTCGCCGGCGGTGCCCAGGGTGGCCTCGTTGGCGTAGACGTCCAGGTGCTCGCCCAGCACGTGGCTGGCGCGGGCGAAGCCACGCCCGATCTGCCACAGGAGGTCGTCCCGGTCGGCCTGGTAGTGTCGCTCCAGGCGGGCCCGCCACTCGCGCTCGTCCTCCTCCGGGGGTCCCTCCCCGGCCACCGCCGGCCAACGCGGGAAGCGCGCCTGCAGCCCGGCGCGCAGCTCCTCCAGGAAGGTGGCGGCATTGCCGTCCAGGTAACGGAAGCGGCTCAGGCCGGCGCGGTTCCAGCGGGTCAGATCATCATCGGCCATCTCAGCCCCGCCTCCCGCCGTGCAGCCGCAGGTGGAAATAGCCCCGCTCCGGGTGTTCGGGTTCGTTGTCGCAGACGGCCAGCTCCAGGCCGTTGAGGGCGATGCGCCCGGTCCCACTCATGTCCGGGAAGCGGGTACCGATGCGCTTGAAGCGGTTGAGGCAGAGGTTCTCCACCCCGTCCAGCGCCATCAGGTACTGGAACAGGTCGCCGGCCCAGACATCCTCGCCGAAGCGCAGCCGGCCCGGCTCGAAGAACCCCCCCGGGCCGGTTCCCAGGGCCTGCTCCACCGCCCGGCGGACCTCCGACTGGAAGTAGTGAGGGGCGACCTGGATGGAGAGCGACAGCGACAAGCCCACCTCCTCGGCCGGCACCAACTGCACCTCCTGGCCGACCATGCGGTAATCGTCCAGGTAGTGGCGCAGCAGGCTGCGCACCGGCGGCCGGCCGTCGCGCCCGGGCAGGTAGAGGTCGCGCTCGGCGTGGAATTGCTCGATGCGCGTCCAAAGCGCATCGTCGTAGTCCTGCGGGGCGTCCAGGCCCACCCGGGCCCAGGGGATGACGGCGACCTGGATGAGCGACCAGCTCCCGTTCCAGGTCTCGGCCGCCTGGGCGCGCTCCACCACCGGGTGGGCCTCGAGCCGGGTGACAAAGTCCGCGGTGGTGACAATGCGGTGCTGGCGGTGGATCTGGCGCGGCCCCTCCTGGCGGTCCCGCTCCATGTCCTCCGGATGGTCCAGCCAGTACTGTTCCAGGCGTTCGATGGCCGCAATCGGGTCGCCGTCGTGCTCCCCGTCGAAGGGCGGCAGGCCCTGGCGCCGGCGCAGCCCCAGCGCGTCGTAGCCGATCATCAACAGCAGCCGGCGCACCGACTCGGGGCGCCGGGCGGTCTCCAGGTAGGCCTCGCCGGCCACCCGGTCCAGGGTGTCGGAGAGCTGGTCGAGCACGGCGGCCAACGCCTCCACCAGCACCACCTCCAGGTCGGCCGGGGTCCAGCGCTTGCGCTCCGGGAAGCGCGCGGCCAGCTCCTCGAGCATGAACAGGCGGAAGCCGTCGTAGTCCCGCAGGTCCCAGTCGAAGTCATCGCCCAGCGCCGGCAGCCGTGGCGGCAGGCGGACCTCCCGGCGACCGCAGTCGTCGCAGCCTTCCTGGAACTGCAGCTCGATCTCGGGGCTGTCGGCCATCACGGCTCTCCCACGGCGAATTGGTGGCGCTCCCGGTGGCCCACCGCCGCCAGGGTGTAACTGACGGTGATCAGCAGGCGGGCTTCCTCCCCGGTGACGTGCACCTCGATGGTTTTCGGGTCCACCTCACCGGCCAGGGCGTCGGCCAGCGAGGCGATCAGGCGGCGCCGGGTCAGCGCCCAGAGGGGCGAGTCGTTGGGCTCGAACAGCAGCGCCTTGACCCCGGCGCCGAAGTCGGGCCGGAAGACCCGCTCCCCGGCCAGGGTGAACAACACCTGCTCGATCTGGCCGCGGATGTGGCCGGCGCGGTCGGCCAGGCGCGGGCCGTCGGCCTCGATCCGCAGCGGGAAGGCCAGGTAGGGCGGGTTGCTCAGCCGTCGCTCCATGGTCACCTCAACCGGTCAGCACTTTCATCGATAGGGTGCTCATCTCGCCCTGGGGCAGCGGCGGCGAGGTGGGGCTTCCGGAGACGGACGACGTGTGCACATGGGTGGCGAACAGGCTCAGGAAGCTCTGACCCTTGATCAGCGGCTCGCCGCCGGCCCCGCCCAGCATCACCTGATTGCCATCGAGCACGATCTGCGCGCCCTTCACGGTCACGCCGCTCGGCGCCATCTCGATCTTGTTGCCATTGGCGTCCTCCACGGTGGTGCCGGTGGTGGTGAGCACCAGGGTGTTGCCGTTGGCATCCTCCACCCGAAGCTGGTTGTTCTCGGCGTCCAGCACCACGGTGGCGCCGCCGGCGTCGGTGAGCGTCAGCCCCCCTTCCGGGTTCATGTCCACGTGCGCGCCGCCGCCGTGCTCCAGGCGCACCTGTTCGGCATCGTCCCGCTCCTCGAAGACCAGCCGGTGGCCCTTGGGGGTGCGGAAGACCCGGGTGCTGGGTGCGGCATCGGACTCGCGCGCCACCTCGTCGGGCACCTCCTCGGCGTTGCGCCAGAAGGTGCCGGTCCAGATGGGGTGCTCGGTATCGCCCCCCTCGAACTCCACCCAGACCTGGGCGCCCACCTCGGGCACCGAGAACAGCCCCTGGCCCTCCTTGCCGCCAAAGGGCAGACAGGGCAGCGCCCAGTGACTGATGCGATCCCCCCAGACGGACGGCACCCGCACCTGGACCCGCCCGCGCCGCTGGGAGTCGGCGTTGTCCACCACCACCCCGCGGTACTTGCCGTAGCGCCGCTCCTGGGCCTGCCGGACCAGTTGCTTGATGACATCGTCCACCGTCGTCCTCCTCTGTTGCGTTGCCCGTTGGGGCCCGCCGCCGCCCGTTCAGAGCACCCCCGCCAGCCGGGAAGCGACCGGGGCGGCGGTCTCCACGTTGTCGCCGTAGGCGTTGCGCAGCAGTTGAAAGCGCTGGAAGTAGCCGTCGGGGCTGAAGTGATGGGCCACCCGGTCGACGTAGTAAAGCCCGCTCAGCCGCTCGCCCAGGCCGTCCACCGGCACCGGCCGGCCCGGGCGCAGCACGTGGCCGTAGAGGCTGCCGTCCAGCTCGCCGTCGGCCTGCAGGCGGTGCAGGTCGTATTCGTTGATGCGAGCCTGGGCCCGGGCCTCGAGCTGCTCGGCGGCATCGCCCCCCTCCCCGCTCAGGGTGTCTACATTGGGCTCCAGGCCGCCGCCCCGGCTGTCGGCCCGCTCCGGCCCCATGGGGGGCAGCGTGGAGAACATCTGCAGCGTGCGCGAGTCGTCATCCTCGCGCTCCGCCGGCACCTCCACCTGGAGCAGGTCCGGCAGGTGGCCGTCGGCGCTGACGTTGAGCCGCAGGCAGTTGGTGGCCTGGCCGGCGTAGACCTGGATGGTGGCCTGGGCCCCGGCGCCGTCCAGGCGGTAGGGCCCGAAGTAGACCTCGTCCGGGTAGAAGATCAGCTCGTAGTTGTTCTCCTCGGCGCGCTTGCGCAGGAACTGGATATCGGAGCTGTCCTGCGGCAGTTCCACCAGCCCCTGCTGGCCGCTCTTGCTGTCCGGGCTGAGGGCGAGGCCGTAGTGGCTGAGGATCTCCTCGATGATCACCCGGTCGCTGACCGGGGCCTCCTCGTCGCCCCAGGGCTCGCGCTGGTGGGTGCGGTCCAGGCGCAGGGACTGGTCCTGGCACTCGACCACGACCTCCGCCTCACCGGCGCTCTCCGGGAAGTCGGCGTTGACCTCGCGGATATAGCCCTTGAACAGGCGCTCCTCGTCATCGCCGAAGACGATGGCCAGGGTGATCTCCGCCCAGGGCCGCAACAGCGCGTCGTCCTGGATACCCCAGCTCCCCAGCTCATCGCGCACGGTGGCCAGGCGCAGGGTCGCGGTCCAGGCCTCCTCCCGGCTGGTGTCCACCTCCAACTCGCGGAGGAAGGGGTAGTACTCCGGCACCTCCTGGTCGTGGAGGTAGATCCGGCACTCCGCCGGGGCCCGCTGTTCGCCGCTGAGCAGATCGAGCACCATGGCCTACTCCCTCGCCCGGGGGATCAGCAGCGTCTCGCCGGCGTATTCATCCAGCAGGATCACGCCGGCGAAGAGCAGGTCCGGGTTAGCGTCGATAATCCGCCACCACAACCGGCTGTCGCGGTAGTAGTAATGGGCCAGGGCGTCCAGGCGTTCGCCCTTGGCGATGGTGTGTTCGATCACGCCGCTGGCCGGCCCGATGGCGCGTGGCCGGATCCCCGGGAAGTCGGGCTCGCCGTCGGCCCCCGCGCTGAAGCGGCGGGCGGCGCGGGGTTTATGGTAGCGGGACTGGCGCAACAGCATCAGCTCATCCCTCCAGACAGATGGCCGGGGGCGGTGGCACTGTGCAGCGCCGCGCTGGCGGCCTGGCGGATCTTCTCCTCGCGGTAGAAGGGGTTGTTGCCCTCGATGACCTGCAGGCTCAGGGTCACCGTCGCCCGGTAGGGCACCAGGCTGGGCAGGTGCGCCGTCTCCTGAACGTCGATGCCCTTGAGAAAGACCGGCAGCACATGACTGCCCCAGAGGAACAGCAGCACCGAGGCGCTCTCGTCGCGCTGGAAGGCGCGCTGCCCGCCCATGCCCAGGCTGGCCAGGGTCTGCATCCCGTCCGGGCCCTGCACCTTGGGCTCGACCATGGAGCGCAGGGTGTCCAGCTCCGGCTCCACCCCGGAGGCGCTGGCCACCGGGTCGCCCTGCCCCATGCGGTCGGTCGCATCCAGGAGGATCTCCACATCGAAGCCCTCCGGCTCCACGCTCACCCCCTGGGAGACGCGGGGGGTCTCGGAGGGCGACTGGAAGTCGTAGCCGCCCCGGGTGGCGGGGGTGTCGGCCAGGGTGATCTCCACGCTGCGGCTGCGCGATAGGGTCTCCGGGTTGAACTCGAAGACCAGGGTGAGCGGGGAGGCGCTCTGCGCGTACTCCACCAGGACGCCGCGTACATGCCGGCCCATGGTCACACCGCCCCCGGCAGCTGCGCCCGGATGGCGCGGGCGATGCAGTCGGCAGCCTGTCGGTCGCTGGCCCCGGCGGGCAGCGTCACCGGGCCGACCTGGAGCCGGGCCAGGTCCGCCGATCCGGCCGTGGGGGCGTCCGCCAGTGCCCGACCCAGCAGGCGTACGATATGCGGCGCGCGCCCGGCGTAGCCCTCGGGCAGTTGCAGGCGCAGGTGGTGGATATCAATCATGCAGCACCTCCTGAGGCAGGTGGGGAGCCAGATCACCCAGCTCCCGGGGGGTTTGTTCCCGGCCGTCCTTGCCCAGCTCCCGCCAGACCGCCAGGGCGACCTCCGCCAGACCGATGGCGCACTCCCGCCCGGCGGCCAGGTAGGCGGCGTGCAGGGCGGCATTGCGGATACCGCCGCCGGTGAGGTTGACTGAGCGGGCCAGCAGTTCCAGATCCAGGTCGGGCGCCCGCGGGGCCCGCGGCGGCAGCAACCGGCCCCACAGTGCGGCCCGCCCGGCGACGCCGGGGCGCGGGAAGGTCACCACCATCTGAAAGCGGCGGGCAAAGGCGCTGTCCATCTGCTTGCGCATGTTGGTCGTGAGGATGCAAGGGCCCCGGTGGGCCTCGATGCGCGCCAGAAGATGGCTGACTTCCATGTTGGCGTAGCGGTCGCGGGCCTCCTTGACCTCGCCCCGCTTGGCGAACAGGGCGTCGGCCTCGTCGAACTGCAGCACCATGGGCTGGCGGTGGGCGGCGTCGAAGAGCTGGTTGAGGTTCTTCTCCGTCTCACCGATGTACTTGCTGACCAGGCGCCCCAGGTCCACCCGGTAGAGCGGCCAGCCCAGGCTGTTGGCAATGACGCTGGCGGCCAGGGTCTTGCCGGTGCCGGAGGGGCCGTTGAACAGCGCGATGGGCCCGCCCACCGATTGGCCGCCCCAGCGCTCCACCACCGTCTCCCGGTGCTGCAGCCACATCAGATACTCGCGCAACTGGGCCCGGTGAGGGGCCGGCAGCACCAGGTCGTCCCAGCCGGCGGGGTTGTCCACCGGCACCGCACCGGGGGGCGCCGGCGGCGCCTGGCGGACGCCGCGCAGGCGCGCACCGAGGCCGGGCTCCGGGGTGAGCGGCGCGTAGGGATCGCCGTCGCGGGCGCGCAGCAGGCCGCGACGGCGCAGCGGTGCGCCGGCGTCCAGGGCCTGCTCCAGCAGCCGGGCCTGGTGCGGGGCGAGCGCCAGCAGCTCCTGGACCAGGGCCCGCGAGGGGTAGGGCTGCGGGCTGCCCGGTTGCAGATTCTGGAACATCCAGCCCACCCGCGGCTCCATATCGGGCCCCAGGACGCAGGCCAACAGGTCCCACTCGACAGGCTCCAGGCCCAGCCCCAGGGCGCGCTCCCAGGCACCGTCCGGGGCCCGTAGCCGCTCCACCTGGTGTTGCAGCCGCTGGAGCTGCTTCAGTGCCGGCCGATCGGGGTCCTGGCCCTGACGGCTGCGCGACAGGCAGTAACCGAGGTATTGCAGCCGGTCCCACTCCGGCTGCAACTGCTCGGCGATGGGCAGGGCCTCGTCGGCGGCGGCCGCGGCGTTCATGCGCCCTCCTGGTACAGGGTGATCAGCAGCGGGTTGGAGCGCCGCAGCAGCGTGCGGCCGTCGGTCGCCCGCGGGTAACTGCGCTCGGCATAGAGCAGTAGCTGGCCGGACCGGTCATCGAAGGGCAGCGCCACCGTGTGCAGGCTGGCGTCCGCCAGCCCCTCGGGGTGGATGGCCGCCTCCGTCAGGGTGACCTCGGTGCCCCCAGGGTGGGGCTGCCAGCCCTGCTGGTCGTCCCAGACCTCCCAACGCAGGGTGACCTCGGTACCGGGCTCTCCCACCACCCAGACCTGCGGGGTAAACCCTGCCAGTTCGTCACTGCCCACGGCGAAGGTGAGCGACTGCACCAGGGCCCCCTGGTGCACCAGGCTCGCGGCCGGGGCCCAGTCCTCGCGACCGGTCTCGGGACGCATGCGGGTGACGGTGGCGCCGGCGGTGGTGGTGGTGCCACCCCCGGCCATGCCGCCCACCTCCAGGCCCAGGGTGCCGACCCGGGGCGGCTCCACGTGGCGATGTTGCGGGATCACCGGTGCCAGCGAGACCTCGAACAGCACCGACGGGCGGTAAATGGTGTCGCCCTGGGTGGCCCAGAGCTGGTTGATCTGCTCCACGCCCAGCGTCTGGAAGACCACCTGCAGGTGGAAGGGCTCACCGTCCGCCTCCAACTGGAACACCGGCGTCTCCTGGAAGACCCGCAGCACCTCGCCGATGATGCGCAGGTCGTTCTCGCCGCTGCTCACCGCCTCCTCGGCCACCGCGAAGGGGGTGGCCAGGCAGTACATGCGCAGGTACTGGGTCTCGCCCGGCAGGGTGTCACCATCAAAGCCGGAGGGCTCGAAGCGGAAGAAGAAGAGATTGAGGTTGTGTTCGCCATCCTGCTCGGAGGTGGCCGCATCCCCCGGGCTGCCCAGGAGCACATGGACCTTGGTATCCAGACCGTCGAACTCGCCACCCAGGTATTGCGCCAGGCCCTTGCAGACCTGGGCCACGGAGGAGGCCACCAGGGCCATCGTCAAAACCTCCGCAGGTAGTTACGGGAGAGTGCGGCGCGATCCGATGTCGATGGGCGGCGCCCCTTCCGGGCCGGGGGGTCGGCGTTGACCACCACCACCTCGACCTGGCCGATGCGGACCTGTGGGGTTGACCGGGCCGCATGCGTCGACTCCGGGCCGGGCTCCGGCGCGGGGCCGGCGTGGAAGGCGGCGCCGTCGCCGGAGGGGTCGCCGGACGGCTCCGCCCGGGTGACCGCCTCGACGGGCTCGGGTGCTGCCGCCGGCTCGGGCCGGTCCGCAGTGGCGGTGAACCCGCCCGTCGAGGGCGCCCCGACAGGGGCCGGGCCGGACGCCGGAAACCCCTCAGTGGCCGGGGCCTCCGGCGGGTCGGTCCGGTCGACCCCGCTCGGCGGAGCACCGGTGCCCCGCCGGGGGCGGGTATAGGGTTCAGAAGGGGTGTCGGCTCCCGGATTCCCTCTCGTTGACCGCTTGCTCACACTGGCGTTTGAGTCAGCTGTCTCCAGTCGTCTTGCGGTTGAAGGACTTTCCTTTTCATTGCCGGTTTCCGTGACTTCAGCCTTCACGCTCAGTCTTTCCTTTTCCAAAGTCGTCGAAGCACTGTGTACGTCTACGGACCGTGCGTTGTCGTCAACCGTTGCAGACCGATCAACAGATCCTCTTTCACCTGCGATCCCATTGCGGTCACGCACGGCAGTCGCCGGTTTGTTCATCGACCCAGTCTTTCCATTTACCGTAGTTCGACGTTCAACATACTGCTCCCCGGCGACGGGGGGCCCGGCCTCTGCCCTGTGACGGGCGCCGGGCAAAGGGAGAGCGGTATTGCCGGAGGGTGCTCTCCCGGCCGGCTTACCGCGCTCCGACACCTGGGGAGGTCGCCCCTCCCCGGCCTTCTGAAACCGGTACACGGTTGCTGCACCGTCCTCGTCCTCCTCCGGCGGTGGGGCCGGACTCTCGTCCGGCTCCGCCTCCCCGGCGGGGCTGCGCCAGAGGGTGGTCCCCCCCGGGCGAAGGGGACGGCGCGCGTCCCGCAGAACATCGTGTAAAAAGCGCATGCGGCCTCCTTGCGATGGCCTATTGCGTCATCCCCCTGGCGCGGTCGATCAGCCTGAGATAGGCCTCGCGCCGTTCCCGCGGAAGGTCCAGGATCTCCCGCTCGCTCCAGTGATAATGCGTGGCCAGATTGTGCACCTGCGCCAGCAGGCTGTCCGGGGCGCGCCCCAACAGGCTGTAGGGGTTAAGCACCACGCGGTTGTCGTGTTCGCAGTGCGGGCACGGCGCCTGCGCCTGGCTGACCACCCCGGGCGAGACGGCGTCCATGGCCCGGTCGACGGCCTCGTGCCCCGCCTCACCCAACTCGGCCACGTCGGCCCCACTGGGGGCGAGCAGGCAGCGCTGCAACAGGGCCTCCACATCACCGGCCTCGGCCAACGACTCCTGGTCAGCGCCGTTGGGCAGGCGAAAGCGCCAGTTCCGGCCCTGCCAGTCCACCGCCACCTCCGGAAAGGTCGGCCCCGCCGGATCGGTGGGCAGGCAGGCCAGGTCGAGCTGAAAGTCGAAGGCCTCGCCACAGCCGGCACAGCGGGCCGACATCCAGGCGTGGCGCTCACCAAAGTGCACCGCCAGCGCACGCATGAGGTGCTGGCGGTCGGCCACGCACAGGCGGCGCACCCGCTCGGTGCTCGCCGGCCCGCCGGCCAGCGCCTCCAGCGCGGTGGCCAACACCGCGGTCACCGCCGCGGGGGTGGAAGGCGCGGTCCGGGCCGCTTCGAGCAATGCCATCTCCAGCGCCCCGTCCACCGGCTTGAAGCGGAAGTCCCGTCGCCGCTCGCCCGCCTCCAACAGTCCTCCCGGCAGCCGTTCCATAGCTCAACGCCTCCACCCGTTATCGGGTTGCGAAATCAGGTCTCTGCAGGCTCCGGGACCGACGTGTCGCGCTGCCAGCCTTCGTGCTGCAGCGTGATGGTCTGGATGCCCACGGCGTTCATGGTGCCGGCGTCCAGCTCCGGTAAGGCCTGGAACTCGGAGACCCAGGCCCGGAACACCTTGTAGGAGATGGCTACCTGACCCTGCAGATTGAGCACGTTGATGATGATGTCCTTGCGGAAATTCCGCAGCGACATGCCGCCATCACCCTCGATGTTGTTCACCAGGTTGGCCCAGTTCTCGAACACCGGGTCGTGGGTCAGGCCCTGCTCCAGGGTCACCGCCTCGTAGCTGGTGCCGCCCGGAAGCTGGCGCTCGTGGGAAGGGTCACCCGCGGTGCGCCAGGCCACCGACTCGGTGGATTTTTTCAGTGCGCTCATCTTCTTAAGCCCGGCGACGGGCTGGCCGTCGATCAGGATCTGGAACTTGAACGTGCGGTACGGATCGTGACGGTGGGTGTTCACCGGAAAAAGCGGGGCTGCCATGAGTATGCTCCCTTACTGTTGGCCGACTTTCTGCTGAATGCGCACGATGACGAACTCCGCCGGCTTGAGCGGCGCAAAGCCCACCTCGACGATCACCTGGCCGCGATCAATATCGCCCTGGCGCATGGTCTGCCCGAGACCGCAGCGCACAAAGTAGGCATCACTGGCCTTCTCACCCTGGAAGGCCCCCGAGCGGTGGAGCCCGCCCAGGAAGGATTCGATATTCGTGCGTAGGGCCGACCACAGGCGGTGGTCGTTCGGCTCGAAGACCGCCCAATGGATGCCGTGAAAGATGCTCTCCTCGATGAAAATGGCGGTGCGCCGCACCGGGATGTAGCGCCACTCCGGGTTGGCGCGGGTGGCCCGCGTGCGCGAGCCCCAAATCACCGATCCGTAGTTGGGCAACTGGCGCAGGGCGTTGACACCCAACGGGTTGAGGTACTGCTGCTCGGCGTCCTCGACCGTGTAGAGCAGCTTTCTGATGCCCAGAAGGTTCGTCTCAACCCCCGCCGGGGCCTTCCACACCCCCCGACGGCCGTCCGTTCGTGCCCACTGCCCTGCGGCAAAGCCGCCCGCCGGCGCCAGCACCATCCGTTCCGCGCCCGGGTTGGTGTCGGGGTTGTAGTGCGGGTTGCTGACCAGCGCCCAGGGGTAATAGGTGGCCGCGTACGTCGAGGTGGTCAGCGCCAGGTCGGTCACGTCCTTTTCTTTTTCCAGCTCCTGGCCGGGAGGCAGATCGAAGATGACCATGCGGTTTTTCATGGTCTCGCAATGACTGATGGCGCTTTCAATGATCCCCTGCCCTGCGCCTCCCCAGGTCTGATCGGGCAGCAGAATGATGTTGATATCCCGGTATTTCAGAAGCTTCGAAAAGATACCGGTGTATTCATTGGCGCCACCGGGTGTCCCGTCCTCGCCGCCGGTCATCTCCACGCTGACACCGTCCGTTCCGGCAGCGTTAATGACCGCGACCGCATCGGCGATATCGTCCTCGTCGCTGACCCTTAGCAGCTCCGAGCCCTCCTTCAGGACGGTGGTGAGATAATCGTTATCCCCCTTCTCCAGCGAGACGTCGGTGAAAGTCTCGTCGGCGACGAAGTCATCGCCATCCCCGCGGCCGATCTCCACGGTGAAACGGGAATCGCTGGCGTCCGGCTTGGCTGTGAGGCGGACCCGCAGCCGGTTGCCCCAGGTTCCGGGATTGACCGCCTCGAACCCAATCAGGTCGGTGCCGGAGTCCTCCAGTGCACCGTCGGCCACCTTTGTGTCACTGGCGGTGCGGATGATGTAGGCCTTGCCCCCGCCATTCTGAAAATAGGCGAACACCGACAGGCCGAGGGTGTCGATCTCCTGGCCGAGCCTGGCATTCTTCATCGAATCAATACCGCTAACCGAGTCCTCTACCTCGCGGATGCCCCCGAAGATGTTCTCGTAGTCTTCCCAACTGGTGATGAAGGTCGGTTCGTCGACCGGCCCCCGGGTGGTGTAGCCGATGAAAGCGGCGGTGGACGTCCCTGCCGCGTCAATAGGCCTGGAACCACTGGGTATTTCCTCGATATAGACCCCAGGGTGTAAATAGGAAGCCATAATACCTTCTCCTTTCGCCGTTTCCCCGACACGTGCCCGGTGCCGCCCTCGGACCCATGGGGACTTATTATTAATGCGCCTTTTCTTGCTTCGAGTCTAGGACAGCTATCGCCGCCGTCAACGAATGCATTTTCATTATTTTTAAAGGGTTATAAGGGGCGGTAGAGCGCAAACGCCCATGGGGGCGGTTTCCTTACTAAAGGCAGATAAATAGCTATTACCTATCGATCATTGAATACGAATAGAATTAAGAAAACACAGAGAAGTTCCGCCCGCCGTCAGTGAAGAACGTCGCCTCCAATCATTACAGGCCACCCTCCCCCGTCATCGCCAGGGCCGAAGGCCCGTGGCGATCCAGGGCGGTAGACTGCCACGTCGGCTTCGCCTCCTCGCAGTGACGGTGGGGGGTGGCCTTTCTCGCAGTGACGGTGGGGGGTGGCCTTTCCCGCAGTGACGGTGGGGGTGGCCTTTCCCGCAGTGATGGTGGGGGTGGCCCTTCGCGCAGTGATGGTGGGGGCGGGCGATCAGACCAGCAGCAACCCCAGCGCCAGCAGCAGTAAGGTGGTGAGCACCACAGCCACATTCACCCCCAACCAGGGCGTCAGCGCTTGCGGGCGACGCGCCAGGCGCATGACCCGCGCCGCCACCAGTCCGGCGACGGGCATGGGCAGCAGGGCCAACAGCAACCCCGCTGACAACCCGCCCACCCCCACGGCAGCCACAGGCGCGACGTAGGCGCCGCCCACCAGCACCGCGAACACCCGGGCGGCCCGCGGGCGACCCAGCCGGATCGGCAGGTGGCCGCGCTGGACCGCCCGGTCCGCCTCCACGTCCGGGAACTGGTTGATCAGCAGCAGCGCGCTGACCAGACACAGCGGTGTCAGGGCCACCCAAAACAGTTCAGGGTTGAAACGGGCGGTGAGCACATAGTGGGTGCCGATCTGGATCAGGGCGAAGCCAAGGCCGGGGGCGATCAGACACAGCAGTGCGGAGCGGGTGATCAGTGGCGTATAGGCGACCATCAGGACCACACCCAGCAGGCCGACGAGCAACAGGCCGGGCCCCGCCTGTAACGTCAAATAAACGCCGAGGGCGATGCTCAGGCCCACCCCGGCCAGCGCCGCCATCAACACCGCTGGCGCGGCGGCCGGCTGGGCCGGCAGCGCGCCGCTGCCCCCGCTGAAGGGGGTGCGGGTGGTCCGCAGATCCAGCCCGGAGCGGAAATCATGGTACTCATTCAGCAGGTTGGTGGCGCCATGCGCGAGCAAGGCGCCCAGCACCACCAGGGTGGCAAGCCGCGGGTCCGGAGTGACGCCGACCTCCACGGCCGTAGCGATGCCCAGCAGCACGCACAGGGGGGATAACAGCAGAAACGGGGGCCGCATCGCCCGCACCACCCCCTTCAACACACCGGATGCCATTCCCTTCCCACTCCTTACACCCTGCTCTCCATAGCCTGGCCATGGCGCCTCCGTGCATACTGTCACGAATGATTGAGTCCTGGATACCCGCCACGCTCTCGCCCGCGATTGCCGGTGGCCTCATTCTCGCCGCCGCCCTCACCTCGATGATCACGGCCGCACTGGGGGCGGGTGGTGGGGTCGTGCTGTTGGCGCTGCTGGCGCTCACGCTCCCGGCGGGGGCGATCATCCCCGTTCACGGCCTGGTGCAACTGGGCTCCAACGCCGGCCGTGCACTCATGATGTGGCGCCATATCGACCTGCGCACCATCGCCGCTTTCGCGCCCGGGGTGGTGCTGGGCGCCTGGCTCGCCAGCCGGCTGCTGGTGGGCCTGCCGCTGGCCACCATCCAGATCGCCATCGCCGGCTTCATCCTGCTGTTGGTCTGGGGGCCGCCGGTGCCCCGGCGCGCGCTTGGCGCCACCGGCACCTTCCTGGCCTCCACCGCCACCAGTTTCCTCTCGCTGTTCGTCGGTGCTACCGGCCCGCTGGTGGCCGCCTTCATCAAACAGCAGCAGGCCAGCCACCGGCTCACCACCGTCGCCACCTTCGCTGCTGCCATGACGCTCCAACATGCGCCCAAGGCGGTGGTCTTCGGCTTCGCCGGCTTTGCCTTCCGGGACTGGATTGGCCTGATCGGGGTGATGATCATCGCCGGCGCCATCGGCACCTGGGTGGGCATCCACCTGCTGCGCCGCTTCAGCGACCAGCGCTTCCACCGGGTGTTCCAGGTCCTGCTCACCCTGCTGGCCCTGCGCCTGGCCTGGCAGGCGCTTTGGGGTTAGGCCGCCTCAGGGCTGTCCTGGATCAACGCCAGCAATTCCCCGCGCACGGCCATGGCGTCCTGGTAGCCCAGGTCGATGAGCTCGCGGCAGTATTCCGCTTCGAACAGCAGGTAGCTGGGCAGCCGGCCCGGGCCCCAGGCGCCGACGCCGCGGAACAGGGCCCGCACGCTGGGCGGCACCCGGTGCATGTGGCGCGAGCCGATCTCCCGCAGGTCGGTGCTGGGCTGGATCTCCAGCCAACGGATGGGCTTCAGGCCCACGGCCGCCCGGTGTTCCGGCGCGACCTGGCGCAGCGTCCGGTTGATGCGTTCCAGCCGTTCCAGGTCGGTCTGCAGGTGGTCCATAAAGATGATATCCAGCAGGGCGCCGCCGATATCCCCCATGGAGGGATAGGGCACATCGGCGGGCGGCTCCGGATCGGGGTGGGCATCCCGGGTGCCGATAATCAACAGCCGGTCCGCGCCCAGGCGGATAGCGGGGCTGAGCGGCGTCGTCTGACGCAGGCCACCGTCGCCGAAGTATTCGTGACCCACGCGCCGGGCGGGGAAGATGAAGGGCAGTGCGCTTGAGGCCAGCAGGTGCTGCACGCCGAGTCGCACTGGCCGACCCACCCGCTTGCCCTTCAGCCAGCCCTCCACATCCGGTGCGGCCTGAAAGAACGTCACCGCCCGTCCGGAGGTATAGCCCGCCCCGGTCACCCCCACAGCACGCAGCGCGCCGCGGTGGATGGCCATACGGATGCCGTCCAGCGGCAGGTTGCGGCGCAGCAGTTCGGCCAGGGGTTCGTTGTCGAGCAGTGAACGCGGGTTGTGACCGCCCAGCCCCCCCAGCGCCATGGCCGCCATCCAGTGCAGCCCGGTAGTGAGGTTGTGCCGCCAGCCGGTGCGGTAGATGTGCTGGCAGCGGAAGTTGGCCCAGACGGCCTCCATATTCGCCACGCCGCGTTGGAAATGGGTGGCATAACAGGCCAGCACTGCGGCGTTGATCGCGCCCGCCGAGGTGCCGATGATGACTGGAAAGGGATTGCCGCGGTCCCTGGGCGTGAGCGCCGCCACGGCCTTCAGCACGCCCACCTGATAGGCGCCGCGCGCGCCGCCCCCGGGCAACACCAGTCCACATCCCGCCATCGGCTTCCCGCCTGTTGCTTGCCGCGGCGGCTCTGATCAGGGCTTGGCCGCCTGCACGTGCATCCAGTCGAAGTTCCGGGCGCGACCGAGGCTCACCCAGCCCTCCTCCTCCCAGAACCGCCACCAGGGGTCGTATTCGGGGCGTGCCAGGCGGGCGCGGTCGCGGCCCCAGCGCAACTTATTCTGATCCGGATCCCAGTCGATGGCCACCCCCCAGGCGTGGGTGGACCAGCTACTGCCGCCGCGCTTGCGCCGGCAGTTGTAGCAGCCACCGTAACGGTTCAGGCGCAGCTCACGCAGGCGCTCCTCGCCATAGTGCGCGTACACCCGCTCCAGCACCCGGCGCAGGCTTTCGGCCACCCGCTCATGGCAACCGATATGATCGCAGGTGGTACGCAGGTCCCAGGCCAGTGAGAGGGTCCACGGGCAGGGTACGCGCACGAGGTTCGCCTCGCAGGGGCTGCCGAAGGCCTCGATGAGCGCGGCCTCGCGCGGCCAGCCGTTGGGATTGACGTCGACCACCGGCTCGTCGCGCCAGGCGGGTGGCGGTTCCCCCGTCTCGAACAGCGTGGCGAGCGAGTCGGCGGCAAAGTCCGTCTGCGGGCCCCATAGGCCGTCCACCGGCCCGGCTTCGATGTCGCGGTCCAGGGCACCCCGCTGGAGGCAGGCCACGGCACGCCGCCGCGCGGACCAGCCCTCGACAGCGTCGGGAAAACCATCCCGACGGGCCTCGATCATGCCGTTCACCGCCTTATTGGTGAGCGGTCCGCGCAGGCCATCGATCTTGCCGCTGTAGGTTCCCGCATCGCGCAGGATGCGCTGCAGGCTTTTGACCGCTGTCTTGTTCACGGGTACTGCTCCCTGCCACAGCCTGATTGGAGCTGAGGCCCCGCCATAATGGGCCCCACCTGCCTGAAAGCTTAGCCCTTTACTCAAGTGCTGCAGTGCACGCGGGCGTCTTGCTCGTCTGCCTGGCGGTGAGTTACGCCGTGGCGGTGATCTATATTGGCTTCAAGGCGTGGCCAATGGAGAAAAGCCATGGAATCTGAGTCGCAACCAGGCAGCAGCCGCCAAGATGGCGAACACTCGCGTAGCACCCTCGTCGTTCTTCTGCACGCGTTCGGCAAGACCCCCGCGTCGCTGGACGATCTGGTGGAACTCCTTCAGCGGCAACCGCAATACCGTGATGCCGAATTCTTCGTGCCACCGCTTCCGTTGGGGTACGCTTCCCTGTCCGACCCAGTGGCTATAGCGAACGAAATCGTGACCGGCATAGACCGACAGTGGGTCGCCTCCAACGGCGAGATCGAGCGCATCGTTTTGATCGGGCACAGCTACGGTGCTCTTCTCGCACGGAAGGTCTATGTCGTAGCTTGCGGCGAAACGCCGAAGGCCCCATTCGACCCGACAATAATGCATAGGACCGGCCGACCTTGGGCGGCGAAGGTTGAGCGGCTCGTGCTATTGGCTGGTATGAACCGCGGATGGCGCATCTCCCACCACCTCTCGTTGTTCAAAGCCATCTACTGGACCATCGGCACCTGGGTAGGTGCCCTACTGTGGCTTATCAAGCGCAGGCCGCCAGCTATCTTTTGCATCCGGCGGGGCGCCTCTTTCATCACGCAACTACGAGTGCAATGGCTGTGGATGCGCCGTTTTGCACGAGAGCGCGGTTATGGAGATGCACTCACGATCCAACTCTTGGGGTCTATCGATGACATAGTCGCCCCGGAAGACAACGTTGATCTGGTATCGGGCCGGGATTTCGTCTACCTCGACGTGCCCCACTCCGGCCATGGCAACGTAATTAGGGTGGCAGACCCGGAACCACTAGCGACACCCACGGCAGCCGGCGCATGCACCCGGGGACAGGCGCGGGCCAGTCAGATCCTGAAGGCGCTTCTGGCACCCGTTGAGGCGCTCAAAGCCGAGTCGGTTCTGCCCCATGACCATGCCCCCGCCGACAGCGACGAAACGGTGCGGGACGTGGTGTTTGTAATCCACGGCATACGCGACCGCGGTTACTGGACCCACAAGATTGCGCGCCGGGTGCAGTCTTTGGCCCAACAGCGTGGTGGGGCCGGATTGCGAATCGCCACCGCCACCTCAAGCTACGGCTATTTCCCCATGCTCCCTTTCCTGATGCTGCATAAACGCAGGGAGAAAGTGGAGTGGCTAATGGACCAGTACACCGAGGCACTGGCCCGTTGGCCGAATGCCCGATTCTCCTTTATCGGGCATAGCAACGGCACCTATCTTCTGGCGCGAGCACTCCGCGATTATCCCTCATGCCGTTTCCACAATGTGGTATTCGCCGGCAGCGTGGTGCCCACCCATTACCCATGGGGTGAGGCCATTGAACGGGGGCAGGTCCAACGGGTTCTAAACTATGTAGCCACAAGCGATTGGGTGGTCGCCATCTTCCCGAAAGCGTTGGAGATGGTGGAGTGGCAGGACTTGGGAAGCGCCGGGCATGACGGCTTTCGGGAGCCGAGAACGCCCGCGGTGGCCCAGGTCCACTATGTGCGCGGGGCCCACAGCGCCGCGCTAAGCGAGGATAACTGGGATGCGCTGGCGAGTTTCATCCTGGACGGAAAGCCGCTCCCACCGCCGGAGGCCTTGCAGGCAAAGAAGCAATCATTGGTGGTCGGCCTCGCCGGCTCCGTAGCGCCGTTGGTCTGCTTGGCCCTGATAGGTCTCGCCCTGTTGGCTGGTATCGGCATCTGGCAGTGGGAGCCGGACTACCCCCCGGTCAATATCAGCACCCTGGCCACCCTCGCCTTCGTGGCAGCGATCTGGCACGTCGTGACCCGCCTATGAGTGCATCCAAGCCGTTACCGGTGGTACTCGCCAGAGCGCTCCGGTTGGTACAGGATCTCCTCAATGCGGACCCGCAGCACACCGCCGCCCGGCTTCGGCCACTCGATCTCGTCGCCCTGGGAGAGTCCCAGCAGCGCACTGCCCACCGGGGCCAGCACCGAGATCTTGCCGCTGGTGGCATCCATATCCTTGGGATAGACCAGCGTCAGGGTAAACTCTTCGGAGGAAGAGGCCACGCGGAAGCGCACCGTGGAGTTCATGGACACCACGGTGGGCGGGATATCCTCTGGCTCCACGATTTCCGCCCGTTCCAGCTCCGCCTTGAGTTCAGCCTTGCTTGGAACGCCGCCCGCCGGCAGCGAGTCCAGCAAATCGTAAAGCCGGTCCGCATCCAAAGTGGAAATGACAATATTCGGTCTTTCGCTCATTAAATCGTTCCCACATAAAAAATGGGCCCCCACGCGGCGGGGTAGACCACCCTGCCGTATAGGGGCCGCATCGTTGTCTGATCGGTAACAGTAATACCGAAGACTGCCACGTTGCCCGCGCGGAGACAAGCGGGGGAACGGGCCGCTCCCCGGACCAATCAGCGTTCGAAAAACGCCCTCAGTGATTCCTCACGCGCACGAACGGCCTGCAGATCCTGTTCGGGCACCTCGGGCACCGCGTCGGCCATGATCTGCTTTTGCTGCTCCAACGCCTCCCGCATCTGCGCCTTCTGCTCCTCAGTGAGGTGCGGACTCTCCTCCAGGTCCCGCAGCGCCTGCTGCCGTTCCCGTTCCATCTCCGGTGCCATCCGCTCCATCTCCAGGGCATAAAAGGCGTTGAATATGCGGTTGCTGGTCCGCGCCCACGCCTGGGCATCCTCGAAGCCGTGGCGCTGCATGAGCTCCTGCACCGCCGCGTGCTGCCTGGCCGCTTCCGCCATCACGCGGCCGAACTCCCCCGGCGCCATATCGCCGGGATCGTCCATCGCCCGCAACTCCCGCTCTAGATCGTCGGCCTCTTCCTCCGCCCATTCGTCCAGCGCCTGCAGGGCGTTCAACCAGCGATCGACGGTCGCCCCGTCCAGGGCATGGGCCGGGGCAGCGACCAGCAGCGCCAGCACCCACAGGACCAGCATCCCTTTACGAATGTGCATCAATTGTCCCCCTCCCTGATTCTCCCGCTCCGGGCCTGCCCCATGTTGGCAGATGACCGCCATTTTCTCCAATCGCCTGCACCGCCGCCCAATAGCCCTGGCTAGCGTTCGACCACCGACCAGCCGTCGTCCTGCCTCACGAAGGTGATCTCCTCGGTGAAGGGCTGCCCCTGTTCATGATGCGCGACCAGTTCGTCCAGACGGGGGCTGCCCACCGACCGCGCCCAGTGCTCGCGTGAGGCCTGGAGCAGCGTCTCGAAGTGCGGGCTGTCGGCAAAGCCCGCCAGCTCGGTCCGGGACTCGGCGACGGCGGTGATCACCTTGCGCCCCTGGAGCTCGAAAGGCGATGAGATGTCGTGCAGGCGCACCACTTCCAGCGCAACGAAACACAGGCCAATGCCCTCTCGGTGGTAACGCTCGCCGGTGTCGGTCAGGTGGTAGCGGATCTCGCCATTGCGCCGCTCCTCCAGCACACCCAGCCCAAGCAACGCATCGAAGATCGGGGCCACCTCGTTGCTGCCCAAACCGCTCGGGCGCTCGATGGGAAAGCGGTTCACCCACTGGAGGTAGACCTGGTCGAAACACCCCCTGGGGCGTTCCGCGTAGCCCGTCCTGACCGCCTCCTCCAATGCCTGCCGGTCGGGAGTGCCATTGCCACCACAACCACTCAGGCCCACTATAACGGCCAGGAACGCCGCGCCCACCGCAACACCGTACGCCACCTTCGGTACTGTCTTGCTCATCATCGATACACCCACTATCGGGACCTGCCCCATCACTCCCGGCGACACCGGCCTGCGGGCCAGGGTCTACCCGCCAAAGATAGCCCCTCTGCGCTGGTACGGGGAAACACGTAAGTAGTTACGCGAATGGTGGGCTGACGGCAGGTTACTCACACTGACCCAGGTGGCCATACGGCCACGTTCCGCCCTCAGGCCCGCGTAAGCGCAAGGCCCGCCGCTTGTTGTGATGGGAGACCAACCGATGTCCTGGCCGCTTTACATGCCCACCGCCGCCCTCACCTTCGCCGTTGCCGTAGGGGCATCCGCCGCCAGCCCCACCCTGGGCGCGGAACCGGGGCGCCAGACCCTCGACGAGACTTTCGCGCCCTATGCCGAGTTGCTGGACCGCCATCTCCTTGAAAAGGCGTTGCCCAACGGCGGGCTCGTTTCGGCATTCGATTACCAGGCGGCCCTGGACCACCCGGAAACCGAGGCCCTGCTCCAGGAGCAGGACCAACTGCTGGCACTGTTCGACCGTGCCAGCCTGGATGAACGGCAGCGGGCGGTGGCCTTCTGGCTGAATACCTACAACTACTTCATGCTCGCCCATATCCTCAGCAACCCCCGCAATGGCGAGCTGGTGGGCAGCGTCCGCGACTACGGCCATCTGTTTAATCCCTACCGGGTATTCAGCCAAAACCACTTCGACATCGGTGGTCGCAAATTCAGCCTCTCGGAGATCGAAAACGAGATCCTGCTGGGCGACGACTACCGCGCCCTGGGCTGGAAGGACGCCCGGGTGCACTTCGCCGTGAACTGTGCCTCGGTCGGTTGCCCGCCGCTGCGCACCGAGCTTTACCGCCCCGACAACGTGGACGCCCTGCTGGCGGAGAACACCCGCCGTGCCCTGCGCACCCCGCGGCATTTCGAGCTGCGTGGCGACACACTCTATCTCACCGAGTTATTCGACTGGTACGAGGAGCACTTTGTCGCCGAACAGGGCTCGGTGAAGGCATGGCTGCGCGCTCACGGCGAAGATGCGGTCGTTGAGGCCGTAGACCGGGCACGCCGTATCCGCCACACCGCTTACGATTGGCAGCTGAACCGGCCCGAAAACTTCCCCGAGTTCAGCGACTGACCAGACCCGCAGCCTCAATGAGCGCAGTACCCCCATCCATCCTGATCGGCGTAACTGGCCCCTAACCCCGGATCAGAAACTCCCGAACAGGGTGCCCAGGGTGATCAGGACCACGAGCGAGGCGAAGGGCACCACCATGGCGGTCATGGCCAGGTCGAAATAGGCCTGGCGGTGGGTCAGGCGGGTAATGGCCAGCAGGGTGATCACCGCCCCGTTGTGGGGCAACGTATCCAGCCCGCCGGTGGCGACCGCGGTCACCCGGTGCAGCAGTTCCGGGTTGATGCCATGCACCTGCGCCATCTCCAGGTAGGTCTCGCCCAGTGTGGACAGGGCGATACTCATGCCGCCGGAGGCGGAGCCGGTCATGCCGGCCAGCACGTTGACGGCGATGGCCAGCGAGATCAACGGGTTGTCCCCACCCACCCCGACCACCGTGTCGCGAATGAGCAGGAAGGCACCGAGGGATGCGATGACCGCGCCGAAGCCCACCAGGCTCGCGGTGTTGAAGATGGGCAGCAGGGAGGCATTGGCCCCGTTGTCGACGGATTGCTTGAGCCCGGTCAGGCGGCGCCAGTTGGTGGCGATCAGCACCAGCAGCGACAACACCAGCGCGGCGATCACCGACCAGATACCGCGCACCTGATCGATCGCGGTTTCCCCGTAGATCGGCAGGGCGAGGTAGTCGGTGTCCATGCGCGGGATGATCAGGAAGGTGAACACCAGGTTTATAGCGATCACCAACACCAGAGGGAGCACGGCGATCAGGATGGGCGGCGGCCCGACCGGTTGCTGCTCGACCGGAAGCTCCATGAGGTCGAAGCCCTCGCCTGCCGCCCGTTCGCGCAATTCTTTGTCGGGCGTGAAATCCGCGTCGTCATGGTCCCCGTAGCCTTCCTTCGCGAGCTTCCGGGCACGGTACTGGAGCCAGAGCATCCCCAGCGAGAACATCACCACCGCGGTGATCACCCCGAGCCCGGGGGCGGCGAAGGGCGAGGTGCCGAAGTACGGCATCGGGATGGCGTTCTGTATGGCTGGCGTGCCCGGCAAGGCGGTCATGGTGAAGGTGAACGCCCCCAGGGCGATGGTGGCTGGAATCAGCCGCTTGGGGATATCGGCCTGCCGGAACAGCGCCGCCGCAATGGGGAAGACGGCAAAGGCCACCACGAACAGCGAGACACCGCCGTAGGTCATCACGGCACAGGAGAGCACCACGGCCAGAATGGCGCGGTTGCTGCCGAGCCGCTCGATGATGGCGTTGGCGAGCACCTCCGCGCTGCCCGAGTCCTCCATCAGCTTCCCGAACACCGCGCCGAGCAGGAATACCGGGAAGTAGAGGGCGATGAAGTCGGCGGTACTGCCCATGAAGATCTGCGTGTAACTCGCCAGCACCCGGCCCTCGAGGCTGGCCACCACCGCAAAGGTGGCCAGCGCCGGTGCCAGGATCAGCAGGCTGATCCCGCGATAGGCGAGATAGATCAACAGCCCCAGCGTGATCAGGATGACGACTATGCCCAGCACGGCCTTACTCCCCTTTCCCGGTGGTGGCGTCCGATCCGGGGATTTGGGGCGGCTGGAAGCTGTCCTCGAACAGGCTGCTCAGGTCGAAGGTCGAGCGAACACCCAGGTCATCGAAGTGGTGTGCCAGGAAACGGTCCGCCCACGCCCAGCCGCGCGCCTTGAGGTGCAGAAGGTACTCCCACTCCGCGTTCATCTTGCTGGAGGCATCCAGGTCCTTGAGCTCCTCGTGGGCGTGGATCAGGTGCACGTAGATATCGCGGTAGCGTTCCGATTCCAGCTTCTCGGCCTCGATAAGCTGGTGCAGCAGCGCGATGGAGCGCAGCTCCTTGATCAGACTGGCGTTGAAGGTGATCTCGTTGACGCGGTTGATGATCTCGCGGCCCGTACGCGGCAGCGCCTCGCGCCGTAACGGGTTGATCTGCACCACGATCAGGTCGCGCGTGGCCTTGTCCTCCACCAGGGGATAGAGGGCCGGGTTGCCGATATAGCCCCCGTCCCAGTACGCCTCGCCGTCGATCTCCACGGCCTGAAAGGCAAACGGCAGGCAGGCGGAAGCCATGACCGAGTCCACGGAGATCTCCGGCTGGGTGAAGGTGCGGCCGCGCCCGGTCCGCACATTGGTGGCGGTGACAAACACCTTCAGGTCCGCGCAATGGTTGACCCGGGAAAAATCCACCGTTTCGGCCACCAGGTCGCGCAGGGGATTGATGTTGAGGGGGTTGAGTTCGTAGGGCGAGAACTGCCGGGTCAGGTGCTCGAAGAACAGGTAGCCGGGCGAATTGTCCAGGCTGTAATTGCTGGTCATGCGGTCCCACAGGCTGCGCTGAACCGGAGAGAACCGTGCCGAATCACTGACCTGTTTCCAGAAGGCCTCCAGGGCCTTGCGTGCGCCTTCCCGGCCGTCGCGGTCCAGACCGTCCGCCATCACCACGGCATTCATGGCACCGGCACTGGTGCCGCTGACGCTGGAGATGCGAATACGCAAATCCTCCAGCAGCCGGTCCAGTACCCCCCAGGTCAAGGCGCCGTGGGCACCGCCTCCCTGCAATGCGAGGTCTACGATCTTGCATGGTTCGCCTTGTGACATGGCGCTGCCTCGGTGGATAGGCGCATGGAACTGCCATGCTGCATGCACTCTAGACCATGCACCGGGCCTTGGCCTGCCTCACCCACGCGGCCGCCCGCGCTGAAAGCGCCTGGCGGCCGCGCCCTGTGCGGTCTCAGGAGAGGACTACACTCGTAGGCGAAGGGTGCACTCCCGTGGGAATGATCGGGCGCAGCGACCCGGAAGCAATCGGTGACAAGACCGGGGGGGCAACTCCTTCGGTGTTCATGGGAGAAGCGTTATGAGCCCCATTCGCATTCTTGGTATTGCCCTACTGGCCGGCGGCATCATTGCCCTGTATCTCGGCTGGCAAGCCTCACAGGGCCTGATGGAGCAGGCGCATGAGGCCTTTACCGGCCGCTTTACCGACGAGACCATGTGGTACTTCATCGGCGGAGGTGCGGCGACGGTAGCGGGACTGGCCCTGGTACTGTTCGGTGGTCGCCAGTAGCGGCCAGCCTCCGCCCTGCTCGATCATCGGACGCCCGCGTCCGAATAGCACTGCCGGACTTCCTCGGCGATCACCCGCAACCCCTCCGCCACCGCCTCGTCATCCTGCGAATAGGTCACCCGCAGGCACTCGTGGCGATGCGGCCAGTCTTCGTCGTCCGGCAGCCCCGGGAAGAAGTAATGCCCCGAAACCACCAAGACACCCTTGCCCTTAAGGCGTTGGTAAAGCTCGTGGCTGGTGATGGGCAGACCCGGGAACCAGAGCCAGAGGAACATGGCCCCTTCCGGTTGATGGACAGACCAGGGACAGGCCTCGCCGAAGGCTTCGTGAAGCACGGCCACCGCCTTGCGCATCTTGGCCTCGTACCAGGGCCGGACCTGGTCGCGACTCAACGACAGGATCTCGCCGGAGCGCACCAGGCCCTCGGTGAGTTGGGGACCGAAGCTGCCGGTCGCCAGGTTGAGGATGGCATTGGTGCCACTCAGGGCGCGGATCACCTCGGGCGCGGCGATGACAATCCCAGTACGCACGGCCGGCAGCCCCAGCTTTGACAGGCTGAGGCAAAGGATCACCTGCTCGTCCCAGAAGGGCCGGGCCCGGGTATAGATCAGCTCGGGAAAGGGACTGCCGTAGGCGCCGTCGACGATCAGCGGGATATCCCACGCCCTGGCCAGTCCGTGAAGCCGGCCGATCTCCTCGTCGGTCAGCACGTTGCCGGTGGGATTGGTCGGCCGGGACACGCAAAGCGCCCCCACCTGCTCATCCAGCGCCAGTTCTTCGAAATCCAGCCGGTACTTGAAGGTGTGCGCGTCCAGCATGTCGATCCGGGGGCGCACGCTGCGGAAGGTATCCGGACCCAGCCCCGCATCGGCATAACCCAGGTATTCCGGTGCCATGGGCAGCAGGATCTGGCGCCGGCTGCCGTCCGGCATCTCGCCGGCAAAGAAGTTGAACAGCATGAAGAAGGCCGCCTGGCTGCCGTTGGTCAGGGCGATATTCTCTTCGCTCAGGCCCCAGCCGTAGGTTTCATTCAGGAGATCCTTCAGCGCACGGATGAACCGCGCCTCGCCCTGGGGTGCATCGTAAACACCGATCAGGCGGGCCACCGCCTCCGGATCATGGGCCAGTTTCTGGAGTTCTTCACCCAGGCGTTCCTGAACCGGCGGAAAGTGCCCCGGGTTGCCCCCACCCATCATGATCATGGGCTGATCCCCGGCCATGGCCTTGCCCAAATCATCCATCAGGCTGTTGATGCCGGCCTGTTGGGAGAATTTTTCGGCAAAAGCGGTCATCTTCACTCTTCCGGCCCTCCGGTTCGGCCTGCCGCTGCGGCAGCATATTCATCGTGATGGCCGGAAGCGTGGAGCAGGTGGCGGGCAATCGCAAGTGACCGGAACGTGGTCGGTTTGCAAAACCGGGAGGGCTGGCCCGGCACCCGGGCGTCGACCGGCGACAGTGGACCGGACAGCCGGGGGCGCCTAAACCTTGGAATATGAATCCCGATCATGCACTCACCGAGCGAGGCCCGTTGGCGGTGGTCCGGTTCCTGGGCCTGGTGCTGCTGGGTGCCCTGATCGGCGGCGTTGCCGCGCTCGCCGCGGTGGGCTTCGTCACAGCGGTGCTGTGGCTCAATGAGATCCTGTTGATCTCACCGCGCAGCCGCATGATGTTCGACCATCCCGCCGCCCTGATCGCCGCCACCCTGGCCGTGCCGACCCTGGGCGGGCTGTTGGTGGGCCTGCTTCACCGAGCCATTCCCGAAAAGCGGCCCCATACCCCGGCCGACGTCATCGCCGCAGTACAGACCCGACGCGGACGCCTGCCGGCCCGGGCCGGCGGCCTCTCGGCGCTGACCGCCATGATCTCGCTGGGCGCCGGCGCCTCGGTGGGCCAGTACGGCCCCCTGGTCCACATGGGCGCGACCCTGGGCTCGCTGGGCTCCCGGCTGCTGCGCCTGGGACGCTCGGAAGACAACATCACCATCGCCTGCGGCGTGGCGGCGGCCATCTCCGCCGCCTTCAATGCGCCGCTGGCGGGCATCGTCTTCGCCCATGAGGTGGTACTGCGCCATTACGCCCTGCGCGCTTTCGCCCCGGTAGCCGCAGCGGCCATCGTCGGCTATGTGGTGGCCACCACGGTGCTGGATCAGGGCGCCCTGTTCCATGTCGCCGAGACGGTCGTGCCGCGCGCCTGGGAATTCATGCTCTTCGTCGTCATCGGCGGGCTCGGCGCCCTGGTCGCCGGGGCCTACATGCACGCCATCCTCGGCGTCGGAAGGCTGGCCACCAAACTGCCCCTTCCGGCGACCCTGCG
Source organism: Alkalilimnicola ehrlichii MLHE-1 (assembly GCF_000014785.1). Taxonomy (NCBI): domain Bacteria; kingdom Pseudomonadati; phylum Pseudomonadota; class Gammaproteobacteria; order Chromatiales; family Ectothiorhodospiraceae; genus Alkalilimnicola; species Alkalilimnicola ehrlichii. Next base: position 2,028,725 of record NC_008340.1, read on the forward strand.
CCCCGCGCTGGCCGGCGCCCTCCTGGGGCTGACCGCCCTCTGGGTGCCGGACATCCTCGGCATGGGCCAGGAGACGCTTCGCTTCGCCACCATCGCCGGTGCCTTCGGTGGCGGCGAGCTGCTGCTGATCCTGCTCCTCAAGCTGGCGGCCACCGCCCTCTGCCTGGGGATGGGCTTCAGCGGTGGGGTCTTCAGCCCCGCCCTGGTGATCGGGACCCTGTTCGGGGCCCTGTGCGGCACCCTCGTCGGCCAGGTCGCAGGCGCTCCCCCGGAGACCTTCGTCTTCTATGCCGTCTGCGGCATGGTGGCGGTCACCGCGCCGGTGATCGGCGCGCCGCTGACCACCCTGCTGATCGTCTTCGAGCTGACCGGCAGCTACGCCCTCACCACCGCCGCCCTGGCCAGCGTGACGCTGGCCAGCCCCATCGCGGCCCAGCTATTCGGCCGCTCGCTGTTCGATATCCAGCTTGACCGGCGCGGCCTCGACCTCTCCGCCGGCCGCGGCCGGGCCGTCCTGCAGGCTACGTCGGTGGCCTCGCAGGTGACGCAGGATTGCGTGACCCTGCCTCCGGAAACACCCGTGAGCGAGGCGATCGGCGCCCTGGGCCGCGCGCGCCACGCCGAGGCCTACCTGGTCGATGCACGGGGACGCTACCGCGGCTGCGTTCTCCTTCACGATCTCGAGGCCGCCCAGCAGGCCGACGGCGGGCGCCGACCGGCCGCAGATGTCATCGACGCCAAGCGCCCGGTGCTGCGCCCCGGCAGCTCGCTATGGGAGGCCATGGCACGGCTCGAGGAGGTCTCCGGCGAGGCGCTCGCCGTGGTCGACGATCATCGGGACAATGCGTTCATGGGGGTGGTCTACGAGGCCGGCATCGCCCGTGCCCATCGCGTTCAGAGCGACACCCTGCGACGGGAGGAACATGGCAACGGTTAGACGACGGATCCTGGCCCTTGCCCTGGTGCTGCTGCTCTGCGCACCGGCCCCGGCCACGACGGCGGACGACGCCCTGGTCGTGCTGAGCTGGGGCGGCGCCTACGAGCGTGCCCAGCGCGAGGCGCTGTTCGAGCCCTTCACCGCCCGGACCGGCATCCCGGTGGAGGTGCAGCGCTACGACGGGGGCCTGGAGGCACTGCGCCGGGCCGTGGCCGACGGCGAGGTGCCCTGGGACCTTATCGACATGACCCGCAGTGACGCCATGGCCGCCTGCGAGGAGGGCCTCCTTGCGCCGCTGCCGCCCGACCTGGCGGCGCCAGCACCGGACGGCACACCGCCAGCCCGCGATTTCCTGCCGGACGCCATCGGCCGCTGCGCCCTCACCCATACGGTGTTCGCAACCGTGGTAGCCTACCGGCCCGAAGCCTTCCCCGGCCGGCGCCCCACCGCCATCGCCGATCTCTTCGACCAGCAACGCTTCCCCGGCCCCCGTGCCCTGCAGCGCACCCCGGCGGTCAACCTGGAGTGGGCATTACGCTCCTACGGGGTGCCCCGGGAAGAGCTCTATCGACTGCTCAGCACCCCTCGCGGCCTGCGCCTGGCCCTGGGTCGGCTCGCAGAGCTCGAGGCGATCCACTGGTGGGAGGCCGGGGACACCCCGGCGCGGCTGCTCGTCGAGGGCCGGGTGGTGATGGCGTCGGGCTACAACGGCCGCTTCTTCGACGCCATGCTCCGGGATGATGCCCCCATCGAGATCCTCTGGGACGGCCAGGTCCAGGAGCACGAGGCCTGGGCGGTTCCCCGCGGCGCCGCCCGCCCCGAGGCCGCCCGGGATCTCATCCGCTTCGCCACCACCACCGAGCGCCTCGCCGAACTCGCCCGGCGCATTCCCTACGGGCCCGCGCGTGACTCGGCCGCCCTCCAGGTCACCACCCACCCGGACACCGGCCTGGATATGCGTCTGCACATCCCCACCCATCCGCTGAATGCCGCAGGCGCCATCGTCAAAGACGAAGACTGGTACGCCCACACCCAATCGCGACTGGACGACTACTTCGAGGCCTGGCTGGCTACCGACGGCTGCCGGATCTCCCTGAATGAGCCGTGCCCGTCGCCGTGAATGTGGTCTGGCTGCGGGGCTGCTTGACCCAATACACCTCCGGGCGCGCCCTCTCCGCCCGATCACCGCGTGTTCCCTTCCGCACAGACAACACCCCTTTATGGGCCTAGCCTGAACCTATGCTTGCATGTGCCTTAGAAAGACAGAGGTTAGCTGGATGAGTTCGCAAGACGCATCGAACATCGGTGCCGTAGACAACCCGCGAGCGCTGCGGCGCTCACTGAGCCACTACCGTGAGCCCAGAGTCGCGCGAAGTGTTGTGGAAATCCTGATCACGGTTATTCCCTTCGTGTTGCTGTGGGGGGTGGCATGGAGCGCCCAGAACGCCGGCTACTGGATCGGCCTGATCGCCGTCGTGCCGGCAGCCGGGTTTCTCGTCCGTTTATTCATGATCCAGCACGATTGCAGCCACGGGTCGTTTTTCCGCTCCCGGCGCGCCAATAACTGGGTCGGGCGGGTCATCGGGGTGCTGACCCTCACGCCTTTCGATCTATGGCGCCACAGCCACGCCACCCATCACGCCACCTCCGGAAACCTGGACCGGCCGAATATCGGCGGCATCGAGACGCTGACCGTGCGTGAGTACCAGGCCCTCCCGCGGCTGCACAGGCTGCGCTATCGCCTGTACCGTCATCCACTGGTCCTGTTCGGTATCGGCCCTGTGTACCTCTTTCTGCTGGCCAACCGCCTGCCGTTCGGTTTCATGCGGTCGGGGTGGATGCCCTGGGTGAGCACCATGGGCACCAATGCGGCCATCGCCCTCGTTGTGGCCGGCATGATCTGGCTGGTTGGCCTGGGCCCCTTTCTGCTCGTGCAGTTGCCCATCACGCTGCTGGGCGCTGTGATCGGTGTCTGGCTGTTCTACGTCCAGCACCAGTTCGAAGACACCTACTGGCGGCACCAGGAGGAGTGGAGCTTCGATGAGGCCGCCGTTCACGGCAGTTCCCACTACGTATTGCCGGGCATCCTGCGCTGGTTCAGCGCCAATATCGGCGTCCACCATGTCCACCACTTGTGCTCCCGCATTCCATCCTACCGGCTGCCCGAAGTGCTGCGGGATCATCCCGAGCTTCGGGACGTGGGCCGGATCACACTGCGGCAAAGCCTGGCGTCCGTACCGCTCGCACTGTGGGATGAGGACAAACAGCGCCTGGTGTCCTTCAAAGAGGCGCGGGCCGGTTCGGAGCCGCAAAGCGCGTATCAATGACCGACAGCCCCCGGGAAACGCTGCCACCCCCAGCGCCAGCCATCCATGCAGCGCCGGCGGAAAAGCCGGTCCCAGTGGACGCCGCTATCAGGTATCGGGGCTGATTTCCTTCGTCATCAAGACCCAATCCCCGGTGTGGGCACACCGGGGAAACGGCACGATCTGGCGTCGGGCGATGGCCTGGTAACCGAGTTTCTCGTAAAGCCGTCGCGCCCGGGCATTCTCCTCCGCCACGATCAGGCTAAGCACCCCGGCACCCGACGCCGCGGCGAGGTGCTCGGCCCAGTCCATGAGCCTCCGCCCTACCCCTTGGCCGCGATAGGCCGTGTCCGTGGCCACGGCGTTGATGTACCACGACCCGGGAACAAGCGCTTCCAACTCGATGAGCGGCCGGACCACAACGGGGATCTCGTCCAACGGGCCGGCTTCATAGGGATCAGGCAGCCGATAGCCGAGCAGCATCCCGGCCATGGCGCCATCATATTCCGCAACATAGGTGTTGGTATAACTGAACCCGCCTTCCGTTCTGGCCACCCTCCGGGCACCAAACGCCAAGGCATCTTCGCCCGGCCCCGCCATGCGCCCCCAGAGATAGGCAGGTATGCCCTCACCCGCCAAGTTCATGAGCTCGGCCAGCTTCGGGGCGTCTTCTGCCTTGGCGTTACGAACGCTCAGGTCCATAGCTTCCTCGACAACCACCGCACAAAAGAGCCGACCTTTGGCGAAGATCGAACCATCCGCACTGCGGTACCCAGCATCATCGGCCAAGGCTGCGCTTCCCGCAATGCGGGCGCACCGTGCGCCTGGCACACAGGGCAACTCTGAGCCATACTACGACAATACATGGATTATCGGAGCACCAGTTGGACCATTGTGACCACCACACCGCCCGTCTCCCGGAGCTCCCCTCGCCCGAGGCCCTGAACCAAGCAGCAGAGATGTTCCGGGCCATGGGCGACCCGGAGCGGCTGCGCCTGCTCACGATGCTGCAGGGCGGGGAGCGCTGTGTGGGGGAACTGGTGGGAGAGAACGACAAGCTGAGTACCGTTTCGGCGCGTCTGCAGAGCCTGCACCGCGCCCGTCTGTTACACCGGCGCCGGGAGGCCCGGCACATTTTTTACCGGCTTGCCGACGAGCATGTCGCAGAGCTGTTGAACAATGCACTGGAACACGCATCGGAGCGCAACCCGTCCCCTACTCCTTAGGGAGGAAACCCTGATGAGCTGCCAAAAACACCCGAACCACGATCATGACCACGGCCCCGGCTGCGGCCACACCGCTGTGGAACACGACGGTCACGTGGATTACCTGCACGATGGCCACCTGCACCATCCGCACGGCGATCATGTCGACGAACATGTGATCGAGGTCAGCGACACCAATCCGGACCGCTGCACCCCTGATCACCGCTGTGATGGCCACGAACCCGGTCACGTCCATGGCCCCGGCTGCGGTCACGAGCCCGTTCCGCACGGTGATCACATCGACTACCTGGTGGACGGGCACCTGCACCACCCGCATGGCGACCACTGCGACGACCACGGGCCGCTCAAGGTGTTGACCTAGTCGGATTGTGCGCCACCTCCCATCGGTGGCCATCCGGGCCATAGAAGTAACCACTAAAAGAGACCTATAACGCCGCTCACTCTCCGGAATACAGCTGAAACACCTCTTTCTCTGTAAGGTTCCTGGTCTTTTCTGCAAATGAATAGAAAGAGGGTTTCTGATCAATAAATATTTGCTCCCGAAACTCCCACACGTCCCTGTCATCGAACAGGCCGACGGGGATCGCATAGTGGTTTTCTTTCTTTAACCGGTAAAACAGGTGGGTACCACACCTCCGACAGAACCCCCGCACCGCCCATTCCGACGAGCTAAACGTGGTTATATGCTCGGTGCCCTCAAACTCCACGTCACTACCGCACTCGGCAGCAAAAAGCGGACCTCCACCCCATGTCCGGCACATCTTGCAGTGACATGCGCCAATGCTTGTACCCTGGGTTCTTGCCTTAACTCGAACCGCACCGCAAAGGCAAGCGCCGCTGTGCTCGATTCCAGATTCCATACCGTTCTCCTACAGCTTCCTCCCGCACCTCGATTCTTCGCCCGGAGGGATCCCCTACTGCGACGGGGGGGGAAACCAGGTGGCGGCCGCTACTGACCAGCCGCCTCGGCTGCAATGCCGTTCAGCGCCTCGACCACCTTGTCCAGCGGAAGGTCACAGCCCTCCAGCCCGTGACGCTCCGCCAGGTACAGCGGATCGTTCCACTCCACCAGGGTGCGGCCCTCATCTTCCCGGATGACCATCTTCTGCGGCAGGTCCAGGGCCACCTGCCCCTGGCACTGCATCATTGGCGTACCCACCTGCGGGTTACCAAAGATGAAGGTCCGGGTCTCGGGCAGGCTCTCGCCCACGCCGCGGGCGTTCTCCGCATGATGGACCACCTGCACCAGGGTCATGCCGCGTGCGTTGAGGGCCGCACGCAGCCGGTCATCAACGGCTTCAATGGCATCGGGGCTTTCGAGTCGCTCCACACCCTGGCCCGCGAACGCGGTCTGAGTCGCGAGGGTCATCACCACGGCCGCAACAAACAGGATTGCGTTTTTCATGTCCGTTCTCCGCTGCGGGCGTTGCTCTAAAGCATCGACCACCTTGGTGCATCTGGCAAACCGACACCGCGATTCCGTTCGAGGGGCGGGAGCGTCCAAGGCTCCGGATCACGAATGCGCCGCAACGCTCTGGACAGCGTCAGGTGGCGTTGACAAGTGCTTCTTTTCGTTATTCTGCAAGCCCTTTACGGGTGATTAACCGGGGCGGGGATCAATCCTTCCCCGGCCGGGCCTCGCTCCCCCAGAGTTGATCCAGGCGCGCATAGCGGCCACATCGGGTCACATAGAACCTGTAGCGCAGCGGATTCTTCTGATAGTAGTTCTGGTGGTACTCCTCGGCCGGGTAGAACGTGCTCCGATCGCAGAATTGTCCGCCGCCGTCGAACGCCTCTTCAACGCACCAGAAGCAACCACCCGCAAACAGGGCCGTGGCCCGTTCCTCGTCGTCAGCGTGGCCCGTTGCCGGCGCGAAACGCAGGGCGAGCCCGTTGTTACACCAGCGCCGGCCCGTGGGCGCGGGGCCGTCTTCGAAAACATGCCCCTGGTGCCCCCGGCAACGGATGCAATGGTATTCCGTGCGCACCATCCAGAGCAGGCGATCCTGCTTCGTGCCCACGTGCCCCGGGAAGGGCTGGTAGAAACTGGGCCAACCGGTGCGGCTGTCGAACTTGGTATCGGAGCTGAACAGCGGCAGATGACACGCCGCGCAGACGTAGGTGCCGTCCTCGTAGCGTTCGTCCAGCGGGCTCGAGAAGGGACGCTCCGTCCCACCGCGGAACAGGATTCTCCAGGCAGCATGGGGGACGTGCGCGCGCCAGAACGCCGGATCATGCGCAAGGGTTCCAAGATCCCATGCGCGTCCAGTCACGCGATGGAACTCGCGCACCTCCAAGCGGCCCATTGCTGCGCCCACCGGTAGTAACAGGCTTGCGCCTGTTCCGAGCGTGAGTATCAGAAAGTCACGACGCTGCATGCCAGTGCTACGCCTTCTTCCGTGTAGATCGTGCCCTCGGCACTGGCAGGTGCCGGCAGCAGCAGGAGAGCAAGCAGCATTCCAGGGAGCAGTTTGAGCCGGGTGGCCATGGTACACCTCTCGTTTCGCAGTAACGTGAAGCTTAAGGTGCACTCTAGCGCCCTTGTGCAAAGGGCGAATAAAGCCAATGTGAAGGGCTTGTAAAGGCAATCAGGAAACGGGCAACTCGATCCAGACACGCGTCCAGCCATCCTCGCTACGCGCACCAACCTGCCCGCCGTGCGCCTCGACCAATTCGCGAACAATCGCCAGCCCGATCCCGGCCCCTCCTGTCTGGCGGGAACGGGCACGTTCAACACGGTAGAAACGCTCGAAGATGTGAGGCAGATCCGCGGTCGGGATCGTCGCGCCGGTGTTGGCAACCTCGATGCGCACCTGATCGCCGCCTCGATCACCGGTCGGGCCAACTCCAGCTCGCGGGCAACCAGAGCGACCAGGTCGACGTCGGCCACCAGCTTGCGCCGGAGCTTGCCAATGTGCACATCGATGACCCGGTCAATCACGTCGGGTTCGTCATCGTACCAGTGTGCGATCAGGGCCTCACGGGTCTGCACACGCCCGGGCGCGCTCATCAGGGCCTGCAGCAGCCGGAATTCGATCAGTGTCAGCTTGATCTCCTCTCCGTCACGGCTAACCCGGTAACGCTCCGGATCCAGCTCAAGCCCCCCGACGCAAAGAGCCGCCGATGGCCCCTCCCTGGACCCGGCCTCGTAACGCCTGAGTATGGCCCGGACCCGCTCAACCAGCTCGCGCGGCGAGAACGGTTTGACGACATAGTCATCGGCGCCAGCCGTAAACCCCGCCACCCGGTCGATCTCATCCTTTTGCGCCGAAAGAAAATGCGGCACCGGCAGGACCAGCACAGGCGGACCTTCTTCCTTTGGATCCTCATTCCCCAAACAATAGCCGCACTTCCGAGCGACCTGCTGCGGAAAACTCTTCCGCATGCCTGCGCGCGTTGCGCTGCTACACTCGAAGCCATCATTCCGGGTTATCGGCTCCTGACCGGGAGGCCCATGCACATGCCGTTCACGTCGCGTTCCCCGTTGCGTTTCCTGTGTAAGCGGTCCACCCCGCCCACCTACCGGCCTTAGTCTCAGGCCTGTATGGTCTTACCCCAGTTCCAGGGCAGCAGAGCGTGAACCGCCTGGTTGGTGTCCGCAGCCGGCAGGCGGGTGAGGACATCTTCCAGATACTCGTAGGGCTCCAGCCCGTTGGCCTTGGCCGTCTCTATCACGCTGTAGATCATCGCGCTGGCCGCCGCGCCCTGGGTGGTGTGACTGAATAGCCAGTTCTTTCGGCCCACCACGAAGGGTCGGATGGCGTTCTCCGCCGGATTGTTATCCAGCGGGATGCGCCCATCATCGAGAAAGCGGGTCAGCCGGGACCACTGGCCCTGAAGATAGCGCAGCGCTTTGCCGATGGCGGTCTTCGGCGGCACCTGGGTGATGGACTTCTCCAGCCAGCGCTGGAGTTTGTCGATCAGCGGCCGGCTCTGGCGCTGACGCAGCACCAGACGAGCCTCCGGGTCCAGGGTTTTGCCTTCGCGCTCGACGCGGTAAAGCTTGCCGATCAGGCTCAGCGCCCAGTCGGCCTTGCCGGTCTTGCCCTTGGGCTGGACCTTCTGGGCCTCGACAAACTTCCGCCGGGCATGCGCCCAGCAGCCGGCATGGGTGATGCCATTCTCCCGCACCACCTGGGCATAGCCCTCGTAGCCGTCGGTGACCAGCACGCCGGCATAGTCGCCGAGCAGGCGCTGGGGGACCCGGCCGGAGCGGCTGGTGTCGTAGTCGTAGCGCACCACCTGCTCACCGGGCGGGCCACCGCGCTGGACCCACATGTAGGAGGTGCTGGAGGCCGTTCGCCCCGGCTCGGTGTTCACCTGGACCGTGGTCTCATCCATGTGGATGAGCGGCTGGGCCAGTAGATGGTCCTGCAGGGCCTGCCCCAGCGGGGTGAGCAGCTCGCCGATGCCCACCATCCAGCGCGCCAGGGTGTTACGCGGCAGCGGGATGCCCTTGCGCTCGAAGCCCTTGGCCTGGCGGTAGAGCGGCAGGCCGAATTCGTACTTGGCGGTGGCGATGTAGGCCAGCAATCCGGGGCTGGCCATGCTCCGGGGCAGCGGTTGCGGCGGCATGCTTGCGGTGTGCACGCCTTCTTCGCAGCATCTGCAGGCGTACTTGCGCCGGATGTGGCGGCGGACCTGCACCCGGGCGGGGATGACATCCAGTTGCTCGGTGACCTCTTCACCGATGCAGGTCAGCTCGCTGCCGTCATGCGGGCAGTAGCGCTGTGCCTCGGGGATATCGTGCACCACCTCGACCCGCGGCAGTTCCGCGGGCAGCCGCACGCGGCCGCCACGGTTCCGGCGCTTGGCCGGCACGCTCGGGGCCGTCTCGCCGGCTTGAGCGGCCTCTGCCTCCGGTTCGGTGACCGGTGCATCGGCATACTGCTCGGCCTCGTCGAACTGCAGTTGCTGCTGATCGACGTGGTAGCGTTCGGTGGAGGGGCCGAAGCGGCTGTCGAGCAGCAGCCGGATCTGCTCGAACATGGAGCGCTCGCGGGCAGCCCAGTGGGCCTCCTTGGTGGCCAACAGGGCGTCTGTTTCGGCGAGCTTTTTCTCCAGCTCAGCGACCTGCCGCTGTAGGCGGGAGACATCCCTATATGGTTGAATGGCCGCTGATTTCATGGACCGATTATAGCAGAATCAGGCCCCCTCCAAAAGCAAAAAGATCAACCAACGGCCTGATAATGCAACGCTTTATGGGGGCGCATCAGCGCGATGTCGTACCCATCCAGCAGCCAGTTCAGTTCCTGCCCGGAAAGGGTCAGGGTGTCGCCCTGCAGCCGAGCCGGCCACTTGAACCGCTCCTGCTCCAGGCGCTTGTACCAGAGCACGAAGCCATTGCGCTCCCAGGCGAGGATTTTGACCTTGTCGCGCTGGCGGTTGCAGAAGACGAACACCGCCTGCTCGAATGGATTGAGCGCCATCGCCTCCTGGACGAGCAGGGAAAGGCCATCGATGGATTTGCGCATATCCACCGGCTCGCGACAGAGATAGACATTGACCTGGGTATCGGGCCGGATCATGGCTGCACCGCCACGGCCACAAACCGGGCCGGCCGGTGGCGCTGCGGCACCGCAATGCCGAGCGCTGCCAGGTGACGCTCCCAGCCCAAAAGCTCGGCGAGGCTCAAATCCTGCGCCTGGGCATAATCGCTCAGCGACAGGCCGCAAGCGTGCGCGTGATGCAGATACCCCAACCAACGGGCGCGCGCTGGTGACAACCACATGGAACTGACCTCCTCATCTGGATTCGATGGGAGCAGTTTCCCGAATCAGCTCCGGGCGCAACAGATGGGGTTTGTGGATCGCTTACTTTCCTGTTGTATCTAGCCGGGGTGCTGGTGGCGGTGCTGGTGCTGGCTGGGGTCGCGCTGGCACTGCTGTGGCCGGGGGAGCGGCTGGGCGAGCAGATAGCCGGCGAGATGGAGGCGCAGCTGGGGGTGCCGGTGAGCATCGAGGGCGATGCCACGCTGCGTCTATGGCCGGGGCCGGCCGTGCGCGTGAGCGACGTTTTGCTCGGGCCGGAACCCGACGCGGATCCGGTGGGGCATCTGGCAGCGGCGCGCCTGTCAGTGCGCTGGCTGCCGTTGCTGCGTGGCCGTCTGGAGCCGGGCACGTTGCTGCTGGATACCCCGGTGCTGAATCTGGAGCGGGATGCGGCCGGCGCGCTGAACGTCGATTGGCGGCAGGCGGAAGACGCCGACGGCCGCGCGCTGGCTCTCGACCTGCGCATCCGTGGAGGCGAATTGCACTGGCGTGACGAGGGCCAGGACCAGACGGTGACGGTCCGCGGCCTTGAGGTGGATGCGCCTGCAACGGAATGGCGGGTGGCGGCGGATGATGCGCAACCGCTGACGCGGCTGGCCCTGGGAGCCAATGTGTCGGCGGAGCGCGTCGAGGTGGGCGTGCTGGGGTTTGACGACGTGGCCTTCGGACTGAGCGCGCGCGACGGCGTCATCCGCACCGAGGACTGGGAGATGACCCTGTTCGGCAGCCGCGGCACCGGCGAGGCCGAGGCGGATTTCACCGAGGCGCCGCCGCACTGGGTGCTGAACGTGGCGTTCGGTGATCTGCAGCTGGAGTCCTTCCCGGAGGCTTGGTTGCCAGCCGGGGCCGCTTCCGGCAGTGCGGAGCTGACCGCGTCCTTGACCAGCCAGGGCGAGGACGCGCAGGCGCTGCTGCGCCACCTGCATGGCGAGGTGGTGCTGAGCGGACACGATCTGCTCATCCGCGGGGTGGATCTGGACGAGGAACTGGCGGCCTACGAGCGGACCCAGCGCTTCAGCCTGGTGGATGCGGCAGCGGTGGTGCTGGTCGGTCCGGGGTGGCTGGCGGCCACCAAGGGCACCGACTTCGCACGGCTGGCGGGGCGTGCCAACGGCGAGACCGAGATCGTGCAGCTGCTTTCGGCCTGGCAGATAGAGAATGGCGTGGCGCACTCACGGGACGTGGCATTGGCCACGCCCCGCAACCGCCTGGCCGCGCAGGCCGCACTGGAACTGCCCGAGCGCCGGATCCGCGAGGCCGAGGTGGCCGTGGTCGATGGCGACGGCTGTGCGCTGATGCGCCAGGAGGTGCATGGCAGCTTCGATGCGCCGGAGATCGAGGAGCCGCACTTCCTGGAGGTGCTGCTCGGCGCCCCGCTGGACCTGCTGAAACGCGGGCTGGATGCCCTATCCATCAGCCCGGAGGACTGCGAGGTCTTCTACGAAGGCGACGTTGCCGCGCCATGAGCGCGGCTGGTTATGCATTATTCGTAGTGGCTCCAGAGCCTCAGAACTTTTACCACCCGATCTTCTTCCAATACTTGGTAGACCAGACGATGCTGAATATTGATGCGGCGCGAATAGGCCCCCGCGAGATCCCCAATGAGTTTCTCGAACGGAGGCGGCTTGCGGTAAGGGTCCTCTGAAATCAGCGCCAACAATTCCTGGGCTTTTGGTTTGAGGCCGCTAGAGGCCAGTTTCTTTGCATCTTTCTGGGCTTGCTTGGTGTAAACCAACTTCCATGTCACCAGTCCATCTCCTCATCGCATTCGTCCACAGGGGTATCCATCCCCTCACGAATAGACTCCCTCATGCCCGGTACGGAGAGCAGATAAAGTGTTTCCTGAATCGCAGACCAGTCTTCCTCGGAAACCAAGACGGCTTTGTTCCGCTTACCCGTGATGACGATTGGTTGGTGGGACTCGGCGGTCTCGTCAATCAACCGATAAAGGTTGCTGCGCGCCTCAGTTGCTGTGATTCCGGTCATGACGCACCTCTTGCGTGTTCAACTTTTCACCAAGTGTACGCCTTTGGGTACGTACGTCAAGACGAACGTACTGCATAACGCCCGGCCCCCAGCAGGTCAACCAGATCGGTGTGGCCACGGCCCCGCTGCACGTCCGGCACCCAGTGCAGGTAGCGCATGGTCGAGTGCAGATCCTTATGCCCCTTGCCTTGCTCGATGCGAAGCTGAGAGCGCTCGCCGTCAATGTCCGTGACCCGCACCGCGACCAGCTCACTGACCCGTAACCCCTTCGCTCTAACGCCAGCCATCAGTTGCGCGACGCAAGGAGCGTCAACTGCATGGCATTGTTATACGCTTTCTGCACCCCAAAACGCCTATCCGCCGCCGGTGCGCTTTTCCTCACGCACTCGCTTAAAAATCTCCTCGGCAAGGTGCTCATGGGCTGCTGAACGAAACTCCTTGTCGGTCATCACACGCGAAAATATGTCTTCGTTGTTTTCCATTCGGTCAATGAACAGTTCATCCAGCATTCGCTCCAGAAATGCGGAGAAGTTTGGCAGGTTGTTTGCCCTTGCCGCTTCAACGATTTTTTCATTTTCCTCGGCGCTCGCGGTGATCTGATCAAAGAACAGTTGGTCGGCTTCGGTAAAGTCTGTGCCAAAACGTTCGTTTAGCTTTTCGACCAGTGATGATAGCGGCACGGCTTCCTCCTTCACGCCACTAGTGCCGACATCGGTGGGCCCTTTCAGAGGGTAGGCCTCGCCCGTGCCCAGGTCGATGGAGCCCTCCGTCATTTGTTGCAGGCGGAAATAGCGCAAGGCCACTTCGTCGTCGAGTGCGAAGGCCTGACCATCGCCAGGAGGGGGAAGCTTGGAAAGTAAGTTGCGGACGAAGGCGTAAAATTTTTCCAGTTCGCTGTCCTGATACGGAATGATCTGAGATAGAAAAGCGTAGAGATTACGGTAGGCGGTCAACTGGCCGCGAAACTCTTCTTGCTCCGCTTCCTCCCTGTCACTGAAGCGCGCAACCACCGCATCTAACACTGCATTCATTACCCGGTGGTCGGAAGCAGAGTGATCCCGTTTGCTCCGATACCATACATCCGCGAAAGCATTGACATCATCGGGCGCAAAGATGGCCCAACCCATAAGTTTGTGTTGCAGCTCGGACAACTGGTGCGGATCGGCATTCTCGCCGACAGGTGTAGCCTCGTAGTAGGGCTTGAAGGACTGATAGATATCGTCTTCCTCGTTGGCGAAGTCCAGCACGAAGGTACGGGCCTTGCCCGGTGCCACACGATTGAGGCGAGACAGGGTCTGCACTGCCTGGACACCGGCCAGGCGTTTGACTACATACATGGTCTGCAGCAGCGGCTGGTCGAAACCGGTCTGGTATTTCTCCGCGACCAGCAGCACACGGTAATCCTCGCGCTCGAAGGTTTCCGGCAGCTCGCTTTCCGCCAGACCGTCATTCATCGCGACCTCGGTGTAAGCGGAACCGGGGTCGTCTGGATCTTCAACGCTACCGGAGAAAGCGACCAGCGAGCGTATGCCGCCATAGCCGTTGTCCTTGATATAGCGGTCAAAGGCCAATTTGTATTTCACCGCAGCCAGCCGCGATCCAGTCACTACCATGGCTTTGGCACGCCCGCCCATTTCGCTCATCACATACAACCGGAAGTGCTCGACGATCACCGAGACCACCTGCTCGATATTGACCGGGTGCAATTCCAGGTAGCGGCTCAGGGCCTTGGCGGCTTTCTTGCGCGGTACTTCCGGGTCGTTCTCAACCTGCTTGATCAGGCCGAAGAAGCGCTTGTAGGTGGTGTAGTTCTGCAGCACGTCCATGATGAAGCCTTCTTCGATGGCCTGACGCATGGAGTATTCGTGAAACGGAGAGCTGCCGGAGGGGCCCGGTTCATCGAAAAGGGCCTTGGTCTTGAATTTCGGCGTGGCGGTAAAGGCAAAGAAACTAAGGTTTGGTTGCCGTGCCCGCTTCAGCGAATCGCGAAGAATAGCGGCCTTGGCTTCATCCGACAGCGCATCGTCTTCCTCATCCGACAACTGGGCGGCTATGGCCGCCTCGATGCCATCCTTGTTCAGCATGCCCCGCAATTCAGAAGCTGTCTCGCCGCTCTGGGAGGAATGCGCCTCGTCCACAATCACAGCAAAACGCTTGCCGGCGGTGCTGATTTTCACCCCTGTGCCCTTTTTCTCCAGCGTAGAAAGGGCCTGGGAAATGAAGGGGAATTTCTGCAAGGTGGTGATAATGATCGGCGTGCCGCCGGACAGGGCCTGAGCCAATTGCTGGGTGTTCTCGTCGATCTTCTCCACCACCCCGGTCTTGTGCTCGAACTGGTAGATGGTGTTCTGCAACTGCTGGTCCAGCACGCGCCGGTCAGTGACCACCACCACCGAGTGGAACACCTTCTGATCCTCGGCATCGTGCAGGCTGGCCAGCCGGTGCGCCAGCCAGGCGATGGAATTGGACTTGCCGGAACCGGCCGAGTGCTGGACCAGATAATTGTGCCCCGAGCCATTGGCCCGTGCATGGACCACCAGCCTGCGCACCGCGTCGAGCTGGTGATAGCGGGGGAAGATCATGGTTTCCTTGCGGATGGTGCGCACGCCCTTGTCGGTCTTGACCTGCCGCTCCTTCACCTCCAGGTGCATGAAGCGTTGCAGGATGTCCATCAGGCTGTCCTTCTCCAGCACCTCATCCCACAGGTAGTGGGTCTTCCAGTTGTTCTCCACTGGTGGATTGCCTGCGCCATGATCATGCCCGCGGTTGAAGGGCAGAAAGACGGTATCCTTGCCCTTCAGGCGCGTGGTCATCCATGCCTCGTCCGGGTCCACGGCAAAATGCACCAAGGCGCGCTTTTTGAACGCAAACAACAGGTCGCGTTCATCGCGGTCCTGCTTGTATTGCTTGACCGCATCTGCCGCCCGCTGGCCGGTGAGCGAGTTTTTCAATTCTGCGGTGACCACCGGCAGGCCGTTCAAGCTCAGAGTGACATCGATAATGCAGCGGCGGTTTTTGGTTGATTTTGGACCATCGGCCTTCTTCATCACCGAAGTAAAAGCCACCTGCCGGGTGACCGTTAGCCGGTTCAGTGCGTAGGCGGCCGCCGCCTCCGGGTTCATGCCGGAATTGGGCCGGAAATGCGCCAGCCGGAAGGTCTTGCCGTAACATTTGAAGCCGTAGCGCAGCACATGCAGGGTGCCCTTGATCTCCAACTCCTTGGCCAGGCTGTGCAGCACCGTGGCGCGAGTCTTTTCGCCCAGCAAGGCTTCCAGTTGGCCCCACTTGGCCGCTTGGCTGTCCTGCAAAAAACCGGTGACATCCTCTGGGAATATCGCCAACGCCTCGTCGTAGGCTGAGGCATTGCGTTTCTCATAGCCGCCCGCACTGGTCAGGCTGGCTTCTATGGCGGTTTCAAAAGCGAGTTCGGAGTGGCCAGCCATGGATCAAATCTCCTGTATCGAGGTGTTCTGCAACTCGGCCAGCGCCTGGCCGTGCACCTCGTCAAAATGGTAATAGCGTATGGATGGATCAGCGCGGAGTTGCCGATTGGGTTCCAGATAGGCGTCTGGGTTGTCATTCTCGGCAAAGACGAATTTGCGAAGATGAATTCGGCGCTTGTCACCGGTGTAATGCTCGATGGTGCGCTTGAGGCTGTGGACCCAACAGGCACCCGCCCTGAGCTGAGGGACAATCTTTTCAGCAGTCAAACTCTTGGATTTGAACTCGATACAGTCCGCGTAAAACCTTTGGCCGTTCACATAGAAAATAACGAAGTCGCAGCGCTTTGACCAAGGCTTAGCTGTATCGTCTAGAAAGTGGAAAAGAGGCGGTTTACTCTTTTTCCGCTGCAACTCAACCTGATCATGGTCCAACTTGAAAGCCAATCCCGGCCCCGGCAAAAGAAGCTGTATTTTCCTTGTTTTCGCGCGGGTCCCTGTTGGAGGAAAATACTTTTCTTTCAGGATGACTTCACCTCCCACGCCATCATGCATCACATATCGACTATTTACATAGGCCTTCAGGTGCTCGAAATAGGTGGAGGCTGCCAACGTCATTGCAGACCTCCGATTTGGCCAGTGACGGCAGCGGTAATTAGTGCAGAGCGATATTCTTCTAGCTTCTGGACACTACGCTTTACTTCATCTGCAGCGAAGCGATTCTCTCGATCTACACGTGAACAATAGTCGGCAATCTCAGTTTGCTCATCTAGAAAGGGAATTGGTAACACAAACGCACCAAGCGCTTCTCGATTTACTTTAGGCATCGCAACGCGAAGTGACTCAAGCTCGGCATAAGCCGTAAACGCATCAGTTAGAAGAAAATAAAATAAGTACCGACGTTCAAAATACTTCCCGGGGTCAATAGCGTACATATCTGCACTGCAAAGACACACTGAATCAAATAACGCAACCTTTCTGAGTGCAGGGCGAATCTTTGAGTATAGAACAGAGCCCTCAGAGCAGAAGTATTTCCCGCTAATTGCTCCCTGTTCCTCGGCACTAGGGACATCGTATAGTCGTCCAGTACCGCTTTCTATATAGTCGGGAGCAATTAAAGGCATATCTGTATACTCAGGCTCGCGAGGATCGACTTGCCCACTTTGTACTTGGCATCTCCATTTGAATGGAACCAGATCCCAATGCGCAGGAATATCACCCAGCCAGTCGATGCCGGAGGGTTTCATGGGGGCTTCGGGGTTAAGGCCCTTGGTGACGGCGCGGGTGATCAGGGCCTGGCGCTTTTCCGCCAGCCGGTCCAACAGGGCGCGCTTTTTCTCGATCAGGCCATCGATGCGGGCGGTCTTCTCATCCAGAAACTGCGCGATGCGGCGCTGGGTTTCGAGGGGTGGGAGCGGCATTTCGATAGTGACCAGCTCACTAGCGTTAATCGCCGGATAGCTGACCCCGACCGAGCGCGAAACAACCTCCGATACAAACGGCTCAGATTTCGCGGCCCAACCGAGGTATCCACTATCGACTTCTTCCCTGTCTGGTCGAACAACACAAAAACCTGTCGAAGCAATCAGGTCTGGCGAAGCTTCGTCAACCTTGGCAATGGCCCTGAGGTAAGTCCGAACTGTAGAAATCAATATGTCGCCGCTTCGCACTTTACGACGAGCACGAGAGGGAGCCTTCCCGAAAGTAATACGCTCTACCTGCTCAACTCCACGAGATAGGGAAACACCTGAGATCTCAACGTAGTCGATCTCGGCCTCTTCATCAGTGCTTTCTGGTAAGACCTCATCATTATAGGTAGCTAGGTATTTGAGGCGCTTGCTTGACCATGTCGCTGGAAGTGTTACGTCAATCATCCCACCAATCCCCTTAAAAGCCCGGCAATTTCCCCTTCCAGTTCGGTAATCTCCTGCTCGATCTCGTCCAGCGGACGCGGTGGCTTGTAGACGTAGAAATGCCGGTTGATCGGGATTTCATAACCCACCTTGGTCTTGCTGTAGTCCACCCAGGCATCATCCACATGGGGCAGCACCTCGCGGGCCATGTAGGCGTCGATCTCGGCCCGGAAGGCGGTCACCAGCTTGTCATTGGGTTTGTCCGGGCCGAACTGCATTGGCAGGGGCAGTTGGGTGCCCTCGGGCAAGGGGATGTTCTCGGTGTCGCGCAGTTCGCTGTCAGGCTCCGGTCTGCCCTTGCTGTCGCGGCAAATTTCGGCATCGGGGTCGCGCTCGCCCAGAGCGTTGAAGATGGCCTTTTTGATCGGTACCGGGAGTTTGAGGCTAGCCACCTTGGCAGCGGCGTTCAGATCCGCTTCGAAAACGGCGCGGTCGGTGTACTGCCCCTTGGGTGCTAGGCTCGCCAACAGAGCGCGAATCGCCTCCTGCTGCTTTTGCCCTTCCGCGATCTCCTTGGCAGCCGCAGCCTCATTCTTGCGTTTTTTCGAGGTGGCCAGGTTGGCAAAGGCGGTCTGCTCATCCAGCCGGGCAATGCGCTCCGGCGAAGCTTCGAAGTTCATGCGCAGGGGGCGCTCCACCGTCACCTTGAGAAAGCCGAACTCGCGGTTCTCGAAAATGCGGGAGACCACACGGGTTTCGGTGTCGCCGTTGATTCTTACCTCGGCGGTTTCACCGTCCCGGTTGTTACCGTAGAGTCGGGTCAGATCGCGGATCTGGTCTTCGGTGACCTCGTTACGCTTGTTGTTGAGGCTTTTCTTCATGCGCTGGAAAAAGCGTGTGCCGTCGATTAGTTGCACCTTGCCGCGCCGCTCCGGGGCCTTGCGGTTGGTCACCAGCCAGACATAGGTGAAAATACCGGTGTTGTAGAAAAGCTGGTCGGGCAGCGCGACGATGGCATCGAGCCAGTCGTTTTCGATAATCCAGCGGCGGATATTCGACGGCCCGGAACCGGCATCACCGGAAAATAGCGGCGAGCCATTGAAGACGATGGCGATCTTGGAACCGACGGAGTCGTCATCCCCCTCTTTGTAGGGGTGCATCTTGGCGATCATGTGCTGCAGGAACAGCAGGGAGCCGTCATTGATGGCGGGCAGGCCGGCGCCGAATCGTCCGGCAAAGCCCATCTCCTTGTGTTCTTTCTCGACGACGGTTTTCTGGTCTTTCCACTCCACACCAAAGGGCGGATTAGCCAGCAGGTAGTGAAACTGCTTGCCCTCGAAGCCGTCGCGGGTCTTGCCGTCGCCCAGGGTATCGCCCAGCACGATGCTGCTGGTGTCTTCATCCTTGATCAGCATGTCCGAACAGCAGATGGCCCAGGACTCGTCGTTGTACTCCTGACCGAACAGCGCCAAGTTAGCCTGACTGTTCTGGTCGAGGATGAATTTCTCCGATTCCGACAGCATGCCGCCCGTACCGCAGGCCGGGTCGTAAATAGTGCGGTAGATGCCCGGCGTGTAAACATCCTGTTCGCCGGTGTAGACCAGATTGGCCATCAGGCGGATGACTTCGCGCGGGGTGAAGTGGTCCCCGGCCTCTTCGTTGGCCTGCTCATTGAAGCGCATCACCAGATGCTCGAACAGGTAGCCCATTTGCAGGTTGTCGATGCGGTCCGGGTGCAGGTCCACTTCTGACATCGCCTTGACGATGGTAAACAGCCGGTTGCTGGCGTCGAGTTTTTCGATCTGGTCAGTGAATTTAAAACGCTCGAAGATGGCCCGAGCCGTAGGCGAGAAACCGTTGATATAGGCGACAAGGTTAGGCGCAATGTTCTCCGAATCCCCCAACAATTTCTCGAAGATGAACGGACTGGTGTTGTAGAGAGGGTGGGTTCGGTCAGGATCGGCCGCCTTGCCCAACAGCTTCTCCATGGCATTTTCCGGCATACCTTGAGCGGACAGCTTTTCGTATTGCTTCAGCACCGCTTCTTTGGTGGGCTCCAGCACACAATCCAGTCGCCGCAGCACGACCATAGGCAGCATGACCAAGCGGTACTGAGGGGGG
The DNA here is from genome assembly GCF_000014785.1 of Alkalilimnicola ehrlichii MLHE-1. Classification (NCBI taxonomy): domain Bacteria; kingdom Pseudomonadati; phylum Pseudomonadota; class Gammaproteobacteria; order Chromatiales; family Ectothiorhodospiraceae; genus Alkalilimnicola; species Alkalilimnicola ehrlichii. Next base: position 2,048,365 of record NC_008340.1, read on the forward strand.
CGGTAAGGGCCGCGAAGGCGGTTGGCGATTTCCCAGATGTGGCTTTTGAGCTGGTCGTGCAACTGCAAGTTCATTTAGTTGATTATCCTTTTGATATTAGTGCGTGTTTCTGTAGATAATGTTCTCAGGTGAAGCGGTATTGTGAGTGCGTATAACGCAAAGGTAACCGGCGCCGGAGCGCCAGCGGGGGGAACCAAAAGCGGAACGCTTTTGGCGTCCGGTTGACCGCTTGGTTAGAGCAGGCCTGCACGAATCAGCCCCTGACGAACGGCATCGACAAATTTATAGAACACGTCAGTCTGGCGTGCTCTTCCAGCTTTATTGAGAGACTCAAAGAGAGTGCTTCTCAAGCCGCGGGAGAGCTCTAATTGAACACCAGCTCCGCTCGTTCCGCGATTACAGATATTCGCTCGTGATGTCCCTTGAAGATTCGGGTTTTCATGCTTGCGCACGGTAAAACCGGCCTCTGCAAGTGCTTCGCTTATTTGAGAGCGCAGCAGCGCATCGGCACCGCCAGCAAATACCGTTTCCCCTGGGCTGTTTTCACCATGTATTGCTACAGCAGTGCGAGACCGCGCGACTACTTCGACACAACGAGGTTCATCGAAATTCGTACTGGTTATATGCAAGTCCCGGTTCTTGGCTACCTTAGTACCCTCAAAAATTGCGAAACTAAACTGCTCGCCTGCAATAGCAAAGGCCAACTCTGATGTGCCTGGCTCAATTGCACCACCATGCGGGGCAATCACAGCTACCGCTGCTTCGTCTCGCACCGCCACCTGAACGCGAAAATCGCGCCCTTCAGTTTGCTCAGCTTTAAGTGCTTTAAAATTTGAGTATCTGTCCATCAATTCGCTCTAACGCTCAACTAAGCCGCTGGGCGGAGCGTAGCGTAGCCCAGTCGGCTTGAGTGTTATGTTAGCGATTCGACATAACACGATAGAACTCTCTCACTGCACTTGCGAACGCGGAGCGTTCCCTAAGCAGTCGCACATACGTCGGCAGATTAAATCCGATAACGGGAGAGAGCAGATTGCCACGAATGCTGCCGGCCAGCATGGATATTGGCCCGCTCAACTTCTCCGCACAGTCAATAAATTGTTGGCATTCCTGTACGTTCACTTGATTATGGAACTCTTGGATGTAATTGGGATTATTCACATCGACTATTGGTACATGAATCCACATCTTTCTCCCGATCTCCTCAAGAGCCTGCACTGCCTCATCAAAGGCATCCGGCATTCCCCAGCCCGAACATAGTATTGTGTAGTTCCTTCCCTTTATTCGATGAACTTGTACCGTGGCCTGCGACAGTTGCTCTCTCGCTGATAGGAATTCTCTAGTCTGGCTCAGGGCCCAGTCCACCTTAAATTTTGCCTCACGAGCGTTACTCCCTCTTTGGACCTCATTCACCGCTTCAACGAGGGACTCTACGAAGAGCTGCGCATCAGTTACAAGTTGGTTGGTTGTTCCAAAAAAATGCTCGATTTCGCCCGCTGTCTGGGTTCTAAGCTGCGCCTGTTGCTGCTGCTTCCAGCTCACGGTTGCCGTATGAAATGCCACCACAAAGCCACCAAGAGTTACCGCTGCGGTGGCAAGTCCTACTTTGTAAGCCTCCGGCTGTCCGTTGAACCACAATACCAACTCGCCAGGGGAAAATGGCTCTACACCGAGCACAGTCTCCGCCCCTACGTATAGTGATATCGCCAGCGCTAGTGCACCCAATGCAGTGCCGAAAAGAAAGTGCACCAACATCCCAATCGAAATGAACGCGTAGAACGCTGGAACGGCCACTTGAGGTGGAATGCGCTGGAATATCTTCATACGTCTCCCAGACTCGCTAACGCCGCGCTCTGCGGCAAATTTGGAGCGCAGCGGAGAATTTGTCCGACAGCAGCGCATTGTTAGGGATTTTACGTGGCAACAATATCATCCTTAGATAAAGGGAAGCGCGCATCATTTTCTGGAAAATCAGCAATGAAGAAGAACCTTTTTCTGAGTTTATCAAAGTGCTGATCTTCAGATGCAAGACCTTTCTTTACTTGCTGTCTGGCCCATGCCACACCACGTCTCTTTACGTCGGGGTTTTTCATCGCCTCAGAAACAAGGCGTTCTACCCTTTCTTTCTTCCCTTTCCCGACACAGTGACTTTTATAGTAGGCTCGGTAAGCCCTTGAAAATAGTCCAGCAGCGCTTAAAAAATGATAGGTTCGATCTTGATGCTCTGCCCCTTCATTAAGGATACCTATGGCTTTATCACCATCGAGGTCGAAAAAGAAGGACTCATAAAACCGACCGAAATTATCCTGAATATGCCCAGCAGTTACTTCTACCTCCGGACCAATTATTGCCCAGAAAGGAGCCGCATCTAGCCTTGTAGATGCTTTTATTAAATGGGCACCATTGCAGGCAGCAATTACAATCATCAGATTTAGCTTAGTCGCTCGGTTAATCTCAATAAGTATCTCTCTGATTTCATCCCATTCAACCAGTTCTCCGCTAGCGGTTCCCAAGCCGTCTTCACACCCATGACACTCAAAGTGGATCATTGGATATATTCCGCTCAAAGCCTCATTTCGTATTTTTTCTAATACGTCAAACAGCTCGGACTTAGTTATTGGCTCAGCGAATTCGACGACAAGGTCTTGCTGTACCTGCTTAGCCTTGTCCAGCTGATTGTCGAAGAGATTTTTCCCGGTTCTAAGCTCACCTGATGGTAAAGATTCTATAACCCACAGCTTATTGAAAATATTTCCGGACATGACGATTCCATTTATCCCTAACGCGCAGCGTAACCGGTCGGATTTGGAGCGTCAGCGGAAAAGCCGATCCGTGTTGACGCTGTTGTTGTGCTAAGCTGACGGATCGAATTCGTCTCGCCGCCACTCCTTATCCATTACTCTGCACAATTCATAATATTATTTTGGAAACAATCCGATAAAACCAGAAGCATCCTTTGCGTAAACGTGACGTGCTCCCTGATATCTATCGTCGACAAATCCGGGTCATCGCCATGCGCAATACTATGGCGCCACCTCACAAGCTCGTTGTCTATTTTAAGGCGCCACCGCAAGAATGGAGAGCAATCGAACCCCATGACTTCGAAGTTGTCTTTTAACTTTCTGAAATCTAGATTTGATCTAGAAGAAACCACTTCCTTATCAAAATTCAAAAAGTCCCCTCTTGTCACTTCCTGAAATCGCAAGATAAACTCTACTGCTGCAAGCTGAGAATGATTTCTATCTCTGAGCCTTTGAAAATCAGACTGGAGCAACCCAATCAGCATTGGCCAAGAGACATCTGAAACCTTCTTTCTAGCCTCCCTCAAAAAATCTATGTAAAGAGATACGCAATCGTTATAAAACCCTTCCCAGTGAGAATAGGATAAAACGATAACTGCCTTCGACTGGACCCCAAATTGCGCAATAGAGCCTAGCTCATTCATTCGGACTTTTATCTCTGACAGTTCCTTGGCTCGGCGCAAGCGGATCGAATCCAAGTCTGAGAGAAATTGAAAAACATCGCTCATTGTGGAGAAAACCAATTCTCACCAAATGGTACGGTTCTTTGGATCCGAGTAGTCCCTCGCAAGCCTGACGCACTCAACTCGGCGACATCTCTTTCTCGCCAGAACCGATCGACGCGCTCACGCAAAAAACCATCCGGGTCTTCCAAGTCCTGAATTTTTTCTTTGTTTCTGGCGACCCCTACCAATATCGCTTCCAGTGCACGCAGAGAAAATCTTTTGGCTATTCCTTGATAAGCCTCGTCATGAGGAATCAAGGCATCGCCCCCGAATAAGCTATGCAAGCTATTGACGGCCCATTCCACCGTATGGATCACATCATTCGGATCTTGATCCACGATAATTCGCGCAATACTTCGGTCGAGGAACTCCTGAACATCAGCATCTGAGCCAAAATCTTCGACTGTATGAACAATAGCACGAACCGCATATTCAACATCTTTTTGTTTTAAATTCTGCTCTTCCGTAATTTTAAAAATATTTATAAATTCTTCGCTTCTTGCCAGATTCCTTATTCGAGCGGTAGCATCTGCATTTCCAAGCACCATTGAACAAGTGCGGACTTCCTGCTCATTAGCGTACTCGCCACCCCGATTCAATCGCTGAAACAAATCAAATTTCGTTTTTGCGTCACTTGGGTGTTTAAGTATCTGGAAATCCAAGCGTGACCGACGAAAGAAAAGCTGAAGAGATTTTTCAAGAACTTGAGCACCTCCATCTCCTCCTTCTGTTGGCCACACGACACCATCTAAGGACGGAAGATAGGTTGCAGTTGTCAGAGTAGAAGGCGGCATCTTCTCTGCAGGATTATCTGGTTCGCGCAAAACGCCCATGAACTCGAGCACTGTGGAGATACGTTGTAACCCGTCTATCAGCTCCCATGTTCCATCTGGCTTTTCATATGCGAAAGCCGGGGGCACAGGGATTCCAATCAAAATCGATTCGATAAAAGCCGTCTTCTTTTCAGGAGACCAACGAAATAATCTCTGAAAATCAGGGATAATATCTAGCTCCTCCGCCGCATACATGGAAGCGATCTCCCCAATGGAGATTTGCAAACTATCGGTAACAACTGATCGCTTTGCGGTTTCTAGTTCATTTCTTAACATTAAGCAGCCCTCAAGCATGGAGAATCATAAGCAGAAATTTCATCTGCACAACGCCTAGTTAACCGGCCCGCATCGAGGCAAATAAAAATGCCGATCGCCCTCATTCACCTCGGACCTCCTCGAAGGCACTAGCGGGTCCGGTTCAACGCCTTGTTGCACACTGCCCGAAGCCTTCGGAGGCGACCCACTTCTTATTAGGGAATTTTGAATCCGGTGGCGACTCGGGGGAAGCGTGAATCCCCGGATCAGCTCGGCACCGCAAGCGGGACAGCACAGGGCGTCGCTATGGCCAAGCATCTCCAGGTACGCCTGCCAGGTCTGCTTCTTCGGCTCCACTTCGGGCATAGGCGCCCCCATTTGTTCTCGGCAAGCCATTCGCTTGGCACGGCAGGTGTGGGCATACAGACCAACGTGGCGGACGGTGTGCTGACCCGGCTCCGGGACATGCCACAGGATCTGTTCCATGAATCGCTCCACCGCCACACGCCGCAGTTTCCGTCGACCATCCCGGTGGTCATGGTAACGGAATTGAACCTGGCCTTCCCCCAACGACTTGATCCGGGTGTTTGTGATGGGTCCGCCGCGCACGTAGCGAGACAGGTACGCAGCGACTCCTCGTCCATGTGTATAGCGGCCCTGCAAACGGACATTCCATTCTTTCTTCGCAGTGGCCTTGAGCCAGTAATCCACGGTCGGATGATCGCCACGGGGCGCTTTCAGTCGGCCAGTATCCAGATCATGGCGCAGACGGGAGAGTAGTTTGCCCCGGAACACGCGCTTCACCACGGCCGCAGGCAGCAGAAAGTCACCCTTCACCGCTCGCCACTGTCCACCCGTCGTCAATCCACCCCCACTGATCAAGCAGTGAACATGGGGGTGGGCGTTAAGGGTTCGACCCCACGTGTGCAGGGCCATCACAATGCCGGGGACCGCCCCTAGGTGACGATCTTGCGCAAGCAGTTGGATGAGGGTGTCCCGACTGGCATCGAATAGCGCGGCCACGAAGGACCGGCGGTTGTACCGCCACAGGGGGATCAATTCATGGGGCACGGTAAAGATAGCGTGGAAATGATCGCAAGGCAGCAGGCGGCCTCGTTCACGCTCCATCCACTGTGCCTTGGCACGCTCCGCACATTGCGGGCAGCTACGATGCCGGCACGAGTGGTACTGCACGCGGCGGTGGTGGCCATGGGGACAACACTGCTCGTGGCCCCCCAGCGCTTCCGTCCGGCAATTCATAATCGATTCTGCCGCTTTGAGCTGCGGGAGCGGAAAACAATGATGTTTACGAAGCCCATCAAAATGCTCCAGAAATACGTCCTGAATGGTCGGCTTCCTTGCCATTGATTGAGCCTCCTGTACGGCGCTCCATGCCGTATATTACAGACATTGCAACGCGGCATGTCTTCGCCAACTAACTGAAAAATCGCAACATCTGCCGCGAAGCGGCTTTGTGCAACAGTTGATTCTACTGCGTCTGTAGAGGCGGTGATATGCAGACGCCGCATGTCACACCCGGGATACTTGATATCGAACCAGTCGGTGGCGCATGCTTATCGTGCATAGTCATGGACTGACGGAGTAAGGAATCATGGTTGATCCAAGCCGCAAAGATGCCCGTGCCCGGTTCTGGGATCGTTACATCCAGGCTCTCCGAAAGCAAGGCGTGAAGCCACCCTTCGACCGATGGCACGTACGTCGGGCGGAGGAGTTCATCAAGGCGCACCCTGATCAAAGGCTTCGCGAGTTGGGCCCTGATGGCGTGCAAAGCTACCTGCGACGGAAGGGACACGCCGGTAATCTCAAGGCCTGGCAGTTCCAGCAAGTGGTTCGTGCTATACAGACGCTGTATAGCACGGCTAACATAGCATGGGCTGCGAGGTTCGACTGGCAGTATTGGATGGATGCCGCCCGAACGCTCGAGCCTGAACACGTTTCTACGGCCCGGGACACCCCAGCGCCAACTCCGGTACGGCTTGCCGAACGTGTTGCTGACACTCGTCTGGCACACGTGGTACACGCGCACCCCGCGCTTTTTGAGGCTTTTTCTGAAACAGTCACCAGCAGAGGCTTGGCGATCAGCACCGAGAAAACCTACCTGGCGTGGACCTGCCGGTTCATTGTGTTTCTGCAGTCGAAGCCTGTGGAAAGCGCGGACGAGGCGGATGTTCAACAATTTCTCAGTCAGTTGGTCACACAGCGCAATGTAGCCGCCAGCACCCAGAGCCAGGCTCTGAACGCTTTGGTCTTCTTCTTCCGGTACGTTCTGCAGCGACCGCTTGGCGAACTCCAGGCTATTGAGAGGTCAAAACGGCCCAGGCGCCTTCCTGTGGTTCTCTCTCGCAATGAGGTCAAGGCGCTGTTGAGTGAAATGCACGGTGTTCACCATTTGCTGGCCTCATTGCTTTATGGTTCCGGCATGCGGGTCATGGAAGCACTACGATTGCGCGTCAAAGATATAGATTTCGAGCGGCGGGCAATCACGGTGAGATCCGGCAAAGGCGATAAGGATCGCGTGGTACCCCTTCCCGAATCCACGATAGCGCCGCTCCAGAACCACTTGCGGCAGGTGAAGGCCATTCACGAGGGAGACCTGGCCGATGGGTACGGTGAAGCCTCCCTCCCCCATGCCCTGGCCCGGAAGTACCGCAATGCCGGGAAGGAATGGCATTGGCAGTATGTGTTTCCCAGTGCCCGGGTAGCGGTCGATCCCCGATCAGGGGCGATCCGTCGACATCATCTTCATGAAACCGCTGTCCAGCGTGCGGTAAAACGGGCGGTGAGAGCCTCCAGAATACCGAAACAGGCCAGTTGCCACACCTTGCGGCACAGTTTTGCCACGCACCTGCTGGAGCGCGGCCAGGATATCCGAACCGTGCAAGAGCTCCTGGGCCACGCGGATGTATCGACGACCATGATCTACACGCATGTAATGAGCAAAGGTGGCGTCCCTGCGGCGAGCCCGTTGGACGGGCTTTAGGACCGCCCCGGAGGGTCCTGGCCCAGAAAGCGGGCACGCTACCGCCAGTACGACATTGGGGGGCCCCCTGCCGTAGTCTCTATAGCCAGCTCAAGGCATCAGCGATCCGACAATGCCCAAGTGTTCAAAGCTACCGGCGACCGGTCACCCTGGTGACTTCCGGCAGTCCGAGCACTGCATCACATCCTGGGCGTTTTTACGCATGGTCGCCTCCGCAGCGCTCCAGTTGCAAGTCCGCCCCGGCATCCCCACCTTTGCCCCAGCCCCCTCCACCGCTAAAATGGCGGCCCGCTTCCCCAACCTGCCGTGACTGCATGCCCGAGAAACACGCCTCACCGCTGACACCGCCCCTCCCCGCCAAGGCCGGCAACCGCGAGCACTGGTACGGCCTGCACGGGGCTACCGGCGCGCTGGCCCTGGCCCAGGCGGCCCGGGCCCATGACGGCCTGGTGGTGGCGGTCACCGACAGCCCCCAGCAGGCGGCGCGGCTGGATACGGAGTTGCGCTTCTTCCTCGGCGATCACGCCCGGGGCGAGACGCCGGTGTTCAGCTTCCCGGACTGGGAGACCCTGCCCTACGACGTCTTCTCACCCCACCAGGACATCATCTCCGAGCGGCTGGCCGCGCTCTACCGCCTGCCGCGCACCCGGGGCGGCGTGCTGATCGTGCCGGTGAACACGCTGATGCAGCGCCTGGCCCCGGTGAGCTGGCTGGAGGGCCAGGGCCTGATGCTGGGGGTGGGCGACCGGCTGGACCTGGACGCCATGCGCGAGCGGCTGGAGCAGGCCGGCTACCGCTGCGTCTCCGAGGTGGGCGAGCACGGCGAGTTCGCGGTGCGCGGCGCCCTGCTCGACCTTTTCCCCATGGGGGCCACACAGCCGGTGCGCATCGACCTGTTCGACGACGAGGTGGAGACCCTGCGCCACTTCGACCCGGACACCCAGCGCACCACCGAGAAGATCGACCGGGTGGAGCTGCTGCCGGCGCGGGAGTTCCCCACCGACGAGGCGGGCATCACCCAGTTCCGCGGGGCGTGGCGCGCCGCCTTCGAGGGTGACCCCTCGCGCAGCCTGGTCTACCGGGAGGTGAGCGCCGGCCACCTGCCGGCGGGCATCGAGTACTACCTGCCGCTCTTTTTCGAGGAGACGGCCACCCTGTTCGACTACCTGCCCAAGGGCGCCCTGGTGGCCCGCCTGGGCGAGTCGGACACCCAGGCCGACACCTACTACACCCAGGTGCGCAACCGCTACGAGCAGCGCCGCCACGACCTGGAGCGGCCGCTGCTGGCACCGGAACGGCTGTTCCTGAGCCCCGACGACCTGCGCGAGCGGTTCAACACCCTGCCCCAGGTGGTGCTGCACGCCGACACCCCGGCGCCGGAGGCCCCGCGCCCCCGCGAAGTGGTTTTCGAAACCGAGCCGCTGCCCGACCTGCGCAACCGCCCCCAGGCGGACAACCCGCTGGAGCGACTCACCAGTTACCTCTCCGACTACACCGGCCGGGTGCTCTTCATTGCCGAAACCACCGGCCACCGCGAGGCGCTGCTGGAGCGGCTGCAGAAGCACCGCATCCGCCCCCAGGCGTGCGACTGGGAGGGGTTCGTCACCGGTGACATGCCCATGGGCGTGGCCGTGGCCCCGGTGGAGCACGGCGCCCAGGTGAATCAGCCCGCCATGGCGCTGATCACCGAGGACGCCATCTACGGCGACCGGGCCCAGCAGCGGCGCCGGCGCCGCGCCGGGGCGGTGCGCGACCCCGAGACCATCATCCGCGACCTGACCGACCTGGCCATCGGTGCCCCGGTGGTGCACGAGGACCACGGCGTGGGCCGCTACCTGGGGCTGCAGACCCTGGAGGCCGGCGGGCTGACCACCGAGTTCCTCACCCTGGAGTACGCCAAGGGCGACAAGCTCTACGTGCCGGTGGCCTCGCTGCATCTGATCTCCCGCTACACCGGCGCCGAGGGCGACGCGGTGCCCGTGCACCAGTTGGGCAGCGACAAGTGGGAGAAGGCCAAGAAGCGCGCCGCCAAACGCGCCCGGGACGCCGCCGCCGAGTTGCTGGATATCTACGCCCGCCGCGCCGCCCGCGAGGGCCATGCCTACGAGTGGCGGGACGAGGACTACCAGGCCTTCGCCGATGCCTTCCCCTTCGAGGAGACCCCGGACCAGGAGAGCGCCATCGCCGCCGTGGAGGCGGACATGCGCTCGTCCCGCCCCATGGACCGGGTGGTCTGCGGCGACGTGGGCTTCGGCAAGACCGAGGTGGCCATGCGCGCCGCCTTCATGGGCATCCAGGACGGCCGCCAGGTGGCGGTGATGGTGCCCACCACCCTGCTGGCCCAACAGCACTTCCAGAACTTCCGCGATCGCTTCTCGGACTGGCCGGTGCGCGTGGAGGTGCTCTCGCGCTTTCGCAGCACCAAGGACACCAACGCGGTGCTGCGCGACCTGGCCGACGGCAAGGTGGATATCGTCATCGGCACCCACAAGCTGCTGCAGGACTCGGTCAAGTACAAGGACCTGGGGCTGGTGATCATCGACGAGGAGCACCGCTTCGGCGTCCGCCAGAAGGAGAAGCTGAAGAAGCTGCGCGCCGAGGTGGACATCCTCACCCTGACCGCGACGCCCATCCCGCGCACGCTCAACATGTCCCTGGCCGGTATCCGCGACCTGTCCATCATCGCCACCCCGCCGGCCCGCCGCCTGGCGGTGAAAACCTTCGTCAACCAGTGGGACCCGGCCATCATCCAGGAGGCCTGCCAGCGCGAGCTCAAGCGCGGCGGGCAGATCTACTTCCTGCACAACGACCTGGACTCCATCGACCGCATTGCCCGGGAGCTGGAAGAGCTGGTGCCGGACGCCCGGGTGGACGTGGCCCACGGCCAGATGCCGGAGCGCGACCTGGAGCGGGTGATGCTCGACTTCTACCACCAGCGCTTCAACATCCTGGTCTGCTCCACCATCATCGAGTCCGGCATCGACGTGCCCACTGCCAACACCATCCTGATCAACCGCGCCGACAAGCTGGGCCTTGCCCAACTGCACCAGCTGCGCGGCCGGGTGGGCCGCTCCCACCACCGGGCCTACGCCTACCTGATCGCGCCGCCGGAGAAGGCCATGACGGCGGACGCCAAGAAGCGCCTGGAGGCCATCTCCAACCTGGAGGACCTGGGCGTGGGCTTCGCCCTGGCCAGCCACGACCTGGAGATCCGCGGCGCCGGCGAGCTGCTGGGCGAGGAGCAGAGCGGGCAGATCAGCGAGGTGGGCTTCAACCTCTACACCGAGCTGCTGGACCGGGCGGTCAAGGCGCTGCAGAGCGGCGAGGAGCCGGCGTTGGATGAGCCCATGCACCGTGGCGCCGAGGTGGATCTGCGCATCCCGGCGCTGATGCCGGAGGACTACCTGCCCGACGTGCACACCCGGCTAGTGATGTACAAGCGCATCGCCAACGCCCGCACGGAGGCGGAGCTGGACGAGCTGCAGGTGGAGATGATCGACCGCTTCGGCCTGCTGCCGGACGCCACCCGCAACCTGTTCCGCGTTACCGCCCTCAAGCTGCGCGCCGACGCCCTGGGCATCGAGAAGGTGGAGGGGCTGGCCTCCGGCATTACCCTGCACTTTGGCAGCAAGCCGAAGATCGACCCGGAGGCGCTGATCTCGCTGATCCAGTCCAGCCCGGAGACCTACCGGCTGCAGGGTCAGGAGAAGCTGCAGTACCGCAAGCACCTGCCGGAGGCGGAGGACCGGATCCGCGCCGTGGACGAGCTGCTGCGGGCGCTGCGACCTTCCGCTCGGGAGACCGCCGGCGCCTGAGGGGGCAACACCCCGGTGCTTATGTCATAGTATTCGCGAAAAGCCCACCCTACCCACCACGGATTGAGCCACGGACGCATGCAGACACCTCGCCCGCACGCCACTCCATCCCGCCGCACCGGTTGGGCCGTGCCCGGCCTGTTGGCCCTTCTGCTCTCGCTGGTGGGCGGTACCGCACTGCTGCTGCCCGGTACCGTGGCGGCAGAGCAGCAGTACGATGTGGAGCTGATTATCTTCCGCCAGTGGGAGGCGCGCGGCGACGACGCCGAGGCCTGGCCGCTGTCGGTGGGCGCGCCCCACTTCGGACGCTGGCAGCCGCTGGGCGCCCGTGGTTTCCAACGCCTGTCCGGCAACCAGTTGCGTCTGCACGGCGCCCGCCAGCGCCTGGAGCAGTCCGACGCCTATGACCCCCTGCTGCATATCGGCTGGCGCCAGGAAGGCCTGCCGCGCAACCGCTCGGTGGCCGTGCCCCTCCCCCCCGCCTGGATGCCCCCGCAGGCCCCGGAGGAATGGGCCCCCTCGCTGGAGCCCCAGCGGCTCTACGGGCTGGTGCGCGTCTACCGCGAGCGCTTCCTGCACGCGGTGATCGATCTGCGCTACCGCCGTGATACCGGCGACCGCGACGCCCTGCTGCCGGCCGGCGCCGTCCATGCCCTGCAACAGAGCCGGCGTATGCGCAGCGATGAGCTGCACTACCTGGACCATCCGGTGCTGGGTGTGCTCATCCAGATCCGACCGGTCGACTGACCCGGCCCACGGGGTAAGCACCGGAATGCCCGCCGGTGCGCCGCCCGCACACCGATCCGTCATTTTTTTGACGCCCTCAGCGCGGTACCGAATCCGCCCTGTGCGACCGCTCGGAGCGCGTTATCATGGAGGGAAATGATACATAAGAGGTTGTCACCCGAGATCATGCCAAACAATACCGGCCATCCCGCGCCCCAGGACCCCCGTGAACTGCAACAGGCGCTGGTGGAGGTCAGCCTGCGGCTGGAGCGCCGGGTACGGGAACTGGAGGCGCTGGTCAGCGTCACCGAACGAATCAACCGCGGGCTGTTGCTGGACGACGTGCTGGACGAGATCTACGACTCCTTCCGGCCGATCATCCCCTATGACCGGATCGGTGTCGCCCTGCTCGAGGAGAACGACCAGGGCGAGCAACTGGTCCGCTCGCGCTGGGCACGCTCCGACCACCGCACCGCCCACATCGGCCCGGGCTACGCCGCGCCGCTGGCCGGCAGTAGCCTGGAGCGCATCCTCAAGACCGGCGAGCCGCGCATCATCAACGACCTGCAGGAACACCTGCTGCACAACCCGCGCTCCAAGTCCACCCAGCAGATCCTCAAAGACGGCGTGCGCTCCAGCCTCACCTGCCCGCTGGTGGCCATGGGCCGTCCGGTGGGCTTCATCTTCTTCTCCAGCAACGCGCCCAACACCTACCGCAACGCCCACATCGCCACCTTCCAGCAGATCGCCGGGCAGCTCGCCACCATCCTGGAAAAGAGCCGCCTTTACGAGCGGCTGATGGAGCTCAACGACCTCAAAAACCGCTTCCTGGGCGTGGCGGCCCACGACCTGCGCAACCCGTTGGGGGTGCTCAACGGCTACATCGATCTGCTGCGCCAGGAGGCCCTCGGCCCATTGAACGAGGCCCAACAGGAGGTGATGGGGGTGATGGCGGACGTCGCCGAGCGCATGAGCGCGCTGGTGGAGGACCTGCTCGATGTCAGCGCCATCGAATCGGGGCAGTTGGAGCTGGAGCGCGAACCGCTGGACCTCAACCGCTTCCTGCAGGGGCAGGCCCACGCCCAAGGGCTGATCGCCCAGGGCAAGTCGATCCGCATCGTGCTGGACATCCCGGAACCGCTGCCCACGGTGGCGGTGGACAGCCGCCGCCTGGGCCAGGTGCTGGACAACTTGATCGCCAACGCGGTCAAGTTCTCGCCCAGGGACAGCACCATCACCCTCGGCGGCCGCGCCGACGATCAGTCGGTTCGGATCAGCGTCAGTGACCAGGGCCCGGGCATCCCGGCCGAGGAACGGGCGCAGCTCTTCCAGCCCTTCCGGCGCGGCAGTAACGCCCCCACCGCCGATGAGAAGAGCACCGGGCTGGGTCTGTCCATTGTCCAGAAACTGGTTCAGGCCCACGGCGGACAGGTGGCGGTGGACGCGGCCCCCGGCGGCGGCGCCCGCTTCACCGTGACCCTGCCCCGGCAGCCCGACCCAGAACAGAAAGGCGATGCCCCGGCATGACGACCCCGAGCCTGCCCGACCGCGTCCTCATCGTGGACGACTTCCAGCCCATGCGCTCGCTGCTCAACACCATGCTGCGCCAGATGGGCTTCGAGAATATCGACCAGGCACACAACGGCCGCAGCGCGCTGGAGAGCTTCCGCGGCCGCAAACAGCCGCTGGTCTTTCTCGACATCAGCATGCCCGACATGACCGGCCTGGAGGTGCTGCGCGAGCTGCGGGAGCTGGAGGGCGGGGACCAGGCCTTCGTCATCATGCAGACCGGCGACGCCACCCGCGACAATGTCCTGGAGGCCAAGGAGCTGGGGGTGGGGGGGTTTATCGCCAAGCCCTACAACATGCAGAAGGTGAAGGCGCTGGTCGGGGTTTACCTCAAGCGGGACCGATAGCCGCGCAACCGTCATCGCGAGGGCCGGAGGCCTCCCCCCGTCATCGCGAGGGCCGAAGGCCTCCCCCCGTCATCGCGAGGGCCGGAGGCCCGTGGCGATCCAGAGCGGTAGACTGCCGCGTCGGCTTCGCCTCCTCGCAGTGACGGTGGGGCAGGGCCGGGCTCGCAGTGACGGTGGGGGCGGGTCCGCGCTCCCTGTGACGGTGGGGGCGGGTCCGCGCTCCCTGTGACGGTGGGGCGGGGCCGGGGTCGCCGTGACGGTGGGCGGGGCCGGGCTCGCAGTGGCGATGGGGGCGGGCCCGCGCCCGGGGTGACGGTGGGGGTGGGTGTTACTCCCCCGTCTCCGGGCGCATGGCCGGGAACAGCAGGACGTCCCGGATGGATGGGGCGTCGGCGAAGAGCATCACCAGCCGGTCGATGCCGATGCCCTCGCCCGCCGTGGGGGGTAACCCGTACTCCAGCGCCCGGATGAAATCGGCGTCGTAGTGCATCGCCTCGTCATCGCCGGCGGCCTTTTCCGCCGCCTGGGCCCGGAACCGCTCCGCCTGGTCCTCGGCGTCGTTCAGCTCGGAGAAGCCATTGGCAATCTCCCGGCCGCCGACGATCAGCTCGAACCGCTCGGTGTAGAAGGGGTCGTCATCCACCGGCCGGGCCAGCGGCGAGACCTCCTTGGGGTAGTGGGTCACGAACGTGGGCTCGCGCAGCTTGTGCTCCGTCGTGGTCTCGAAGATCACCATCTGCAGCTTGCCGAGCCCCTCATGCCCCATCAGCGGGATGTTCAGGTGCCCAGCCAGGTTGAGCGCCGAATCCCGGTCGGTCAGCGCCTCCGGCCCGATGTCGGGGTTGAACTCACAGATCGCATCCACCATCCGGATCCGCCGGAAGGGCCGGCCGAAGTCGAAGGTTTCACCCTGATAGGTGATCTGCGTCGTGCCCAACTGCTCCTCGGCCAGCCGCCGCAGCATAGCCTCGGTCAGGTCCATCAGGTCGTTGTGATCCGCGTAGGCCTGATAGAACTCCAGCATCGTGAACTCGGGGTTGTGGCGGGTGCTCACCCCCTCGTTACGGAAATTCCGGTTGATCTCGTAGACCTGTTCGAAGCCGCCCACCACCAGCCGCTTCAGGTACAGCTCCGGCGCCACCCGCAGGTACAGGTCCGCGCCCAGGGCGTTGTGATGGGTCACGAACGGTCGCGCCGTCGCGCCGCCCGGAATGGGCTGCATCATCGGCGTCTCCACCTCGAGAAAACCACGGCCGTTCAAAAAGTCACGAATGCCCGCCACCAGCCGGCTGCGCAGCATGAAGACCCGGCGTGAGTCGTCGTTCATGATCAGGTCGACGTAGCGCTGGCGGTAGCGCGCCTCGGTGTCCGTCAGCCCGTGGTACTTCTCGGGCAGCGGGCGCAGCGACTTGGTGAGCAGGCGCAGCTCGTCCACCTTAACCGACAGCTCGCCCTTGCGGGTGCGGAACAACGTCCCCGCCGCGCCGATGATGTCACCGACATCCCAGCCCTTGAACTGCTGGTAGACCCCCTCCGGCAGCTCATCTCGGGCCAGAAAGAGCTGGATGCGACCGGACTGATCCTGCAGGTGGGTAAAGCTCGCCTTGCCCATCACCCGCTTGGCCATCATCCGCCCGGCCACCCGCACGCGGATGTTCTCCGCCTCCAGCGCCTCGTCGTCCAGCTCCGCGCAGCGGGCGTGGATGTCCGCTGCCAGGCTGTCGCGGCGGAAGTCGTTGGGGAAGGCCTGGCCGGCCTCGCGCAACGCGGCGAGCTTTTCCCGCCGCTGGGCGATGAGCTTGTTGTCGTCCTGCTCGGTCATGGTCATCTGCTCTGTTGGTCAACCTTGGGAAAGCGCCGCGGGCGGACAGGGGCCGGGCCTCGGCCCCCGGGTCGGCCCCCGGGGGTCGGGCGCGGGCGCGCTCAGACGCCGGCCTTGAGACTGGCCTCGATGAACTGATCGAGATCGCCGTCCAGCACCGCCTGGGTATTGCCCACCTCGACGCCGGTGCGCAGGTCCTTGATGCGGCTCTGGTCCAGCACGTAGGAGCGGATCTGGTTGCCCCAGCCGATGTCCGACTTGGTCCCCTCCACCGCCTCGGCCTCGTCGCGACGCTTCTGCATCTCCAGCTCGAAGAGCTTGGATTTGAGCTGCTTCATCGCCGTGGCGCGGTTCTTGTGCTGGGAGCGGTCCTGCTGGCACTGCACCACGATGCCGCTGGGCATGTGGGTGATCCGCACCGCCGATTCCGTGCGGTTGACGTGCTGGCCGCCCGCCCCGGAGGCGCGGTAGACGTCCACCCGCAGGTCGGCCGGGTTGATGTCGATATCCACGTCGTCGTCCACCTCGGGCGAGACGAACACCGACGCAAAGGAGGTATGACGGCGGTTGCCGGAGTCGAAAGGCGACTTGCGCACCAGGCGGTGGATGCCGATCTCGGTGCGCAGCCAGCCGAAGGCGTACTCACCCTCGAACTTGACCGTGGCACTCTTGATGCCGGCCTCGTCGCCCTCGGACAACTCGATGATTTCGGTCTTGAAGCCGTGGCGTTCGCCCCAACGCAGGTACATGCGCAACAGCATGTTCGCCCAGTCCTGCGCCTCGGTGCCGCCGGCGCCGGCCTGGATGTCCATGAAGGCATTGGCCGGGTCCATCTCACCGGAGAACATCCGCCGGAACTCCAGCTTCTGCAGCTCGCGCTCACAGTCGCCCAGGTCCGATTGCAGTGCGGCCACCGTCTCCTCGTCGCCCTCGTCGGCGGCCATCTCCAGCAGCTCGTCGGCATCGCCGAGCACGCTGTCCAGGCGCTCAAAGGTCTCAACCAGGCCTTCCAGCTGGGCGCGCTCGCGCCCTAAGGACTGGGCCCGCTCCGGGTCGTTCCAGACCTCAGGCTGCTCCAGCTCGCGGGTGACCTCCTCTAGCCGTTCACGCTTGAGGTCGTAGTCAAAGATACCCCCTAAGGGCCTCGGCACGGCCCTTGAGGTCATCGATCTTCTGGGTAATCGGGTTCAGTTCCATGTTCGCGGTACCCTCGCGTTACCGTGATCGCGGAAAACGCGCAATGGTACAACAAGGGCCGCGCGGTGTCAGGCCGGGGGCGCCATGGGCTCAGTCGCAGACCAGGCGCTCCCGCCCGTAGCGCTTGGCCCGCAGCAGGGCCATGTCGGCACGATGGAACAGCCCCTCGCCCGCCTCCTCCGGCTCCAACTCCGCCACCCCGGCACTGGCGCGCAGGTTGAGTTGGTCGTCGGATTCGCCGATGGCCAGGGTCTCCTGCGCCATGCGCGCCAGCAGGCGCTGCCCCGAGCGCACCGCCCCGGCCGCCGCCGTGTGCGCCATGAGCACCACGAACTCATCGCCGGCGTAGCGAAACACCAGGTCGCCGCCACGGCAGTTCTCCTGCAGCAAGGCCGCAAGCCGGCACAGCGCCGTGTCCCCCACCCGATGGCCGTGGGTGTCGTTGATTGCCTTGAACCGGTCCAGGTCCACCACCATGAGCGAGAGTGGATGGCCGTGCCGGTGCGCCAGGCTGACCTCCCGCGCCAGCGCCTCCGCCAGCGCCTGGCGGTTCTGCAGCCCGGTCAGGCTGTCCTTCCGGCCGGCGGCCTCGGCCTGCTGAAAGCGGACAGCATTGTTCAGCGGGTGCACCAGCAGGGCCACCAACTGGTCCAGGGCCTCCCGGTCCTCTGGCCGCCAGGGCGCGGCCCGCGACAGGGTCAATTCACCAAGCAGACGCCCGTTGAGGCGCAGCCGCTGCACCACCCGGCAGCGCCGGGCGCTTCCCGCCTGCAGCACCTCGGGCAGGGCCTCGCTCTGAAAGCGCACCGACGCCAGACCGATCAGCGGTTCACACTCCTGCAGGAAGTAGCGCAGCACCGCGGCCGGGTCCAGCGTGCTCTGCAGGCGCAATGCCACCCGCAGCGCCACCCCTTCCGGCGACGACGCCGTCGGCACCGCCTGCGGCTTCCCCACCCTGCTTTCCATGGACACCACCTGTTCGCTCATGGTCCTCTCCGGCCGATTACCTGTGACAGAGAGCAAGCGAAATGTGTGCCAACACCACAACCCACTGTTTTCACAGTGTAATAAGGGGGGATTTGCCAAGGGACAGTCCGAATTGCCGTAGTCAGTGACGGGTTACTGACGACCCCCGGCAAGCGACTGCCGGCGGGTTGACACCACGACGGCCAAAGGCTGCCGGCCAACCGTCGCCGGCCACCCCACCCTGCGCGCGGGTGTACAATCAGCACAGGAGCCCGCGCATGAAGATTACCCACACCACACCGACGCTGGAGATCCGCGGGGCCAATATCGCCCGGCCGGCGCTGGCCCTGCGCCTGGACCAGGTGCTGCAGGCCACCGTGCGCACCGGTCCCGACGGCCACCTGGCTTTGCAGATGGCCAACCACCTGCTCGGTGCCCGCGCCGAGATCCCGCTGCGCGAGGGCGACCGGCTGAGCCTGCAGGTGGCCGAACTCCAACCCCGGGTCACGCTCAAAGTGCTCGAGCACCGGGGACGCGAGCCGGCCATCAACAACGCCCTGCGCCAGCTATTACCCCAGCAGGGCAGCCTCGCCCCCCTCCTGGATCAGCTCGCCGCCAGCCGGCCGGGCCGGGGCGAGGCGGCCGCCGGGCGCCAGCTGCCCGCGCCGGTGCGCGAGGCCGTGAACGCGCTCCTCGCCCGCATCCCCACCGCCGAGCAGGCTGGCCGGCCCGAGGGGTTTCGCCAGGCCCTGCAGCAGGCCGGCCCCCTGCTTGAGGCCCGTCTCGCCACCCTCCTGCAACCAACGGCCCAAAGCCCGCAGGCCCAGAGCACCGCGGCCGCTCAGGTGCTCAATCAGGACCTCAAGGCGGCGCTGCTGCGCCTGGCCAGCCGCATCCGCCAGCAGGCCGCCAGCGGCGGTACGCCCCCGGCCGGTCAGAACCGTACCGCTGGCAGTGCGCCGGAGGCGACCGGCCGGGGCGCCGCGCCACTGCCCGGTCTGCCTGCGGAGGGCCTGCTGGCCACCCTACTGCGCCAGACCGAGAGCGCCCTGGCCCGGGTGCAGTTGCTGCAGGTGCAG
Organism: Alkalilimnicola ehrlichii MLHE-1; assembly: GCF_000014785.1. Lineage (NCBI taxonomy): Bacteria > Pseudomonadati > Pseudomonadota > Gammaproteobacteria > Chromatiales > Ectothiorhodospiraceae > Alkalilimnicola > Alkalilimnicola ehrlichii. Next base: position 2,067,501 of record NC_008340.1, read on the forward strand.
ACCGCGGCACTGGAGCAGCGGCTGGACTTCAGCCTGGACCTGCCGCTGAAGGACGGGGGCGAGCTGGATCTGCTGCGCCTGCGGGTACGCGACGACGACAGCACCGGGTCGGGGGAGGATGAGGACGGCGGTCGTCCCCTGGAGTTGCGGCTCGGGTTCGACTTCCGGCGCACCGGCCCGCTCCATGCCATCGTGCGGCTGCGCGGCGAGACGGTGAGCATCGCCTGGTGGGCGGAACGCGACGAGACCGTGGCGGTGCTGGATGATCTCCTGCCCCGCCTGGAGGCCCGCCTGCGCGCCCAGGGCTTCGAACTGGGCTACATGGGCTGCCAACGGGGCCGGCCACCCCATCCCCCCGAGCCCGACCCCGGGGCGCGCCGGCCCCTGCTGGACCTGAGGGCCTGAACCGGTGAGTGGACGTAACGACAACACCCCGCCCCTGGAGGGCAAGCGCCGCCTGGCCGTGGCCCTGGAGTACGGTGGCCAGGGCGCGCCCCGGGTGACCGCCAAAGGCGCCGGACCGCTGGCCGAACGCATCATCGAGCTGGCGGCGGAACACGACGTGCCGCTGGAAACCGACGCCGACCTGGTGGCCGTGCTCGCCCAACTGGAGCTGGAGCAGGCGATCCCCGAGTCGCTCTACCGGGTGGTGGCGGAGGTGATCGCCTTTGCCTACCTGGTGAAGGGCCGTTTTCCGGAGGGCTGGGAGGAACGGCAGCGCGACCAGGGCGCCCCGCGGGGTGAGACAGGGGCGCAAAGGGACGACTAGCCCCCGGTTGCGGCCACCCTATTGCTGGCTCTGCCCGGCCTGCGGGCCATGCAGGCGCACGATGAGATCCGCCTCCACCTGCCCGACGCCGCAGGTCTCCATGATCTCGGCGGCCCCCATACCCTTGCGTGCCATCCGGATGGCCTGCTCGTAGCCGGCGGGCGCCGGGGCGCTCTGCGCCACCTGCTCAATGCGCGATTTCAGCCGGGTGAGCTCCTGCTGGGTCTTGGCGAGCTGATCCCCGGAGCCCACCGCCGCGGTGGACAGCCCCTGGTACTGCTCATTAGTGCGCCGCAGGCCGCTCTCCAGGCCCTCCAACCGGCGCCGCAGCCGCCGCACCGACGCCACCGCCCGCCAGCTTACCAACAGCGCCAGCACGGCCAGCACCAGGCCGGCGGCACCGAGGTAGAGTGGAAGGGCGTCGGGCAGCTCCATGGCTTATTCGCGTCTCCAGGTGGTCCCCTGCGGGCCGTCCTCGAGGATGATACCCCGTTCCGCCAGTTCGTCGCGAATGCGGTCGGCCTCGGCGAAGTCCCTGTTCTTGCGGGCCTCGGTGCGGCGGGCGACCAGCGCGTCAATCTCCGCATCCTCATCACCACCGGCGTCGCCGCCGCGCAGGAAGCGCTCGGGGTCGTCCTGGAGCAGCCCCAGCACGCCGCCCAACACCCTCAACAGCGCCCCCGGGGCCGCCGCTCCGGCGTCGTCGTCCCCCTGCCGCAGGCGATTGACCTCCCGGGCCAGCTCGAACAACACCGCCAGCGCCTCCGGGGTGTTGAAGTCGTCGTCCATGGCGGCGTGGAAGCGGGCCCGGAAACCCTGCGGGTCCGCCTCCGGCACCGGCGCCTCCGGCAGGCCGCGCAGCGCCAGGTAGAGTCGCTCCAACGCCCCCTGGGCCTGGCGCAGCCCGTCCAGGGAGTAGTTGAGCGGGCTGCGGTAATGGCTGGAGAGCAGGAACAGCCGCACCGCCTCGGCGCGGTGCTCGCTGAGCACTTCGCGCACGGTGAAGAAGTTGCCCAGCGACTTGGCCATCTTCTCGTCATTGATGCGGACGTGGCCGTTGTGCATCCAGTAGTTGACGAAGGGGTGGCCGGTGGCGCACTCGCTCTGGGCGATCTCGTTCTCGTGGTGCGGAAACTTCAGGTCCAGACCGCCGCCGTGGATGTCGAAGTGATCGCCCAGCACCTGCGTGGACATGGCCGAGCACTCGATATGCCAGCCCGGCCGCCCCTCGCCCCAGGGCGAGGGCCAGGCGGGCTCTCCGGGGCGGGCCGCCTTCCACAGGGCGAAGTCCACCGGGTCGCGCTTGCCCTCGTCCACCTCGACCCGGGCACCGGCGCGCAGGTCCTCCTGCCGTTCCCCGGAGAGCTTGCCGTACTCCGGGTAGCTGGAGACGGCGAAGTAGACGTCGCCATCATCGGCCACGTAGGCGTGGCCGCGCTCGACCAAGCGCTCGATCATGGCGATGATGTCGTCGATATGGCCGGTGGCCCGCGGCTCGTGGTCCGGGGGCAGCACCCCCAGCGCCTCGGCATCCTCATGCATGGCACGGATGAAGCGCTCGGTCACCGCGCCCATGGGCTCGCCGAGTTCGGCAGCGCGGCGGATGATCTTGTCGTCGATATCGGTGATATTGCGCACGAAGGTGACCCGGTAGCCGAGGTGGCGCAGGTAGCGGGCTACCATGTCGAACACCACCAGGGCACGGGCATGGCCCAAATGGCAGTAGTCGTACACCGTCATGCCGCACACGTACATGCGCACGTGACCGGGTTGGATGGGTTCGAAGCGCTCTTTGCGTTGGGTCAGGCTGTTGTGGATATGCAGCATTCCGGCGTCCCTGTTCAATTCGTTGATCCCCGGCGTACGGCCCCGGATAGCGGGGGCCGCCCGTTTCATGGCGTGGTGGCGGCAAGCTCGCGCGCCTGCTCCAGCCGACATCGGGCGATATCGACGGGCATCAGGGCGTAGACCGGTCCCAGTTCCGGGCCCCGGCACAGGCCGGTGAGCGCCGCGCGTAGCGGCATGAAGAGCTGCCGGCCCTTGGCGCCAGTGGCCTTGCGCACGGCCTTGGCCAAGGCCGGGAAGTCACCGGCGGTGGTCTCCAGCTCCGCCAGCGCCGCCTCGTAGAAGGCCGGCCCGGCGTCGCGGATGACCGCCTCCGTATCCGGTGCCAACGCCGGCAACGGGCCGAACACCCGCTGACCCCACGCCGCCAGGTCGTCAGGGAAGAGGATGTTGTCCCGCACCGCCGCCAGCAGGGCCCGGCGCCGGTCCGCCGGCACGGCGTCGTCCAGCCGCTCCAGCCAGGGGGCCAGGGTGGCCTCATCGGCCCGGTGCACCGCCAACTGCTGCCAGTGGCTGAGCTGGTGACGGTCAAAGCGCGCCGGGGCCCGGCCCAGGGCGTCGGTGCGGAAGGCGTCCGCCAGCCCCTGCAGATCGAGTAACTGCGACTCCACCTCGCCGGTGTAGTGATGACCCAGCCGCGCCAGGTAGTTGAGCACCGCCTCGGGCAGCCAGCCGGCCTCGCGCAGCTCCGCCACCGACAGGCTGCCGTTGCGCTTGGACAGCGGCGCGCCGTCGTCCCCGGTGATCAGGTTGATGTGGCCGTACTCGGGCTGCGGCAGGTCCAGCGCCCGCAGCAGCAGGAGCTGGCGCGGGGTGTTGGTCAGATGGTCCTCGCCGCGAAGCACGTGGCTGACCCCCATCAGGGCATCGTCCACCGCGTTGCAGAAGAAGAACGCCGCCGTGCCGTCGGCGCGGCGGATGATGAAATCACCGATCTCGTCGGTGGGAAAGCGCTGCTCGCCCCGAACCAGGTCGTGGAAGACGACGGTCTCCTCCGCCGGCACCCGGAAACGCAGGGTGGGCCGGCGGCCCTCGGCCCGGCGCCGCTCGCGCTCCTCGGCGGTGAGGTGGGCGCAGGTGCCCGCATAGCGGGGCGGCTTGCCGGCGGCGCGCTGGGCCTTGCGGGAGAGCTCCAGCTCGCGCTCGGTACAGAAGCAGGGATAGGCCTGGTCCGCTGCCTCCAGTGCCCGATAGTAGCGCTCATAGACCGCGCCACGCTCCGACTGGTGGTAGGGACCGGCCTCACCGCCGGCCTCCGGGCCCTCATCCCAGTGCAGACCCATCCAGCGCAGGTCGGCCATCAGCGTCTGGGCGTGGGCGCCGCTGCTGCGGCTCTCGTCGGTATCCTCCAGCCGCAGCAGGAAGCGGCCACCGCGACTGCGTGCCAGCAGGGCATTGAACAGCGCCGTGCGCAGATTCCCCAGGTGCATGCGGCCGGTGGGGCTGGGGGCGAATCGGGTTTTTACGTTTGTAGGCGTCATAACCGCGCTATGTTATCCGGCCAGGCTCATCCGGCGCAAAAGCGGGCGGAACAAACACCCGTTTTGCGTCGCCCCGCGCGGGCGCAGTATCCTTTCGCTGATACCGCTCACGGAATAAGAGGACGCCGATGACTGCCCCCCAGGCCCCGATACTTTTCATTGCCGATTTGCACCTCGACGAGCGCCGTCCCGAGATCGTCGAACTCTTTCTCGCCTTTCTCCAGCGCAGCCGCGATGAGGCGGGGGCGCTGTACATCCTGGGGGATCTGTTCGAGGCGTGGCTGGGGGACGACACCCTCCCCGCGGAGCACCCGGTCTTGGCCGGTATGCGCGACTTTGCGGCCAGCGGCACCCCGCTGTATGTGATGCGCGGCAACCGCGACTTCCTCATGGGGGAGGGGTTTGCCGAGCTCAGTGGCTGCACCCTGCTGCCGGACGAGGCGGTGATCGACCTCTTCGGGGAGCCCACCCTGCTGCTGCACGGCGACAGCCTGTGCACCGACGACCCGGAGTACCAGGCCTTCCGCAGCATGGTGCTTGACCCGAAGTGGCAGGCGGAGTTTCTCGCCCTCCCGCGGGAGGAGCGACTGGCCAAGGCCAGGGAGGCGCGCGACTACAGTCAGAACCGCAACAGCACGCTGCCGGACGATATCATGGACGTGAACCCGGAGGCGGTGCAGGCGGCCATGGAGCGGCACGCCGTGCGGCGCATGATCCACGGCCACACCCACCGGCCGGCGGTCCACACGTTGGAGGTGGCCGGTGAGCCGGCGGAGCGCATCGTGCTGGGCGACTGGTTCGATCAGGGCAGCGTGTTACGCTGCACCCCTGACGAGTGCCGCCTGGAAGGGCTGACCATGCAGGATCTGCAGGAGAGCTGAGCATGAGCGAGACAGCGACGGAGACGCCGGCTGTGGAGCCTCGGGTGCTGGTGATCGCCGGCTCCGATTCCGGTGGCGGCGCCGGCATCCAAGCAGACATCAAGACCATCACCGCCCTGGACGCCTATGCAGCCACGGCCATCTCGGCGCTCACCGCACAGAACACGCTGGAGGTCAGCGACATCCTGCCGGTGCCGCCGGATTTCCTGCAGGCGCAGATCACCGCGGTGCTGAACGACATCGGCGCCGATTGCATCAAGACGGGCATGCTGCACGATGTGCCTGCCATCGAGACCGTGGCCCAGGCGCTACAGACCCAGGCGCCGCACATCCCGGTGGTGGTGGACCCGGTCATGGTGTCCCAGAGCGGTGCGGAGTTGCTGGCGGACTCAGCGATCGACTGCCTGCGCGAGCAACTGCTGCCGCGCGCCACCCTGCTCACCCCCAACCTGCCGGAGGCGGAAAAGCTGTTGGGCCGGACCCTGGCGGACCGGGAGGCGCGCATCGAGGCGGCCCGGGAGCTGCTGGCGCTCGGGCCGGACGCGGTGCTACTGAAGGGCGGCCACGCCAAGGGGGACGACGTGCTCGACGTACTGGCGGACGCCGAGGGCGTGGAGTGCTTTGAGGCGCCGCGGCTGCCCACCCGTCACACCCACGGCACCGGCTGCACGCTGGCCAGTGCCATCGCCGCCGGCATCGCCCAGGGGTTGTCGGTGCGCGACGCGGTGGTGCGGGGCCGCGCCTACCTGCACGAGGCCCTGCGCACGGCGCGGGCACTGGGCCAGGGGGCCGGCCCCGTCAACCACCGGCACACCATCCGCCCCTTCTGAGTCAGACCGCGGGCGAGGCGCCCGCCGCGCCGCTAGCGGACACGGCGCGGCGTCTCGCCCCAGGACCTGTCAGTGGCCATGACCCCCACCCCGGTGATCCCGCACCGGGGCCTGCAGGGTCAGCTCCGTGCCATCATCCAGCTCCAGGATGAGTTCTACATTGCTGCCAGTCTCGGGCATCGCCGGCAGCTCCATCAGCATCACGTGCAGGCCGCCCGGCTCCAGGCTGACGGTCTCGCCGGCGGGCACCTCGATGTCCGGCACCTCGCGCATGCGCATCACGCCGTCGTCGTGGATGTGGGTGTGCAGTTCCACCCGCTCCGTGGTCCCCGGTGCCTGCGCCCGCACCACGCGCACCGCCTCGTCGCGGGTGTTCTCAAGCTGCATGTAGGCCGCCGTGGAGTGGTGGCCCGGCGGCATGGCGCGCACCCAGGGGTCGCTCACCTCCAGCGCCTGCACCGTGCCCATGAGGGAGGCCGTCAGCAGCCCGGCCAGGGTCAGTTGGGTCGTGGTCTTCATCGGTTTCCGTTCCTCCGCTGGTTTTTGCGGTTCACCCCATTACAGCGCCGCGCGCAAGGCGGCGGCCATTTCGGCGGGATCCATGCCGTGGGGCAGGATCTCGTCGAGTTCGCCCTGGCGGTCCACCAGGTAGAAGAATGAAGAGTGGTCCACCAGGTAGCCGGCCTGGCCCTCCTCCTCGACCTTGCGGTACGCCGCGCCGTAGCGGTCGGCGATCTCGCGAATAACCTCCGGATCGCCGGTCAGGCCGACGATGTCCTCATGAAACCAGCGCGCGTAGTGGTCCAGGTGGTCCAGGGTGTCACGCTCCGGGTCAATGCTGACGAACAGCGGTTGCACCTGCGCCCGCGCCTCGTCATCGAGCTGCTCCAGCGCGGCAGCCACCCGGGCGAGCGAGTCGGGGCAGACATCGGGGCAGAAGACGTAACCGAAATAGATGAGCACCAGCTTGCCCTCGAAATCGGAGAGCGAGACCTCGCCCTGCTTGCTGATGAGGGTGAAGTCACCGCCCACCGGCTCGGCCACCAGCTCCAGGCGCTCGTGCCCGCCGTCCGCGCCCTCCGGCTCCGACGGCGCCATACCCACCACCAGCCAATAGAGCGTACCCAACAGCAATAGGATCAGCAGGATCAGCAGCGCGGTGACATGGGGCTTTCCCTTCATCAATCACTCCCTATCCAATGCATCGGCCGGCAGATCGCCGGCGTCGTCGCGGCGGGTCAGGAACCGGAATCGCGCGGTGTAAAGGTCCTCGTCGGCCTCACCCCGATGCAGCATCACCGTGGCCTCCCAGGTCATTTGATCGGCCACGCACAAGGGCAGGATGCCCAGGCTTTGCCAACGCCCGTCCCGCCGTTCCAGCTCCGGACGGTTATAGCCCATGTACATTTCCACGCCCTGGAAGTCCACTTGGACCCGCTCGGGCGGGGTCGGCCCTGTCACCTCCGCATGCAGCTGCAGCCGCTGCTGCATGCGGATAGGGCGGGGGGTAATCGCGAATGTCAACTGTGTTCCATCAGGCCAGTGCGCCTCGCAGGCACCCCGATGCAGGTCGCAGTCACCGTCGACCCGGGCCTCGTTACCCGCGGTGGGCTGTAAAAGAGAAGGCCCCCTCCAGCCCAGCACGATAAGCAGGGCCAAGATGAGGGCCATAACCACCACAGTGAGGATCTGATTAATGGACACGGCCATACTCCTGCAGAAACCGGGCCAACTCTTTACACCCGGCGAAACAGCGGGTTAGCGGTGCAGACCGTCGGCGCCCTGTGGCAGATCGCGCGGTGGGTGTGTGATTTGCCACAGGGCCGCCACCCGGTGCCCGTTGCAGGACTGTATCAGATCCGCCAGCGGCGCCCGTCAGCACGCCGGCAAGTCGGCGGCGTGTCCGCACAGGGCTTCGGCGCCCGGCGGATAACGGGCGAACGGCACTTCGGGTCAGGAAACGGGAATTACGGGCCGCCATGGCCGCGTTCCGGTCACGGGGAGGCACCGATGCGGATCACGGGGAGGCACCGATGCGGACAGTACAACCCCGGTGCGGACAAGCAGAGGGATATAGACGCCAGAATACCGAAGCGACGGCCGCCGCTGCCAGTGCCCGGGAAAAATTCAACAGGCAGCGTCGGAGGCGCCTGTAAGCGCCTCCGACACCCCGATGGTCATGGCTACGACGGCAGGGGCCGCCGCCCGGCGGTTAATGGCTAGGGTGTCGGTGACTGCCGGGTATACCGCCCTTGTCCTGTCCCTCCGCCTGATCCGGCTTTTTCGCCGACTTGCGGATGAACATCGTAATCAGAAAGGCCATCATGCCGATCATAAAGACAATGACGAACAGCGAGAGAAGGCCAATCCAGGTGGTCAACAGTTCTGCCCAGAGTTCCATATGCCTTATCCTTTGTTTTGCAATCGGGGTGCTTGAAACCTATCGCGACACTCAACATTTACATCTATCTCACATGGGCATTTAAGATAATCCACCCTCTGCCCTGGGATCGCAAGAGGGACGTGACAACGTGTCACCATTAATTAGTTTTAGGCCCTGTGTCTTTCCCCGCGAAATCCCCGGCCCAATATTAAGAAGCAACGCCCCTAAGGAAACGCTGGAACATGGCGACGTCCACCACTGCGGGCGCGGGTCCGCCCCCCGTCACTGCGAGGAGGCGAAGCCGACGCGGCAGTCTACCGCCCTGGATCGCCACGGGCCTGCGGCCCTCGCGATGACGGTGGGGGTGCCACCGCCCCCGTCACTGCGGAGGCGAAGCCGACGCGGCAGTCTACCGCCCTGGATCGCCGCGGGCCTGCGGCCCTCGCGATGACGGTGGGGGTGCCACCGCCCCCGTCACTGCGAGGAGGCGAAGCCGACGCGGCAGTCTACCGCCCTGGATCGCCACGGGCCTTCGGCCCTCGCGATGACGGTGGGGGTGCCGCCGCCCCCGTCACTGCGAGGAGGCGAAGCCGACGCGGCAGTCTACCGCCCTGGATCGCCGCGGGCCTGCGGCCCTCGCGATGACGGTGGGGGTGCCGCCGCCCCCGTCACTGCGAGGAGGCGAAGCCGACGCGGCAGTCTACCGCCCTGGATCGCCGCGGGCCTGCGGCCCTCGCGATGACGGTGGGGGTGCCACCGCCCCCGTCACTGCGAGGAGGCGAAGCCGACGCGGCAGTCTACCGCCCTGGATCGCCACGGGCCTTCGGCCCTCGCGATGACGGTGGGGGTGCCGCCGCCCCCGTCACTGCGAGGAGGCGAAGCCGACGCGGCAGTCTACCGCCCTGGATCGCCGCGGGCCTGCGGCCCTCGCGATGACGGTGGGGGTGCCACCGCCCCCGTCACTGCGAGGAGGCGAAGCCGACGCGGCAGTCTACCGCCCTGGATCGCCGCGGGCCTGCGGCCCTCGCGATGACGGTGGGGGTGCCGCCGCCCCCGTCACTGCGAGGAGGCGAAGCCGACGCGGCAGTCTACCGCCCTGGATCGCCGCGGGCCTGCGGCCCTCGCGATGACGGGGAGGAGGTGGTGGCCCTCGCGATGACGGGGAGGAGGTGGTGGCCCTGGCGATGACGGGAGTGGTGGCGCTGCCGCTGACCTTCAGCGCCGGAGCATCCTGAGCCAGGCCCAGATATTGAGCAGGCTCATCAATGACTGGGCCACGTAGGTGAGGGCCGCGGCGGTGAGGATGCGGCGGGCGTGGGGATAGTCCACCGGTTTCAGATAGCGGCCCCGCTCCAGCATGGGCAGGGCGCGACCGAAGCTGGCGTCCCACTCCGTGGGCAGGGTGACCAGGTGCACCACCGCCGCCAGCCCCATGGAGAGCATGCCGGCAAGGAACAGCAGCAGCCCGGGGGCCGGCATCCGCACCAGCAGGGTGACCACCGGGATGGCGAACATCATGATCGCGCCCAGGCGCTGCCCACCGGCCGCCAGCCGCACCAGGTGGCCCCGCGCCTTGAAGGGCGGGTAGCCGCTGGCGTGCTGCAGGGCATGACCCACCTCGTGGGCGGCGACGGTGACAGCGGTGAGCGAGCGCCCGCGGTAGTTGTCCGGTGACAGCCGCACCGCCCGCGCCTCCGGGTCGTAGTGATCGGCACCGGGGTCGGTCATCTCCACGGCCACCTCGTCCAGCTGGGCGCGCCGGAGCAGGTGCCGGGCCAGCTCCGCGCCGGTGCCGGGGTAGCGGTCCGCCGGGGTGCTGTACTTGGCCATGACGTGCCGAACCCACAAGCCGGGCAGGTAGAGCACCGCCAGCACCACCACCGCCAGGATGATCAGGGCAATCATGGCTCGGGTTTCCCCTCAGGGCTCCACGTGTTCCACCACCAGCTGGGCCCGCTCCCGACCCCGCCAGTGGTTGACGTCCAGGCGGTAGGCGAGTCTCGGGGTGGCGCCGTCCAGGGCCTCCCAGCCCTGGGCCACGCCGTTGAAGGCGATGGCCTCCAGGGGCCCGCCGCCGTCCGGGTGCGCCAGGTTGAAGCGGACATGGCGCTCGCCCACGATCCGGCTGCCCGTGACCTGGAAACAGCCGTCGAAGACCGGCTCGGGGAAGCCCTGGCCCCAGGGGCCGGCCTCGCGGAGCTGGCGCGCCGCATCGAGGTTCAGCTCAGCGCCGGTGAGTTCCCCGTCCGAGGCCACCTCCGCGTCCGGCAGCCCGTCCCGCAGGGCCTCCGCCAAGGCGGCCTCGAAGGCCTCGCGAAAGCGCGGGAAGTCCGCCGCCCGCAGGTTGAGTCCGGCGGCCATGGCATGCCCCCCGAACTTCCCCACCAGGCCCGGATGGCGCCGGCTGATGGCCTCCAGTAGGTCCCTGAGGTGCAGCCCCGGCACGGAGCGCCCGGACCCCTTCAGCATACCCTCTCCGGTGGGCGCAAAGGCCACCACCGGACACTGATAGCGCTCCTTCAGCCGGGAGGCCAGGATACCGATCACCCCCTGGTGCCAGGCCCCGTCCATCAGGCAGAGACCGAGCGGACGCTGCCCGCCCGAGACCGGATCGCCCAAGTGGTCGAGCAGTGCCAACGCCTCATCGGTCATCCGCGCCTCGATCTCACGGCGCTCCCGGTTGAGTCCGTCGAGGCGCGCGGCAAGGCTCCGGGCCCGCCGCGGGTCGTCGGTCAGCAGGCACTCCACCCCCAGCGCCATGTCGGTGAGCCGGCCGGCGGCGTTCAGGCGCGGGCCGGCGGCAAAGCCCAGGTCGGAGGCCACCAGGCGATCGGGATCGCGTCCGGCCACCTCGAGCAGCGCGCGGATGCCCGGACAGCCCTGGCCGGTGCGGATCCGGCCCAGGCCCTGGGCCACCAGGATGCGGTTGTTGTGATCCAGTGGCACCACATCGGCCACCGTACCCAGCGCCACCAGGTCCAGCAGCCGGTCCAGACGGGGTTCCGGCAGGTGCTCGTCGGCAAACCAATCCTCCCGGCGCAGGTGGCTGCGTAACGCGGCCAGGACATAGAACATGACCCCCACCCCGGCCAGTGCGCGACTGCCGAAGGCCTGCCCGGGGAGGTTGGGATTGACAATGGCATCGGCCGCGGGCAGCGCGTCACCGGGCAGGTGGTGGTCGGTGACCAGCACCCCGATGCCGCGGGCCCTGGCGGCGGCCACCCCCTCCAGGCTGGAGATCCCGTTGTCCACGGTGATGATCAGGTCCGGATCCTGTTCGCGGACGGCGAGGTCCACCAGCTCCGGCGACAGCCCGTAGCCGTACTCAAAGCGGTTGGGCACCAGATAACCAATGCGCCGGGCGCCCATGGCCCGAAGGCCGCGCAGGGCCAGGGCGCAGCTGGTGGCCCCATCGGCGTCGAAATCGCCCACCACGCAGATCCGGTGCTGGCGGCGCAGGGCCTCGGCCAGCAGCCGGGTGGCCGGGTCGATGCCGGCCAGGTCGCCCGGCGGCAGCAAGTGGGCCAGGCCGAGCTCCAGCTCCCGTGCGGAGCGGATCTCACGGCGGGCATAGACCCGCTGGAGCACGCCGGGCAGGCGGTTTGAGACCTCGGCGGGAAGTTCGATAGCGGGACGACGGACGATACGGCGCATGGGGCAACCAATCGGGGCGAGCGCGCGCCTTCCTGGCCGGATCGCACTCGCAGGATAGACTTGGGCGGTCAGCCTTCCAGGCTCAACCAGCGATCCAGGTCGTGGCGGCGGCGCCAGAAGCGCCAGCGGCCGCCACCGGTCCGGGTCCAGGCCCGGCCGGTACCGGCGTCCAGACGCACCCTGCGGCGACTGGCGGCCAGGCCCCGGAACCAACCCCGCTCCAGCGCCTCCAGCCAGGCCAGCCAGGCGCCGAGATCCTGCTCGGCCAGGGCCCGGGCAGGACCGTCGCAGACCACCAGGTGATCGCCATCATCGGTCTCCGGCAACCGGTCCAGGTCGAGCGGCGCCACCTGCACTCCGGTGTGCTTGCCGAGCCCGATCAGCGTGAGGTCGTCCCCGTGCAGGCCGGCGAGCTCATTGCGCCACCGCAGCGGGCGCAATCGCCCCCCACCCCAGGGCCAGATACCATTGATCATGGGCCGGCCCTGATCCTGGCGCACCTGGTTGACCGGATGGGTATGGAACAGCATCTGCGCCTCGTTGAGCAGGCTGGCCCAGCGACCGGCCTGCTCGCCCCGCGGCAGGGCCTCGCCCATGCCGCGGCCGATCACCGCGTGCAGGGGCGTGGTGGTCACCGTGGCCAGCGCCTCCGGCACCCGCAGGTACCAGCGCTGGGGGGCGGGGGCGCGCAGTTCCACACCGTCACCGGAGAAAAAGCCGTTGAACGCCATCACCAGTTCGTCGGTCTCGGACGGCTCCGGCAACGCCGGGCCGCCGTGAAAGACGACGATGCGGTCACGATCCGGGTGCAGCATGACCGGGTCGGCACGGAACCAGTAGCCTTCGGCAGGATCCACGCCCTCCGCCACCAGGCCCAGGGGGCCGGCGCAGAGGGCATCGGGATCCTCAAGCCGGGCCGCCAGCAGCGTGGTGAGCTCACCGGAAGGGGAGCGCTCGGCAGTGCTCCGGTTGAGCAGATCGGCCAGCCCCGGAAACCGCCCCAGGACCTCGGGTGCCCGGGCGGCGGCCCGGGGCACCGGGCCGAGCAGGCCGGGCAGGAGCAGGTGCAGGGTACCTTCGCCGGCCATCGGGCAGGCCCCTACAGGCGATCCGTGATCGCCCGGCGCACGTCGTCCAGGGTGGCGTCGATGGTGCGCAGGGCGTCACTGGACTGGCGGATGGCGATATCCGGGTCCTTCAACCCGTGGCCGGTCAGGGTGCAGACCACTGTGCTGCCCTCGGGGATGGTGCCGTGGCGGATATCGCGCAGGGCACCGGCCAGAGACGTGGCCGAGGCCGGCTCGCAGAAGACGCCCTCGCGATCGGCCAACAGTCGCTGGGCCTCGAGGATCTCCTGGTCCGTGCACTCGTCGAACCAGCCACCGGACTCCTCCTTGACCTTCCAGGCGTAGTCCCAGGACTGGGGATGGCCGATGCGGATGGCGGTGGCCACCGTCTCCGGGTCGTCGACCATGTGGCCGCGCAGGAAGGGCGCGCTGCCGCTGGCCTGGTAGCCCACCATCACCGGGCGCTTGTCGACAATAGCACTGGCGTAGCGGCAGTGGCCGTTGCACAGGGTGCAGGCCTCGGTGAGGATGCCCTCGCCGCGCCCGGAGTACTCGCAGTAGCCGATCCAGTGGGCGGTGATATTGCCGGCATTGCCCACGGGCAGGCAGTGATAGTCAGGGGCGCGCTCCAGCTCCTCGACGATCTCGAAGGCGGCGGTCTTCTGGCCCTGGAGCCGGTAGGGGTTCACCGAGTTGACGATGGTCACCGGGGCCTGCTCCGCCACCTCCTTGACCAGACGCATGCCATCGTCGAAGTTGCCACGGATCTGCAGCACATCGGCGCCGTGCATGATCGCCTGGGCGAGCTTGCCCATGGCGATCTTGCCGTCGGGGATGAGCACGAAGGCCTTGATGCCGGCACGGGCGGCGTAGGCGGCGGCCGAGGCCGAGGTGTTGCCGGTGGAGGCGCAGATAATGGCCTTGCTGCCCTCCTCCACCGCCTTGGTCACCGCCATGGTCATGCCGCGGTCCTTGAACGAGCCGGTGGGGTTCAGCCCCTCGTATTTGACGTAGATGTCCACGTCCTTGCCCAGCTCGCCGGGGATGTTGTTGAGCCGGATGAGCGGGGTGTTGCCCTCGCCCAGACTGATCAGGCGGCTGTCATCCTTGACCGGCAGGCGGTCGTGGTACTTCGCGATGAGACCGGTATAACGCGGACGGAACGGCATCGGTGTGCAAACCTCGGGTGGATCAGGAATCGAAACGCTCGACGCGGATCCGCGTCAGGCGCCCATTGACGGCCGGCAGGGCCTCGATCTGTTCGATAGCGGCGTTCATGCGGTGTTCCTTGACCCGGTGGGTCAGGAAGATGACCGGCACGTCCTCGGCGCCCGGGGCCGGCTCCTTCTGCATGATCGCCTCAATGCTGATGCCCAACTCACCGAGGATGCGGGTCACCTCGGCGAGCACGCCCGGCTCGTCCTGGGCCATCAGGCGAATGTAGTAGGCACTCTCCACCTCGCCCATGTCCAGCACCGGGTCGTTGGACAGGAAGTGGGACTGGAAGGCCAGGTAGGGCACGCGGTTCTCCGGCTCCAGGTTGAATTCGCGCACCACATCCACCAGGTCGGCCACCACCGCGGAGGCGGTGGGCTCGGAGCCGGCACCCGGGCCGTAGTAGAGCGTGGGGCCCACGGCGTCACCGCAGACCATGACCGCGTTCATCACCCCGTCCACGTTGGCGAGCATGTGCCGCTGGGGCAGCAGCGTGGGGTGCACCCGGAGGGAGTAACCGTTTTCCTCGTGCACACAGATCCCCAGGTGTTTGATGCGGTAGCCCAGCTCCTCTGCCCAGCCCACATCCTCGGCGGTGACATGGGCGATACCCTCCACGTGCACCTTGTCGAACTGCAGCGGGATGCCGAAGGCGATGGAGGCCAGAATGGTGAGCTTGTGCGCCGCGTCAATGCCCTCCACGTCGAAGGTGGGGTCGGCCTCGGCATAGCCCAGACGCTGAGCTTCCGCCAGCACCTCGCCGAACTCGCGCCCGGCGTAGAACATCTCGGTGAAGATGTAATTGGCGGTGCCATTGATGATGCCGGCCAGCCACTGGATGCGGTTGCCGGTCAGGCCCTCGCGCACGGCCTTGATGATCGGGATGCCGCCGGCCACCGCCGCCTCGAAGACCACGGTGACGCCCTTGTCCCGGGCACGGGCGAAGATCTCATTACCGTGAAGGGCGATCAGCGCCTTGTTGGCGGTCACCACGTGCTTGCCGTTGTCGATGGCGCGCAGCACCAGCTCCCGGGCCGGCTCGTAGCCGCCGATCAGCTCAACGATGATCTCGGTCTCAGGGTCATCGACCACCTGGAAGGGGTCGCTGGTCAGGCGGATACCCTCGGTGCGGCAACTGCGCGGACGGTCCAGGTGGCGGGCGGCGGCGGCCACCACCTGGATCTCACGGCCGGCGCGGCGGGTGATCTCGTCGTTGTTGCGCTCCAGGATATTCACAGTACCGCTGCCCACGGTACCCAGACCTAGCAGGCCGACTTTGACCGGTTTCAAGAGCTCACCTCCCCTTCCTGTTGTTGGTCGTGCTGACCGTCCCGACGGAACATTTGCTTGATGCAGCGGATGGCCTGACGCGTGCGGTGCTCGTTCTCAATCAGCCCGAAGCGCACGTACTCGTCGCCGTAATCACCGAAGCCGATCCCCGGCGAGACCGCCACTTTGGCATCCCGCAGCAGCTTTTTGGCGAATTCCAGCGAGCCCATGTCGCGATAGCGCTCCGGGATGCGGGCCCAGACGAACATGGTGGCCTTGGGTTTCTCCACCTCCCAGCCGGCCGCATTAAGGCCTTCACAGAGCACGTCACGCCGCCGCCGGTACATCTCACAGATCTCCTGGACGCACTCCTGAGGGCCCTCCAGCGCCGCAATGGCTGCCACCTGGATGGGCGTGAAGGTGCCATAGTCCAGGTAGGATTTCATGCGCGCCAGCGCCGCGATCAGATGGCGGTTGCCGCACATGAAACCGACGCGCCAACCCGGCATGTTGTAGCTCTTCGACAGCGAGAAGGACTCGACGGCCACCTCCTTCGCCCCCGGCACTTCAAGGATGGAGGGCGCCCGGTAGCCATCGAACACGATATCGGCGTAGGCCAGATCGTGGACCACCCAGATGTTGTGCTGACGCGCCACCGCCACCACCTTCTCGAAGAACTCCAGGTCCACGCAGGCACTGGTGGGGTTCGACGGGAAGTTAAGGATCAACATCTTGGGCTTGGGATAACTGTCCCGGATGGCCTTCTCCATCTCGGCAAAGAAATCGCCGTCGGGGAGCATGGGCACATGCCGGATATCGGCCCCGGCAATCACCACCCCGTAGGGGTGAATGGGGTAGGCCGGGTTGGGGACCAGCACCGCGTCGCCCGGGGCCAGCGTGGCCAGCGCCAGGTGCGCCAGACCCTCCTTGGAGCCGATCGTGACGATGGCCTCGGTCTCCCGGTCCAGGTCCACATCGTAGCGGTCGCGGTACCAGTTACAAATGGCACGACGCAGGCGCGGGATGCCACGGGACATGGAGTAACGGTGGGTGTCCCCGCGCTGGGCCACCTCCGTCAATTTGTCGACAATGTGCTGCGGGGTGGGCTGATCCGGGTTGCCCATGCCGAAGTCCACGATGTCCTCCCCGCGGGCACGGGCCGCCGCCTTCAACTCGTTGACAATATTGAAGACATAGGGCGGCAGACGCTTGATGCGGGGAAACTCATCGCTCAGGTTCATGGTACTCGCAGCACTCCATATACGGCTAAGCCCGCCCAGCGTCGGATACGGCGCGGAAGGCGGGCACGTTAATTCTGGTAACTAAGCGTGTCAATGTACCCATTTGTCGCCCCGCTTGTCATCCCCGGTGCGCGGCGGCCCCGCCCCCTGAAACCCAGCCCCTTGGTACAATGGGCGGTTGAAACCCCCTGTTACGCGGAGACCCCGGCCAATGAAGATCACTCAGGAGTACGGCACCGCCCGCTACCGCATACGCGCCTACCAGCCGGGCGAGGTACAGATCAACGACCAGTGCCACCGCAACAGCCTGATCCTGGGCCTGGAGTCGCTGATCACCGACTGGGGGCCGGAGTCGCTGGACGAGCTCACCGCCGAGCACATGGAGGCGGTGCTCAGCCTGGCCCCCGAGGTCATCATCCTGGGCACCGGCGAGCGCCAGCGCTTCCCGTCCAGGGAGATCATGCTGCCGCTGCTGCGCGAGGGCATCGGGGTGGAGGTGATGGCCAACGATGCCGCCTGCCGGACTTACAACATCCTGATGAGTGAGGACCGGCGCGTGGCCCTGGCGCTGATCCTCACCGACTGAGCCCCGGTCCCACCGCCGGCCTCCTGCCACCAAACGCAGAGCACCCCGACGGTCGCCGACCGCCGGGGTGCTCTGCCCGGGTCTGAACCTGATGGCGGTGCCGTCAGCCGAACACGGCGTCCTGGGAGAACCCCTCCCGCTCCATGACCTCGCGCAGCCGGCGCAGGGCGTCGATCTGGATCTGGCGTACCCGCTCACGGGTCACGCCGATCTCATTGCCGACCTGCTCCAGCGTCGCCCGATCATGGCCGTTGAGACCGAAGCGGCGCTCCACCACCGCCCGCTGTTTCTCGGTCAGCTCACCCAGCCAGGCCTCCAAGTTGCCAAAGACATCGCCGTCCTGAAGCGCGGAGACCGGGTCGACGTTGTTTTCATCCGGGATGGCGTCGAGCAGCACCCGATCCGCATCACGGCCGATGGGCACGTCCACCGAGGTGGTGCCCTCATTGAGCCCCCGCATCCGGCGCACGTCCTCCACATCACGGCCCATATGGTCGGCGATCTCCTCCACCGAGGGCTCGTGGTCCAGCTCCTGGGTCAGCTTGCGGGCCGCCCGCAGATACTGGTTGATCTCCTTGATGACGTGAATGGGCAACCGGATGGTGCGGGTCTGGTTCATGATGGCCCGCTCGATGGTCTGCCGGATCCACCAGGTGGCGTAGGTGGAGAACCGGAAGCCCCGCTCGGGATCGAACTTCTCGACGGCCCGGATGAGCCCCAGGTTGCCCTCCTCAATAAGGTCGAGAAAGGCCAGACCGCGGTTCATATAGCGACGCGCGATCTTGACCACCAGCCGCAGGTTGCTTTCGATCATGCGGGCGCGGGCGGCGGCGTCGCCACGCTGGGCCCGGCGGGAGAAATAGACCTCCTCCTCCGCGGAGAGCAGCGGGGAGTAGCCGATTTCATTGAGGTAAATCTGGGTGGCGTCCAGGGAGGCCTGGTAGGCCGATTGCGTCCGTCGGCGGGGCAGACGCGGCTCTGGACGGTTAACGGGTTCGGTCTCGCCGGTAAGGGCCTGGGGGGTATCCCCGTCCAGGCTCACGGGTTCACTACGGTTGTCCCTATCATCTGAATCGACTATATCCATGTCCACTGCTGGTTCCTCTGCATCAAGCCTTGTGAGATCCGCCATGCGATCCTCCGATCCTGACCCTCATATGGCAGACGTTCCACGGTGCGACGCGGCGCGTCCGCTCTTGGCTACCCTTCAGCGTGTGCTGTGCAGTGTATTGATGCACATATATTTTTTATGGTTAATGCCAAGCCGAAACTTGACACGAGTCACTATAGAACCGGGCAACGACCACTTTACAATAATTTTTAGCTATATTAGGCCTATTGATTAGTCTTTTCCGGCAAATACCGGGTCGGGTCCACCGGCTCGCCGTCCCGGCGCAGCTCGAAGTGCAGCCCGGGGTGGTCGGCCCCCGGGCCGTGCCCCATCTCGGCGATCACCTGGCCCCGGCGCACCTGCTCGCCCTCGCCCACCTGCAAACGCCGGTTGTAGCCATAGGCGGTCAAGTACCGGCTGTCGTGCTTGATGATGACCAGGTTGCCGTAGCCCCGCAGGGCCGAGCCACTGTAGACCACCGAGCCGGCGGCCGCCGCCCGGATGGCGTCGCCCTCACGCCCCCGGATCTCGATCCCCTGCTTGCCGCCGCCCCGATTGAAGGATTTGACCACCTGGCCGGAGACCGGCCAGTCCCAGTCGATATCGCTGGCCGGCGCCTGTTGGCGGACGGGGGATGGGGTTCCGGTGGACCGGCTGTCGCGCCCTGCGGTGGTGCTTCCGGTCGCTGGACGATCGCTGCGGGAAGGGGGGGTGCCGCCCCCGCCGGAGCGACTGGCAACGGCGCCACCACTGCGGCCGCCGGCGCCCGGCGGGTTGAGCCGCAAGCGCTGACCTGCGTAGATACGGTCGGGGGATTCGAGGTTATTCCAGCGGGCCACGTCGCGGTAGTCCAGGCCGTGGCGCCAGGAGATGGCGTACAGCGTGTCACCGGGGCGGACCTCGTAGTGATAGACCCGGCTGCTCCCGTCGCCCGTGAACGACGGCCAGGAGAAAGTGGTACAGCCCGCCAGCGAAACCGCCACCAGGGCCACCCACGCCAGCCGGATCAGCCCGTTCATAGCACTTGATAGATCACATAACCGAAAACCAATAGTGCTACTGTCGCCCAACCCAGTCGATCGATCCAGGCCCGAAGCAGTGGCTCGACCTTGGGTCCGCCCCAACTGACCAGACCCGCCACGGCAAAGAAGCGCGAACCGCGCCCAACCAGCGAGGCAACGATGAAGGGCAGCAGACCAACACCCATGGCGCCGGCGGCGATGGTAAAGACCTTGTAAGGGATGGGCGAGAAACCGGCCAGCAGGACCACCCAGAAGCCCCAGTCGGCGAACCAGTCCCGAGCCTGTTGATAGGCGTCGTACTGCCCCGCGGTCTGAATCCAGGGCTCCACCAGTGACAACGCGAAGTAGCCGATGAAATAGCCCAGCACCCCGCCCGCCACCGAGGCCAGAGTCGTCACCGTGGCGTACCACATCGCCCGCTGCGGGCGGGCCAGGCTCATCGGCGCCAGCATCACGTCGGGCGGTATCGGAAAGAAGGAGGACTCGGCGAAGCTCAGGGTACCCAGGTACCAGGGGGCGCGCGGGTGGCCGGCCCAGAGCAGCATGCGGACGTAGAGCCAGGAGAAGGGATGCATCAACGGCACCCACCCAGCAGCGGGACGAAGCTGACCGAGGCGACGTGGCGACGGCGCAGCTCCCCATCCACGCGCTCGATCAACACCAGCTCCTGGGGCCGGCCGGCCCCGCCCAGGGGCGCCACCAGCCGTCCACCCTCGTCCAGCTGGTCCCATAAGGGGTCGGGCACCTCCTCGGGCGCGGCGGTGACAATGATGCCCTGGTAGGGCGCGTGTTGCGCCCACCCCTCGCTACCATCGCCATAACGGACATGGACGCGGTGGAGCCTGAGATCGCGCATGCGCTGCCGGGCCTGGTCGGCCAACGCCTTGATCCGCTCGATGGTGTACACCTCGACCCCCAGGTAAGCCAGAACGGCCGCCTGGTAACCGGAGCCCGTGCCCAGTTCCAGCACCCGCTCCGGGATCGATTGCTCGATCAGCAGCTCCGTCATGCGGGCCACCACCCAGGGCTGCGAGATGGTCTGGCCGTGGCCGATGGGCAACGGCGTGTTGTCGTAGGCCCGACTGGCCAGGGCCTCATCCACGAACAGGTGGCGCGGCACCTCGAGGATGGCCTGGAGCACCCGCGGGTCGCGGATGCCCTCCTCGGCCAGGCGGCTGACCAGGCGTTCGCGGGTGCGGCGCGAGGTCATCCCGATGCCCTGGTAGCGGTTTGGGTCCATGTCAGTGCCCCTCCTCGGCCGGCCGGCCCAGACCGCTGACCCAGCCGGCCACCTGGTCCAACGCGGTATAGCGCGTCAGGTCCACCTGAATCGGGGTCACCGAGACATAGCCGTTGCGTACGGCATAGAAGTCGGTCCCGGGGCCGGCGTCCTCCTCACTACCCGGCGGGCCGATCCAGTAGATCGCCCGGCCGCGCGGGTCCTCGTCACGCACCACTGGCTCGGCCCGGTGGCGCCGACCCAGGCGCGTCGCCTCCCAGCCCTGTACCTCATGCCAGGGCAGGTCGGGGACGTTGATATTGAGGATGGTGTCGGAGGGCAACGGGTCACGGCTCAGGCGCTGAACGATGAGCTGCGCCACCCGGGCTGCCGTGGCCAGGTGCCGGGGCTCGAAGGCATTGAGGGAGATGGCAATGGCCGGCAGGCCCAGGAAACGCCCCTCGGTGGCCGCGGCCACGGTGCCGCTGTAGAGGACATCGTCGCCCATGTTGGCCCCGGCGTTGATCCCGGAGACCACCATATCCGGCTCCTCGCTGAGCAGCCCGGTGATGGCCAGGTGGACGCAGTCGGTGGGGGTCCCCTCCACCCGGTAGCGGTGCGGGCCGGTGCCATGCACGCGCAATGGATAGTCCAGGGTGAGCGAATTGCTCGCGCCGCTACGGTCCCGCTCCGGGGCCACCACGGTCACCCGCGCCATCTCGGACAGGGCCTCGGCCAGGGCGAGTATGCCGGGCGCCTGGTAACCATCGTCATTGCTGACCAGAATGTGCATCATAGAAACGCCGTCGCGTATGCCGGTAGCTGTAGGGTGGATTGGCCGAGAGTATACCGCGACATCCAGTCACTGAGGGCGGCCATGAGTTGCAACGACCACGACAACCACGACGGGCTCTTCCGCCGGGCGATGGCCGGGGTCCGCCCACTCCAGCACAATCGGGTGGCGGCCCGCAAACCGCCGCCCCCGCCCCGCCCCCTGCAGCGGCAGCGGGACGAGCGCCGGGTGATGGATGAACTGATGGACCCGCCCGACCCGGCCGAGATCGAGACCGGCGAGGAGCTGCTCTACTTTCGGGAGGGCCTGCAACGGCGGGTTCGGCGGCGGCTCCGGCGCGGCCAGTTCCCGCCCACCGCCTGCCTGGACCTGCACGGCATGACGGCGACCCAGGCCCGCCAGGCCCTGGCGGCCTTCCTGCAGGAGAGCCGCCGGGGACGCCACCGGTGTGTGCGGATCATCCACGGCAAGGGCAACCGTTCGAGCAACCGGGGGCCGGTACTCAAGCGCAAGGTCGATTACTGGCTGCGCCAGCGGGAGGAGGTGTTGGGGTTCTGTTCGGCGCTACCCAGTGATGGTGGCACGGGGGCCGCCTATGTCCTCCTGCGCCTGGCACGTTGAGCGCTCCCGCCCGGACCGGACCCGAATCCCTATGCCGCCGCTTCGCTTGGCCTCGTAGCAGGCCTGGTCGGCCACCTCCAGCAGCGCCTCCGCACCCGGGCCGTGACCGAGAACCGGCACCAGGCCGATGCTCACCCCCAACCCCAGCGTCTGCCCCCGCCAGTGGAAGCGATAGTCCCGGACGGCCGCGCGGATCACCTGGGCCACCCGGATGGCCTGGAGCAACGGGCAATGCTCCAGCAGCACCAGAAACTCATCACCGCCCAGCCGGGCCACGGTGTCCCGTTGGCGCACACAGTCGAGCAGCCGGCCCGCCACCTCGGCCAGCGCCCGGTCACCCGCCACGTGGCCGGCCAGATCGTTGATGCCCTTGAAACGATCCAGGTCCAGGTAGCACAGGGCGTGCTCACAGCACTGCTCCCCGGCCGACGCCACCATGCGCTCCAGCCGCCGAAGGGCCTCACGGCGGTTCACCAACCCGGTCAGCCCATCGTGGCTGGCCTCGTAGGTGAGCCGCCGGGCCATCTTCAGGTAGTCGCCGATGTCGCGGAACGAGAGGATGACCCCGCGGGGCTGCCCGGCCCCGTCCTGAATCGGGGCCCCGGTCAGTGCCACCTCCAGGGTCTCGCCATCCTGGCGCCGCAGGCGGGCGTGGCGCTCCCCCGCCTGCCCGAGCTGCCGGCACTGCGCCACCAGCGCCTCCGGTGGCAGCGGCTGCCCCTGCTCCTCCAAGTGCAGGACTGCGCCCAGGGGCTGGCCCCGGGCATTCGCCACGGGCCAGCCGGTCAGTTGCGACGCCCGGGGGTTCAGGTAGCCGATCCGGCCGTCCGGGCGCACCCAGACCACCGCCTCGGGCAGGGCCTCCAGCAAGGGTTCCTGAAAGGTCAGTCCCATCCCATCCTCCGTCGTCACCGAGTCCGGCTCATCCAGCGATCACCGCGCCGCCATCTCATCCGCCCACCCGTTCACTGTCCACCATCCGCACCAGCACCGATAGGTTGCCGGTCCCGAGCTTTTCCCGTATCCGCCGGCGCCGGGCCTCCACGGTGGAGAGACTGACGTGCAGCTCACGGGCGATCACCTTGTTGGGCTTGCCCTCCACCACCGCCTCCAGCACCGCCCGCTCGCCGGGGTTCAGTCGCGCCAGGCGCTCGCGGATCAGCACCCGGCGCCGCTGGCTCTCCCGCCGTTCCGCGTCCTCGTCCAACGCCTCACGCACCTTCCGGAGCAGTTCCGCCCCCCGGAAGGGCTTGCACAGGAAGTCCACCGCGCCGTGCTTCATGGCCGTGATCGCTGTCTCGGCATCGCCATGCCCGGTAACGATAATCACCGGGAGTTCCACCCCGCGGGCGTTCAGGGCCTTCTGCAACCCCAGACCACTGAGGCCGGGCATGCGCACATCCAGCACCACACAGCCGCGGCTTTGCTCATCCACGGCCTCCAAAAAGGTCCACGCGTCGCTGAAACCCCGCACCGAAAGACCGTGGGCGCGCATTAAATCGCAAATTGACTCCCGGACAGCGTGATCGTCATCAACGACAAATACCGTCGCATCAGATTCAGAATAATGATCCATTAAACGATTATTGATCCCTGGCACGAACCATCGGACGGGGCCACCCAAGGCCCGGCAGCAGCCCCACGGCCAAGCGGCACCCGTTGATCTCAATGTAATGAAGTGTTGGCGGTACCGGTATGGGGGCCCGCCATATCTCTCAAAAGGCTTACCCTTATTCCCCGCCAATTATTGGGTACAAGGGTTGACCCGCGCCGCAGGCAACTGGAAGCAGAGGCAACTCCCCGCATCGGGCTCGCCGGCCCAGAGCCGACCACCGTGGGCCTCTATAATGGACTGACTGATGGGTAGCCCGAGCCCCATGCCATCCGGTTTGGTGGTGTAGAAGGGCACGAACAGATTTGCCCGCACCGCCTCGCTCATTCCCGGCCCGGTATCGCAGACGGAGAAGACCACATCCCCCGCCCCGTCGACCGTGGCACTGACCGTGACGCCTCTCGGCTGATCGGCTGCGTTCTCCCGCATGGCATCCACCGCGTTCCGGATCAGATTGAGCAGCACCTGCTGGATCTGGACCGCATCCACCTGTACGGCAGGCAAGACGTCAGGCAGATCCAGCCGCAACGCCGCCCCGCCCCGATCCAGTTCGATATCGATCAACTCCCGGATCTCCGCCACCAGCTCGGCAGGGGTGCGGCATGCTTCCCGCGGCCGCCCCGGATCCCGGCGGGCGAAGGCGCGTACCCGCTGCATGACGGTGCTGGCCCGCTGGGCCTGGGCGATCAGCTTGTCCAGCAACCGGCGCACCTCGCCGGGCGTCGCGCGGGCCCCCTCCAACTGCTCCGCCGCGGCGTCCGCATAGGCGATGATCGCGCTCAACGGTTGGTTGAGTTCGTGCGCCAGCCCGGAGGTCAGTTCCCCCAGCAGGCTGATGCGGTAGACATGACTGAGCGCCTCGCGCTGCTCCCGGCTGCGGGCCTCATACTCCGCCTCCGCCCACTGATCACCCACCCATTGGGCGAGCAACTGCAGGCTCTCCGCGTCCATGGCACACCAACCGGCGCAATGCGCGCGGGTGCAGAAGAAGGCCAGGTACCCCTCCACCTCGCCCTGGACCAGGATCGGCGCCTGCAGGCCCGCCTGCAGGGCCGGGCCTTCCTCGCCATGCGCCAGGCGCCAGTGGCGCGGGGCCTGCGACCAGGCGCAGCTGGACGCGGCCTGCAGGTCCTCCACCGCACCGCAGCCCGGCGGCAGCAGAGGCGATACATCCAGTGCGGTAGCCACCGGCAGATGGGAGGCCGGGTGGCCATGGAGCACCGTCCATTGCCCTGCCTGCCGGCGCGCCACCACCGCCAGGTCGGCCCCCAGACAGCGGCTGGCCTGCTCAAGCAGCACCGCACATTTCTGCTCCACGGCTGCGCGGCGGTCGGTGCTGAGCCGTCGGATCAGACCAATCAGCGCCTGCCCATTGCGCTGCGCCTGTTCCGTCTCCACGCAGATCAGGTAGAGCCGAAGTACCTCCTGAACGGCGTTGAGGATGTCGAGCTCATCCCCCTCCGGCGGCCGTTGACCACCGCCTGAGCCACGACGGGGCACCAGCTCGATGAAGCCGTCCTCGGGCAGCAGGGTCGGAAGCGGTTGGCGGTGCAGTGGGGGCTGGGGCTGGAAGCCCGGACAGGGGTAGGCCCGGCCGTTGTAAACGATGCGGGCCGCGGCGCGCGCCGGCTCTCGCAGGCAGGTGGGCAGCAGTGCAGCGAACCGGACCAGTACGTCGTCACGGTTATCGTCCCGGGCGTCGTGGGCGAGGACAGCGGCACGGTGCAACAAGGTGAGTAACCGCAGGCGCCGGCGCTGCTCCCGTTCGTAGTCACGCACACGCTGGCGCTCCCGGCGCCGTTCGGTGACATCCCGCTGAATACTCAGATAGTGGGTGGTCCGGCCCTGCTCATCGCGCAGCGCGGTGATGCGCCACTCCAGTTGGTACTCCTCGCCATTCCGCCGGTAATTGACCGTCTCGCCGGTAAAGTCCTCACCGGCCTCCAGTTGACGGCGAAGGCGGCGCAATACGCTGCGCTCGGTACGCGGTCCCTGGAGCAGGCGGGGGCTTTGCCCGATGATCTCGTCCCGGCGATGGCCGGACATGGCCTCGAAGGCGGCGTTGACGAACAGCACGGTGGGGCCCGGCCAATCCAGGCGGGTGTCGGTGATCAATACGGGATCCGGGCACTGCTCCATGGCCCGGACAAAGACCTCGTCCGGTAACGCCTCCCGGCCCCCGCTCGCCCTGCTCATGATGGCCGATCCAGCGCCCCGCCGGGCGCCCGTTCCACCTCCGGTAACAATGGGTAGCGATCCAGTACGCCGACCAGGACCGCCATACGCACCAATTCAGTATAGGTTTCAATGCGCAACTTGCGGTACAGCCGGGCCCGGTGGACCTCCAATGTCCGCGGACTGATACCCAGCCCCTGGGCAATGTCACGGTGGCTCCCGCCCCGCGCCAGTGCCCGGAACACCTCTTGCTCGCGCTGGGTGAGCCGCGCCATTTGGGTGCAGAGCCGTTGGCGCCGCCGGTGCTCCTGGACCCGGGCCTGGCCGGCCTGCACGGCGTGGCAGACCGTGTCCAGGAGCAGTTGGTCACTCACCGGGACCCGCAGGACGTCCCAGGCACCGTGGCGCAGGGCCTGAACCACCGGCGCCACCGCGGGCGTCCGCACCAGGGCCACCAGCGGGGCAATAGCCGACCCGGGCCCCAACGCCCTGTCCAGGCTTGCCAGGCAATCGGGGTCGGCATCGAGGTTCAGCAACACACACCCGGGGACTTCGCCCCGCTCGCAGCCCCCCTCCCGGCAGCGGCGGGTGCAGAGCGTCACCCGCAGGCCCGCACCCTGGAGCAGGCCTGTCAGCCGCTCCGCCTCCTCCGCCGGAAAGCCGCTCAGGCAGACGGTACCCGCTCCCGTCTCCAGATCGCTCAAACCCCGGCCCCCCCAACATTCAAGGCGAGAAAAGACTACGCCTTTCAGTATAGTCATCTTATTATAATTGGGTTTTTGTGTAATTGCGTGCGTTAATCAACACTCCAACACCTCCCGTACCACCACGGTGGCATAGGCCCCGGCAGGCAGCCGGAAACTAAGTTGGAGCCGGCCCGGCGCCGGCCAATGCCAGGCGAGATCGACCACCCGCAGGCGCAGCGCACGGCGCGCCGCCTCCATCCTTGCCCGCGCCAGGCCCTGGTGCCAGAGGGGTTCGGCCGCCAATACCGACCGCTCCAGGGCCGCGACCTCGCCGCCGGGCTGCACCCCGCGCTCGCCCGCCAGTGGCCCCGTGGGGTGGATCTCCAGACGGGCACACCGCCCGGGCAGAGCGGGGTCGGCCGGATCGGTCTCGAACACCGCTCCGCGCCCATCGAGCATGGCCACCTCGCCCGGCAACAGTCGGTTCCAACTGCCCTCCCCGACCCGCCGCGCCAGCACCCGATTGAACAGCTCGGACCGCACGCTGGAGAGCAGCAGGCCGCGCAGCTTGCGGTCGCGGGGCGGACGCCCGCCGGCGAACCAGGCCGAGGCCTGGGCCAGATTGCCGCCGCCACGCCCGAAGCGCTGGTG
Source organism: Alkalilimnicola ehrlichii MLHE-1 (assembly GCF_000014785.1). Classification (NCBI taxonomy): domain Bacteria; kingdom Pseudomonadati; phylum Pseudomonadota; class Gammaproteobacteria; order Chromatiales; family Ectothiorhodospiraceae; genus Alkalilimnicola; species Alkalilimnicola ehrlichii. The sequence goes on from NC_008340.1 coordinate 2,094,612, forward strand.
GCCGAAGTAGTTGGGCACGCCCTGGGTGCTGATGCGGTAGAGGCGCTGTGCCACCGCCGCCGGATCGGCGTCGCAGTCCCGCAGGGTCAGCACGAACCGGTTGCCCTTGAGGGCCCCGGTGCGCAGCTTTCGATGGTGGCGCCGGGCGATCAGGATGCGCACGCCCGGGATCGGCCCCTCCCCCACGCCCAGGGGCAGCGACCGACCGGGCGACTGCAGGCTGAACCACTGGCGGGTCAGGGCGTGTTTGTCCTTCAGGCCGGCAAAGGAGACCGCCCGCGGGTGGATGCCGGCGGCCTCGGCCAGCGCCCGGGCCACCTGCGCGGTGTTCAGACCCCGCTTTTCCACCCACAGCCACAGGTGCTCCCCGTCGCCGCAAGGGCAGAGCCCGGTCTGCTCCTCGACCAGGAAGTCCTCCGGGGTGGCCTTGAGGCGCGCCGTGCCCAGCGGGGGGCCCCAGGCGCGGGGCAGGGACGCGGCTTGCTCAGTGCTCAAAAAAACCATCCCGGGCGATCAGCACCACCGCCATGGCGGCAATGCCCTCGCCCCGGCCCGGAAACCCCATGCGCTCGGTGGTGGTCGCCTTGACGTTTACCGCCGAAGGCGCCACCTCGAGGTCGGCGGCCAGATGGTCGCGCATGGCCCCCACATGGGGGTTCATGCGGGGTGCCTGGGCGATCAGGGTGGCGTCGACGTTCACCACGCGCCAGCCACCGGCCCGGACCCGCTGCAGCGCGTCGCGCAGCAGGATCCGGCTGTCGATGCCTTTATAGGCATCGTCTGAGTCGGGAAAGTGGGTGCCCAGATCGCCCTCACCGGCCGCACCCAGGAGCCCATCGGTGACCGCGTGCATCAGCACGTCGCCGTCGGAGTGGGCCGCCAGCCCACGCTCATGGGGGACCTGCACCCCACCCAGGATCAGGGGGGTGCCGGGCTCGCCGAACCGGTGGGCATCAAAGCCCTGTCCTACCCGGATCATGTCTGTCTGCCTCCGCGCCTTGAGTCCATGTCGCCGACCAGGGGGGGGGTCAGGCGCCGGTCCCGCCCTGGGCGACCAGGATGGCCTCCGCAAGGGCCAGGTCCGCCGGGCGGGTGATCTTGATGTTGGTGGCCTCGCCCGGGATCAGGCGCGGGCGCCCGCCCACCGCCTCCATGGCCGAGGCATCGTCGGTGATGGTGAGTCCGGCCTCGCCGGCCTTCGCCAGCGCCTCGCGCAATGCCATCACCGGAAAGAGCTGAGGGGTCAGGGCGTGCCACAGCCCCTCGCGGTCCACGGTGCGGGCCACGTGGCCGTCACCGTCGTCCCTCTTGAGGGTGTCGCGCACCGGAAAGGCGAGCAAGCCGCCGCGCTCGTCCCGGGCGCGGTCAATCAGCCGCTCCAGCTCCGCCATCCCGACACAGGGCCGCACCGCGTCATGCACCAGGGCATAGTCCCGTGTGCCCCCCTGTTCGGCGAGCCAATGCAGAACGGATTGGACCGAATCGCTGCGTTCCGCCCCACCCGGCACCCGGTGCACGGGTTTCCGGTGTCGGTAGCCCAGGGCATCCCAGTGGTTATCCTCGGGGGAGAGGGCCACCACGGCGCCGTGCACGGCCGGCAGTGCCAGCAGTCGATCCAGGGTCCGGGCGATCACCGGACGCCCGGCCAGCGGCAGGTACTGTTTGGGCAGCGGTCCGCCCATACGCCGGCCGACACCGGCCGCCGGCAGGACCGCCCAGATCCGTGGTTCACTCACCGGGCGTCATCCTCCCGTTCAATGATCTGATAAAAGGTCTCGCCCTCGCGGATCATACCCAGCTCGCTGCGGGCCCGCTCCTCCAGCGCCTCCAGGCCGGTCTTGAGGTCGTTGACCTCGGCCTCCAGGGCCTGATTGCGCTGGCGCAGCCGGTCCACTTCCTCCCGCTGGGCCTCGACACTGCGGCTCAGCCCCCGGACGTCGTTCAGACCGCCCTCGCCGAACCAGAGCAGCCCCTGGAGCCACAGCAGCAGCGCGGTGAGACCGGCGAGCACCCAACGCATGAGGGTTCACGGGGCGCGCCCCGCGCGTCAGCCGCGCCGAAGCTGCGGGAAGGCCGCCAGCCCCGGGTAGTCGGCCTGCTCGCCCAGCTCCTCCTCGATGCGCAGCAGCTGGTTGTACTTGGCCACCCGGTCGGAGCGGGACAGCGAACCGGTCTTGATCTGGGTGGCGGTGGTGGCCACCGCCAGGTCGGCAATGGTGGTGTCCTCGGTCTCGCCGGAGCGGTGGGAGACCACGGAGGTGAAGCCGGCCTCGTGGGCCATGGCGATGGCGTCCAGGGTCTCGGAGAGGGTGCCGATCTGGTTGAACTTAATGAGGATGGAGTTACCCACCCCCTCGTCGATCCCGCGCTTGAGGATCCGGGTGTTGGTCACGAACAGGTCGTCCCCCACCAACTGCACCCGGTCGCCAAGCTTATCGGTCAGCGCCTTCCAGCCGACCCAGTCCGACTCGTCCATCCCGTCCTCGATGGAGAGGATGGGGTAGCGGGCACAGAGATCGGCGAGGTAGTCGGCGAACGCCTCGGCGGAAAACTCCCGACCCTCCGAGGCCAAGCGGTAGACCCCATCCTGGTAGAACTCGGAGCTGGCCGCGTCCAGCGCCAGCCAGACGTTCTCACCGGCCTTGTAGCCGGCCCGGTCGATCGCCTCCAGGATCACCTCCAGCGCCGCCTCATTGGAGGGCAGATCGGGGGCGAAACCGCCCTCATCCCCGACCCCGGTGTTGAGGCCACGGTCCTGGAGCACCTTCTTGAGGGCGTGGAAGATCTCAGTGCCACAGCGCAGGGCCTCGGAGAAGCGGTCGAAGCCCGTGGGCATGACCATGAACTCCTGGATGTCCACGCTGTTGTCCGCATGCTCGCCGCCGTTGAGAATGTTCATCATCGGTACCGGCAGCGACCAGGGCCCCTCGGGGTTCAGGTAGCGGAACAATGACTGCCCGCGCTCGGCAGCGGTGGCGCGGGCGGCCGCCAGGGAGACCGCCAGCAGGGCGTTGGCACCCAGCTTGCCCTTGTTGTCGGTCCCGTCCAGCTCCCGCATCCGATCATCCAGGGCCCGCTGGCCGGAGGCGTCCATGCCGCACAGGGCGTCGGCGATTACGGTGTTGACGTTCTCCACCGCCTTGCGCACCCCCTTGCCCAGGTAGCGCCCGGCGTCGCCGTCGCGCAGTTCCACCGCCTCGCGGGTGCCAGTGGAGGCGCCGGAGGGCACAGCCGCCCGGCCCATGACGCCGGAATCGAGGATGACATCCGCCTCAACGGTCGGATTGCCCCGCGAGTCGAGTATTTCACGTGCCTTGATCTGCTTGATGGTCCCCATCGGTTCCCCTTCCAAAAAACGAACAAATACGATGTTGTCGGGCGACGGTGCGCTAAAGGCCCTGTTCCGTGAAGCCGCGCCCCTTGACCACCTGGTCCAGTTCCATGAGCGTCTCCAGCAGCTCGCGCATGCGCTCCAGCGGCCAGGCGTTGGGGCCGTCGGAGAGCGCCTGGTCCGGGTCGGGGTGGGTCTCCATGAACAGCCCGGCCACGCCGGCGGCCACCGCCGCCCGCGCCAGTACCGGGACGAATTCCCGCTGCCCCCCCGAGGCACTGCCCTGCCCGCCCGGCAACTGCACCGAGTGGGTGGCGTCAAACACCACCGGGGCCCCGGTCTCGCGCATCACTGCCAGGGCGCGCATGTCCGAGACCAGGTTGTTGTAGCCAAAGGAGACGCCCCGCTCGCAGACCATGATCTGCTGGTTGCCCGCCTCGCGGGCCTTGGCGACCACATGGCGCATGTCCCAGGGGGCCAGGAATTGGCCCTTCTTGATATTCACCGGCCGGCCCTGCCGGGCCACGTTCTGGATGAAATTGGTCTGCCGGCACAGGAAGGCCGGGGTCTGGAGCACGTCCACCACCGACGCCACCTCGACCAGCGGGGTGTCCTCGTGCACGTCGGTGATCACCGGGACGCCGATCTGGCGGCGTACCTGCTCCAGCACCCGGAGCCCGGCCTCCAGACCGGGGCCCCGATAGCTCTCGTGGGAGCTGCGGTTGGCCTTGTCAAAGGAGGACTTGTAGATGAACGGGATGCCCAGCTCACCGGTCATCTCCGCCAGTGCCCCGGCCGTGTCCAGCGCCAGTTGCTCGGACTCGACCACGCAGGGACCGGCGATGAGGAACAGCGGCCTGTCCAGACCCACCCGGAAACCGCAAAGATCCATGGCTATCAGTCCCCTGTCACGTTGGTGCGAGTATTTTCAGCCCTGCCTGTACCTTAGCCCCTGTGGGCGATGGCGGCACGCACGAAGGCGGCAAACAGCGGATGGCCGTCGCGGGGCGTGGAGGTGAACTCCGGGTGGAACTGGCAGGCCAGAAACCAGGGATGGTCCGGCTGCTCCACCACTTCCACCAGTTTGCGGTCGTGGGACCAGCCGGAGAACCGCAGCCCGGCCGCCTCCAGCGCCTCCAGGTAGTGGTTGTTGAATTCGTAGCGATGGCGGTGGCGCTCCTCCACCACGTCCTTGCCGTAGACCTGGCGGGCCAGCGAGCCCTCGGTCAGCCGACAGGGCTGGGCCCCCAGGCGCATGGTGCCGCCCAGGTCGGAGTCCTCGCTACGCTGCTCCACGGTGCCCTCGTCGGTCATCCACTCGGTGATCAGGCCGATGACCGGATGGTGGGGGTGGCGGGTGAATTCGGTGCTGTGGGCCCCCTCCAGCCCGGCGACGTTGCGGGCGTACTCGATGACCGCCACCTGCATCCCCAGGCAGATGCCCAGGTAAGGCACCTTGCGCTCCCGGGCGTAGCGGGCCGCCAGGATCTTGCCCTCCACGCCGCGCTCGCCGAAGCCACCGGGCACCAGGACGGCGTCCACCCCGTCCAAGGCGTGGGTCCCTTCGCGTTCCAACTCCTCGGAGTCGATGTACCGGATATTGACCCGGTGCCGGGTCTGTATCCCCGCGTGGCGCAGCGACTCGTTGAGCGACATGTAGGCATCGGTGAGATCCACGTACTTGCCCACCATGGCGATGGTGACCTCGCCCTCGGGGTTCTGCATGGCCTCCACCACCCGCTGCCAGTCCTGCAGGCTGGCCGGCGGCAGCTCCAGACCGAGCTTCTCCGCAACGATGTTGTCCAGCCCCTGCCGGTGCAGCACCTCGGGGATCTTGTAGATGTTGTCCACGTCCAGACAGGAGACCACCGCCCGCGGCTCCACGTTGGTGAACAGGGCGATCTTGCGGCGCTCTTCCTCGGGGATGCGCTGACTGGCCCGGCAGACCAGGATATCGGGCTGGATGCCGATGGAGCGCAGTTCCTTGACCGAGTGCTGGGTGGGCTTGGTCTTCATCTCGCCCGCGGCACCGATGAAGGGCACCAGGGTGAGGTGCATAAACAGGCAACGGCCACGGCCGAGCTCGGCGCCCATCTGGCGGATGGCCTCCAGGAAGGGGAGCGATTCGATATCGCCCACCGTACCGCCGATCTCGATCAGGGCGATGTCCGCGTCGTCGGCACCCTGCTGGATGCTGCGCTTGATCTCGTCGGTGATGTGGGGGATGACCTGCACCGTACCGCCCAGATACTCACCCCGGCGCTCCTTGCGGATGACGGATTCGTAGATCCGGCCGGTGGTGTAGTTGTTGTTGCGGGTCATGGTGGTGCGCACGAAACGCTCGTAGTGCCCCAGGTCCAGGTCGGTCTCCGCGCCGTCGTCGGTGACGTAGACCTCGCCGTGCTGGAAAGGGCTCATAGTGCCCGGATCCACATTGATGTAGGGATCCAGTTTGGTCATGGAGACACTCAGGCCACGGGCCTGCAGGATGGTACCCAGGGAAGCGGCGGTGATGCCCTTTCCCAGGGACGATACGACACCGCCGGTGATGAAAATGTATCGGGTCATACGGGCTTCGCGGAGGTATGAGTGTGGGCGGCCGGGGCTGGCCTTGGATGGGCGCAAACATTAGCAGAAGGGGGGCCAATTCACAACGGACACCGGCGCGCGCCCCTTCAGAGCGACCGCCGGCACCGGGGTACCGCCGGGGCGGTGGGTGGGGCGGCTGAGGGTCTGGCCGGCGGGCGGGGGTGTCCGTCACGGGGCGTCGGCGGCCAGGGATGGCCGCCGTCGAGCGTACAGGGATGTATTCACAGCGTCCCCGTGACGGACACCCCCGCCCGCCGGCCAGACCCTCAGCCGCCGTCAGGGCCATGCTCCTCGCAGATCAGGCGGTAGCCGGGCCTCGCCGTGAAGCGCTTGGCGGTACCCAGGTTGGCGATGGCGACCACCTCCTCGCCGCGGCGCAGAATCGGAACGCGGTCGCGCTCCCAGGGAGGGATCCCGGCCTCCTGAAAGCGCTTCGACAACGGACGGTGCCCCGGGTCGTGGGCCAACTGGCACCGCTCCCCGCGACGACGACGCCCCACGCTCAGGCCCTCGGCCCCGATCAATGACGGCGCAATACCCTCATCCGCGCGCACCAGGCGCAACACCCCCACACCGGGGACCACCAGCGGCACCCGCAGGTCCCACTCGCGATCTGGCCCGGGCCAGGGTGGCGGCCCACCGGCCGGGAGCCGGTGAATCCGGTCGCGGTAACGGCGCAGCTCCCCCTCCGGCCAGGTAAGCACCGGCTGCCGGTCCCGGCCGGCCCGGATCAGGTCGGCCAGCCCCTGCTCCAGGCGAGCGCGGGGGGGCGGCCGCAGGCCGGACATCAGCAGCCAGTGACGGACCAAGTTGCGAGCCCGCGCCGGACTGAGTCGGGCAAGGACAGAGACCGCCAGCCCCGGCCCCGGTGGGTGGCGGGCCAGGTCCTCCCCGGCCAGCTCACGCAGCAGGGCCTCCGCCTCGGCCTGCTCGCCGGCGGCGCGGCCGACGCGGCGACTGGCGTCGGGCCAGCGCTGCGTCAGCACCGGCCAGAGGGTGTGGCGCAGCCAGTTACGGTCGTGGGCGACGTGCGCGTTGCTGGGGTCCTCGACCCAGCACAGGGCGTGGGTGTCGCCGTAGGCGCGCAGCCGCTCGCGCGGCCAGGGGAGCAGCGGGCGCAAAAGCCGACCGCGCCCCAGCGGCCGCTGCGCGCGCATTCCGGCCAGGCCGCGGGGGCCGCTGCCGCGCAGCAGGTGCAGCAGGACGGTCTCCGCCTGGTCGTCGGCGTGATGGGCGGTGAGCAGGGCCTCGCCCGATTGCAGGTGCGACGCCAGGGCAGCGTAGCGCGCCTGGCGGGCAGCGGCCTCCAGCCCCTCCCCGCTGTCGCGCCGGACCTCAACCGGCAGGACCAGGCAGTCCACCCCCAGGGCAGCGGCCTGCTGCCGGCAGTGCTCGGCCCAGGCATCGGCCTGCGGCTGCAACCCGTGGTGGATGTGCACCGCGCGCAACGGCAGCTCGCGGGCCGCGCTGAGCGCGGCCATCAGATGCAGCAGGACCGTGGAGTCCAGCCCCCCCGAATAGGCCACGCAATAGCCCGACGCAGGGCCAAGCACCGCAAGGTGCCGGGCCAGGGTCTCGGGGCTCAGTTCGGGGGTCGGGGCCATGGCGGGTCGGGGCCGTGCCCCGGGGGGTTACTCGCGGAACTGACCGAAGGCCATCATTCGCTGGTAGCGATCAGCCAGCAGGGTCTCGGTGGACTGCCCCTCCAGCGCCTGCAACTGCTCGCGCAGCTCCGCGCGCAGGCTCTCCATCATGGCCTCGGGGTTACGGTGGGCGCCGCCCAGGGGCTCTTCCACCACCCGGTCGTTGAGGCCGAGTTCGTGCAGCCGGTGCGCGGTGATACCCATCGCCTCCGCAGCGTCGGAGGCCCGCTCGGCGCTCTTCCAGAGGATGGAGGCGCAGCCCTCCGGTGAAATCACCGAGTAGACGCTGTAGCCCAGCATCAGCAGCCGGTCCCCGACGCCGATGGCCAGCGCGCCACCGGACCCCCCCTCGCCGGTCACCGTGCAGATGATGGGCGTGCGCAGTCGGGCCATCGCCGCCAGGTTGCGGGCGATGGCCTCACTCTGTCCACGCTCCTCGGCGCCGACACCGGGGTAGGCGCCGGGGGTGTCGATGAAGGTGAAGATGGGGAGCTGGAAGCGTTCGGCCATGCGCATCAGGCGCAACGCCTTGCGGTAGCCCTCGGGCCGGGGCATGCCGAAATTACGCCGCACCTTCTCGCGCGTGTCGCGGCCCTTCTGGTGACCGATCACCATCACCGGGCGGCCATCGAAACGGGCGACCCCGCCGACGATGGCCGGATCATCGGCGTAGGTACGATCCCCGTGCAGCTCCTCGAACTCTTCGAACAGGCCGTCGATGTAATCCAGTGCGTAGGGGCGGTTGGGGTGCCGCGCCAGCTGGGCGATCTGCCAGGCGGTCAGGTTGGCAAAGATCTTCTCGGTGAGGACGTGGCTCTTCTCCTGCAGCCGCTGGATCTCCTCGCTGATATTCACCTCGGCGTCGTGGCCGACGTGACGCAGCTCTTCGATCTTCGCCTCCAGCTCGGCGATCGGTTGCTCAAAATCCAGGAAGTTCAGGTTCATCGGGTCCAGGCAATCCGGCGTTTGGGGGCATAACCGTAACCCCGGGCCGGAACCTGCGCAAGCGCTGATCCAGCCACCGGGCCGTTACCGGCTCACTCGCCCTGCTTCTGTTGCGCTTTGATCTGCAGCGACTGCTTATGCAGCGTGTATTGCAGCACCTTCTGCTGATCCTCCTCGCGGATGTGCTGAAAGGCGACGGCCACCCACCACTGGCCGGGCGCGTCCTCCTGGCTGCGGACCACCCGCCCGCCCGCAAACACCGTGCGCCGCATCTCCAGCAGGCCCAGCCGGATCACCATGCATTCGCCCACCAACACCGGCTGCACGGTGCGAAAGGCGACGCCCCCGGCGCTGAGATTGACCTGCTGAAGATCGGCGCGGGTGTTGCGCCGATCCCAGTGCAGCATCCGGTCCGCGAGCATTTCCAGACGCTGCTCGACCAGCTCGAACAGTGCCCGGATCTCCGGCTCCTGGACCCGCCTCAGCTTCTCGGCGCGCCGACTGAGCGCGGCGAAGGTCTCCTCGGCCGCCACGCCCAGGTCCTCCTCCCGGCGCAGCTGTTCCATCACCGCCCCGATCCGGTTCGGGGCCACCGCCACCCAGCTCAATGCCAGGGTGTCGTCGATACGAAAGAATTGGCGGCGCTCCTGATTGTCGTGGCTGGCATCGTTCATGCGCTCCCCCCTCTGGGGGTAACCCTGATACAAGCGGGTTTACTTGGCAAGGGACCGTGGACGCAACGCACCCGATGGCGCTAGCGCAGCCGGAACTCCACCGGCACCCGCCACTCGAGTCGTTGATGGGGGATGTCGTCCGGCACGCTGGGAAGGTCCACCCGCTCGCGCATGGCCTCCACCTCGTCATCCAGCAGGCGCTGCCCGGAAGTCTCGACGATACGCCATTCCAGCACCTCGCCCTCCCGGTCCATCATAAAGTAAAGCATGACCGTGCCCTCCAGCCGGCGGCGCTGCGCCTGGCGGGGGTAGCGCTGGACCGTCTGCAGACGGGCCCGGACCTCGGCGGCGAAGGCGTCGTCCACATCGCCCACCTGGCCCACCTCGATCACCTCTTCCTCATGATCACCCGGGGTGCCGGCCTCATCCGGCGGGAGCTCCTCGTCCACGACCTCGTCGACCTCGACCACCGCCTCACGTTCCTGCTCCGGCTCAGGCTCTGGCTGGGGTTCAGGCTCAGGCTCGGGTTCAGGCTCGGGTTCAGGCTCGGGTTCAGGCTCAGGCTCGGGTTCAGGCTCGGGTTCAGGCTCGGGTTCAGGCTCGGGTTCAGGCTCGGGTTCAGGCTCGGGTTCAGGCTCGGGTTCAGGCTCAGGCTCGGGCTCAGGCTCGGGCTCGGGCTCGGGCTCGGGCTCGGGCTCAGGCTCAGGCTCGGGCACCGGCGGCGTCGGGACCCCGCCGCCGGCCAGGCGGATCTCCGCCACCTGGACGAATTCCGGCTCCTCCGGCGCTTCCTGATCCCGCGGCAGCATCCAGGCCACCCCGACGTGGATCACCGCCGCCAGCGTGAGGGCCACCAGCCAATGCCGCCAGTCCGGTCCTCCGGTCACGGCGACTCCCTCCGCGCCAGCAGGACGACCCGGTCCGCACCGGCGTCCCGGAGCGCATCCAGCACCGCCATCAACCGTCCCGCAGCCACGTCCCCGTCCGCCTTGATCTGGACGGCCTTCTCGGCCAGGTCCTCCGGCCAGTCCTGCAACGCAGCGGGCAGCGCGGCCAAGTCCAGCTCCCGGCTGTTCAGGGCCAATTGCCCCTCCCCACCCAAGAGCACGACCAATTCGTCCGGTGCGGTCTCCTCCGGGCTGGTGCTGAACGGCAGCGCCACCTCGAATGGCATGGGGCGGGTGAACATGCCGGCCATCATGAAGAAGATCAACAGCAGAAAGACGATGTTGATCAGGGGGATGACGTTCTCTTCCGGCAGGCGGCTCTCTTTCTGCGGCAACTGCATGGGGTCACTCCCGGGCCAGGCTCAGGTTGTGGCCACCGGCCGCGCGGATGCCGTCCATGGCCGCCACCACGGCGCGCAGGGGCGCATCATCGTGGGTCTGAAGGCGGACGGGCCGGTCCGGATCCGCCGTGAGGCCGTCACGGACCCGTTGCTTCAGGACGGACAGATCCACCGCCTGGCCCTCCATACGGAAGCGGCCGTCGGCATCGACACTGACCCGCAGGGCCGTGAGTTCGGCCACCGCGTCGCCGCCCTCACCCGCTGCGCTCACCGGCACCGCCCGCCACTGCGCGAAGGTGGTGGCGAGCATGAAGAAGATCAGCAGGATGAAGACGACATCGATCAGCGGGGTCAGGCTGACCAGTCGCCGCCGCTTGCGCCGCTGCTCAAGTTGCATGGGCCACGGCGCGTGCGGGGGGCGCTGCCGGGGCGGTGTCCATTACCCCCTCGGGCGGCTGTTCGTGCCAGACCCGCAGGGTGAAGACGCGGGTCACGGCGTCCTCCAGACGATGGCGGAACTGGTCGATGTAACGCTCCAGCAGGCTCGCCAGCGCGATGGCGGGGATGGCCAGGGCGAGCCCGGCCGCGGTGGTCAGCAACGCGACCCAGATCCCCCCGGAGAGCAGCGCGGGATCCACGTTGCTGCCGGCCCCTTCGAGCTGCTGGAATGCCTGAATCATACCGATCACCGTGCCCAACAGCCCCAGCATCGGCGCCAGGGCCCCGATGACCTCCAGGCCGCGGATCATGCTGCGCAGCCGCTCCATACTGGCGCTGGCAATACGGGTCACCTCCTCGCGCACCAGTTCGGTGGGCACCTGACGGTCCAGACATCCGCGCATGGCCACGGCCAGCACCGGGCCGGCCGGGTTGCGGGTATTGCTCACGGTGTCCAGGGCGGCCTGGTCCCTGCCTTCGCGCCAGTGCTGCAGGGCCTCCTCGACAAAGCCCATGCGGGTGAGGCGCACGGCACGGAACTGCCAGACCTTGAGCAGCACAATGGCCAGGGTCAGCACCGAGAGCGCGGCGATGATCTTGAGCACTGGGCCGCCGGCGTCCAGGAAGGCGGCCAGCGCGGCGAGGGTTCCATTGGCGGTTTCAGTCATAGCGGCTATCCGATCGTTTCACGATTGTCCGCCAAAATATTGCGGATGCGAATCATTTTCAACAGGAAATCTTCCCGAATCACCCAATCCTTGCTCCGGATCAATACTCCAGGCGCACCCGCGCCGGGCCCGCCAGTCGCTCGAGACGGCGCAACAGGTCGTCACTGGGGTGCACCCGCCAGTCGTCACCCAGGCGCAGGCGCCCGCTGGCCCGCTCGCCACGGTAGTCCAGATGCACGTCACACCGCCCCTGGCGATAGGGCTTCAGGGTTTCCTCCAGGGCGTCGGCGAAGCCGTTGTCCGCAATGGCCGCCGAGAGCTCAATGACCACCTGGCGCAGCCGCTCGGCGCGGGCGTCGTTGATGTCCTGCAACTGCTCCACGGTGATCCGCCAGCCGCCGGCGAAGTCGTCGTAATCGAGACTGCCCTGGACCACCAGCACCCGGTCCACCGCGATCAGCCCGCGCAGCCGCTCGTAGGCCTCAGGAAAGAGCATGGCCTCCATGCGCGCGGTGCGGTCATCCAGCACCAGGCTGGCCATGCGCCCGCCGCTGGCGGTGTTGCGGGTACGCAGGGACACCACCAACCCCACCACCCGGACGCTGGGGCCGTTGCGCCGCCGGCCCCGGCCGTTCTCCGGCTTCTCGCCCGGCTCTCCGGCCGCTGCCAGCACCTGGGCGATGCGCCGTTCGGCCAGATGGGACAGTTCGGCCTCGTAGGGGTCGATGGGATGGCCGGTCAGGAACAGCCCCAGGGTCTCCTTCTCGGCGGCCAGCCGGTCGTGCTCATCCCACTCCGCCTGCTCCGGGGTGGAAAAATGCGGCTCCTCCGCTTCCGCCACGGCCGCGCCGTCGCCGGGCAGGCCAAACAGGTCCTCCTGACCGGCGGCGGCGTTACGGGTCTTCTGTTCGGCCGCCGCCAGGGCCTCCGGTAGCCAGGCCATCCCGGTGGCGCGGTTGGGGATCAGGCTGTCGAGGCTGCCGGAGCGGCAGAGGGCCTCCAGCACCCGGCGGTTCACCTTGCGCAGGTCCACCCGGTTGCACAGGTCCTGCAGGTCCTTGAACGGGCCGTGGGCGTCGCGCTCCTCAATGATGGCGTCCAGGGCCGACTGCCCCACCCCTTTCACCGCACCGAGGCCGTAGATGATGGTCTGTTCGTCCTCGGCGCGGAACCGGTACCCGGAGCGGTTCACGTCCGGCGGGCGCACGGTGAGCCCCATCTCCCGGCACTCTTCGATGAAGATCACCACCTTGTCGGTGTTATCCATGTCCGAGGAGAGCACCGAGGCCATGAAGGGCGCCGGGTAGTGGTGCTTGAGCCAGGCGGTCTGGTAGGAGAGCAGTGCGTAGGCCGCGGAGTGGGATTTGTTGAAGCCGTAACCGGCGAACTTCTCCATCAGGTCAAAGATGGCGCCGGCGTGCGCCTCGCTCAGGCCGTGCTCCTGCGCGCCCTTGAGGAAGATCTCCCGCTGCTTGGCCATCTCGGCCGCCTTCTTCTTGCCCATCGCCCGGCGCAGCAGATCGGCCGCCCCCAGGCTGTAACCGGCCAGGGCCTGGGCGATCTGCATCACCTGCTCCTGGTAGAGGATGACGCCGTAAGTGGGCTTGAGGATCGGCTCCAGGTCGTCGTGGTGCAGTTCCGGGGTCGGGTAGGCCACCTGCGCCCGGCCGTGCTTGCGGTCGATAAAGTCGTCCACCATGCCCGACTGCAGCGGGCCGGGGCGGAACAGCGCCACCAGGGCGATGATGTCCTCAAAGCTGTCGGGCTGCAGGCGTTTGATCAGCTCCTTCATGCCGCGGGATTCCAACTGGAACACCGCGGTGGTCTGGCAGCGCTTGAGCAGGTCGAAGGTGGCGCGGTCGTCCAACGGGATCCGGGCGATATCCAGCGGGGTCTCTCCCCGCTGTTCGCGCAGGGCATTCACCGCCTTCACCGTCCAGTCGATGATGGTGAGCGTGCGCAGGCCCAGGAAGTCGAACTTGACCAGGCCCACCTCCTCCACATCGTCCTTGTCGTACTGGGTGGCCAACCCCTCACCGCCCGGTTCGCAGTAGAGCGGCGAGAAGTCGGTCAGCGCCGTGGGGGCGATGACCACCCCGCCGGCGTGCTTACCGACATTACGGGCCAGGCCCTCCAGCTTGAGGGCCATGCTCAGCAGCGGGCCGGCCTCCTCGTCCTTTTCATAGAGCGCCTTGAGCTCCGGCTCCAGCTCGAAGGCCTTGGTCAGCTGCATGCCCGGTTCGAAGGGCACCAGTTTGGCGATGCGGTCGACGTAGCCGTAGCCATGGCCCAGCACCCGGCCCACATCGCGCACCACGGCGCGGGCGGCCATGGTGCCGTGGGTGGCGATCTGCGACACCTTCTCGCGGCCGTAGCGCCGGGCCACGTACTCGATGACCTCGTCACGCTGCTCCATGCAGAAGTCCACGTCGAAGTCGGGCATGGAGACGCGTTCGGGATTGAGAAAGCGCTCAAACAGCAGATCGTAGCGCAGCGGATCGAGATCGGTGATCGCCAGGGCGTAGGCCACCAGCGACCCCGCCCCGGAGCCGCGCCCCGGGCCCACCGGGATATCGTGTTCCTTGGCCCAGCGGATGAAATCGGCCACGATCAGGAAGTAGCCGGGGAAGCCCATCTGATTGATGATCCCCAGCTCCCAGTCCAGCCGCTGCCGGTAGGTCTCGCGCACGCCCTCCTCGGTCTCACCCTCCGCCAGGCCGCGCTCCTCCAGCCGCTGCTCGAGCCCGCGCAGGGCCTCCTGGTGCAGGAACTCCTCAATGGTCAATCCCTCGGGGATGGGGAAATCGGGCAGGACGTTCTCGCCCAAGGTCAGATCCAGGCTGCAGCGCCGGGCGATCTCGACGGTATTCTCCAGCGCCTCGGGCAGATCGGAAAACAGCGCCCCCATCTCCGCCGGGCTGCGCAGGTACTGCTGGTTGGTGTAACGGCGCGGGCGCTTTGGGTCGTCGAGGGTGTAGCCGTCGTGGATACAGACCCGCACCTCATGGGCGTCGTAATCGTCGGCAGCGAGGAAGCGCACGGCGTTGGTCGCCACCACCGGCAAGGCCAGCTCGGTGGCCAGCGCCACGGCGGCGTGCAGGTGGTCCTCATCGCCGGGACGGCCGGTGCGCTGCAGCTCCAGGAAATAGGCGTCGGGGAAGTGCCCGGCATACCAGCGGGCCAGGCTTTCGGCGCGGCGTGTGTTGCCGGCCAGCAGGGCCTTGCCCACATCACCGTCCTTGCCACCGGAGAGCACGATGAGGCCCTCGTGGTCGGCCTCCAGCCAGGCACGTTGGACCACGGGGGTGTCGTCCACGGTGCGGCCCTGCTGGTAGCTCAGCGAGAGCAGCCTGGACAGAGCGGCATAGCCGTCCAGATCGCGGCACAGGAGGGTGAGCGCGGAGTGGTCCCGTTCCGCCTCCTCGTCCTCAACCCGGATCTCGGCACCGACAATGGGCTTGACCCCCGCTGCCAGCGCCGCCTTGTAGAACTTGACCATGCCGAACAGGTTGCCCTGATCGGTGATGGCCACCGCCGGCATACCCTGCCCGGCCACCGCGTCCACCAGCTCGGGGATACGCAGGATACCGTCGGAGAGGGAGAACTCCGAGTGGACATTCAGGTGTACGAAACCGCTCTGGGCGCTCATTGTCTTCCTGTTCTATCCGGAGGAGCCGGGGGGCAGGCGGTATCTCGAAGCAGGGCTCACCGTCCCTGGTCGGCCCCACCGAAAAACCTTGCAAGCTACAGACCAACCCCATTCGGCACTATCATCAGGCCCTTGGCGGGGCGAGGCAGGCCCGCTGCGCGGCAGATGCCGCAACCCTGTGGCAAACCACTCAGCCCAGCAGGCATCGGCGCACCGGCGCGAAACTACGCCGGTGCGCCGGGCAGGCCCCCAGGGTCCGCAGGGCCTGCAGGTGCTCGGTGGTCGGGTAGCCCATGTGGCGCTCGAACCCGTAGCCGGGGTACTGCTCGGCCAGGGCCCGCATCTCGGCGTCGCGCGCCTGCTTGGCCAGGATGGACGCCGCGGCAATGGCCGGCACCCGGTCATCCCCCTTGACGATGGCCTGGGCAGGACAGGGTAACGCCGGCGCCCGGTTACCATCCACCAGCGCCTGCACCGGCGCGGGATCCAGCCCGGCCACCGCCCGCTGCATGGCCAGCATGCTGGCCTGCAGGATGTTCAGCCGGTCGATCTCCGCCACCTCGGCACGGCCCAAGGAAACGGCCAGGGCCTGGGCGCGGATCCGCCGGTCCAGCTCTGACCGTCGGGCCGCGCTAAGGCGCTTGGAATCCCGCAGACCGGCGATCGGCCGGTCCGGGTCCAGGATCACCGCTGCCGCCACCACCGCGCCGGCCAGAGGACCGCGTCCCACCTCGTCCACTCCGGCCAGGAGTACGCTAGCCCTGCCATCCAGCGGCAGGGTGTCCATCGGCGCGGTCACGACCCGTTCCCCCCGGCCGCGGCGAGCACGGCGGCGGCCGCCTGCCCATCCGCACCCCGCCGCAGGGTGCCGTGCAACTCCGCGAATCGCGCCCGCAAATAGGCCGATCGCGGCTCGTCGTTGAGCAGGCGGTAGAGGGCGTAGGCCAGGTTGTCGGGGGTGGCCGCGTCCTGCAGGTACTCCTCCACCAGGCCCTCCCCGGCCAGCAGATTAGGCTGCGAGACATGGCTGACCCTCACCAAGCGTTTCATCAGCCAGAAGGTCAGCGGCGCCAACCGGTAGGCCACCACCATGGGCCGTTTGAGCAGCATGGCCTCCAGTGTGGCGGTGCCCGACGCCGTGAGCACGACGTCGGCCGCCGCCATGACCTCGTCCGCCCGACCCTCGAACAGTTGCACCGCGTCGGACACGCCCTGCTGAACCAGCGCCTCGTAGAACACCGCACGCAAACCGGGCCAGGCCAGCGGCGCGATGAAGCGAACATCCGGCTGGCGCTCCCGCAGCCGGGCCACGGTGCGGGCGTAGAGCTCGGCATGGCGCTGAACCTCGCCCAGACGGCTGCCGGGCAACAGCGCCACCCACGGTCCTCCGCCGTCGTCGACGAGGCCCAGCGCGGCCCGCGCTGCACCGGCGTCGGGCTGCAAGGGAAAGCGATCCGCGGCGGGGTGGCCCACGAAGTCCACCGGCACGCCGTGCCGGCGATAAAACTCGGCCTCGAAGGGGTACAGGGCCAGGATCCGATCCACCGAACGCCCGATGGTCCGCACCCGGCCCTGCCGCCAGGCCCAGACCTGGGGGCTGACATAGTGCACGGTGGGCACGCCCACGGCCTTGAGCCGGCGCTCGATGCTGAGATTGAAATCGGGCAGGTCGATGCCCACAAAGACATCCGGCGGGTCCGTCCGGTAGCGCGCCACCAGGTCGCGACGGATCCGTAGCAGGCGCGGCAGATGGCGCAGCACCTCCACCAGGCCCATCACCGACAGGGCCTCCATCGGGTAGTGACTGCGCAGCCCCTCGGCCTGCATCAGGGGACCGCCCACGCCATCGAATTCGGCCTCCGGACACCGCGCCCTGATGGCGCGGATCAATCCGGCACCCAAACGATCACCGGAGTGCTCGCCGGCCACCAACGCCACCCGCATGCGCCCCCCTGGGGTTACCGCAGAATACCGCGATTGCTGGCGGCGATGAAGGCCGCCAGATGCTCGAGATCGGGGTTCTCTTTGCCCAGCAGCCGCAGTTCCTCCAGCGCGTCATCCAGGCGCTTGCCGGATTTGAAGATCAGCCGGTAGGCGCGCTTGAGCTCACGGATACGCTCCGGGCCCATGCCATGGCGCCGCAGCCCCACCACGTTGATGCCATGGGGTTGGGCCATGTGGCCGGACACGGTAGTGAAGGGCAGTACATCGCGGTTGATGACACTGCCGAAGCCGCAGAAGGCATAGGCACCGATGCGGCAAAACTGATGCACCAGGGCGAAACCACCCAGGATGGCGTGGTCTTCCACATCCACGTGGCCGGCCAGAGAGGCGGAATTGGCAAAGGTGATGTCGTTGCCCAAACGACAGTCATGGGCCACGTGGCTGTAGGCCATGATCCAGTTACGGTCACCCAGACGGGTCAGGCCGCCGGCCTCCGGCGTGCCCCGGTTGAGGGTGACGTACTCGCGGATCACGTTGTCGTCACCGATCTCCAGCCGGGTGGGCTCGCCGGCGTATTTCTTGTCCTGCGGGTCATCGCCGATGGAGGCGAAGGGGTGAATGCGGTTGTTCCGGCCCAGTCGGGTGGGCCCGTTGATCACCACGTGGGGGCCAACCCGTGTTCCGGCGCCCACCTGGACATCCGGCCCGATCACCGTGAAGGGTCCGACCGTCACCCCCTCGTCCAGTTCTGCCGAGGGGTCCACCACTGCCTTTGGATCGATCCGGGTCACGCCTCTTTCACCGTGCAGCGAATCTCGGCCTCGGCCGCCAGGGCATCACCCACCCAGGCCTGGGCCTGGAACATCCACAGCCCCCGCATCACCCGCTTGAGGCTGGCCTCCAGGCGGAGTTGATCGCCGGGCTCCACCGGGCGTTTAAACCGCGCCTTGTCGATCGCCACCAGATAGATAATGTGGTTACCCCCGAGTTCCTCCTGTTCGCTCTTGAAGGCAAGCATGCCACAGGCCTGGGCCATCGACTCCAGGATAAGCACCCCGGGCATCACCGGTTTCTGGGGAAAGTGGCCGGCGAAATAGGGCTCGTTGATGGTGACATTCTTGATCCCCACCAGCCGTTCCCGCTTGCTGAACGCCACCACCCGGTCGATCAGCAGCATAGGATAGCGGTGTGGCAGGTTCCGCATGATGTCATTGATATCCGGCAGGGCGATAGAGGTTTCCGTCGATGCGTTCAATGCTTAATCTTCCTTTCCGTCGTGTTCCTTGCGCGCGGCGGACCGCGGTGCGCCACGTGGCGACCGACCGGTGGGAACGGACTCCGGCGCGGGCGGACTATTGCGCGGTGCGGTGCTGTTGTTCCAGGCGCTCGATGACCTTATCGGTGATATCCACCTGCTCGCTGGCGAACACCACACCCTCGCTAAGCACCAGGTCGTAATCGTTGTCCCGGGCCACTTCGTGGATGGTCTCCAGGATGCGCCTCTGAAGCCGGCTCAGCTCCTCGTTGCGCCGCATGTTGAAGTCTTCGCGGAACTCCTCCTGACTGCGCCGGATCTCCCGCTGGCGGGAGGCCAGCTCCCGCTCCATGCGGCGCAGTTCCGCCTCGCTCATCGCCGCCGCTTCGCGGGTGAGGCGCCGTTCCAACTCGGCCACTTCCTGCTGAAGCTCCGCCAGTTGCTGATCGCGGCCGGAGAACTCGTCTTCGAGCAGGGCCCGGGCGGCATCGGCCTGAGGCGCCTCGGCGGTCACCCGTGCCGGGTTGACGAAACCGATGCGCAGCTCTGCGGCCACCGGCCAGGACAGCAGGCACAACAAAAGCCCCAGGAGCACGGGGCGCGCTAAACCGGTGTGTGTCGCTGCCATCACGCCATTGCCCGCCGATATCCGCTAAAACGAGGTGCCCAGGGAGAACTGGAAGCTTTCCGTGTCGTCGTCATTCGTGTCATTTAACGGTTCCGCTATGCTGAATGTCAATGCACCGATCGGTGACATCCAGGTGAGCCCCACCCCGGCAGAGGCACGCAGCTCATCCAGGTTGACGCTGTCAAGGTTGTCGGGAAAGACCTCTTCGCTGCCGGTGTAGAGGTCGCCGCGCGTCTGGTAGACCTGCCCCGCGTCCAGGAAGAGCGACATACGCACCGACTCGGCCTCGGTGAACGGCGGCGGGAAGAACAGCTCGGCGCTGCCGAGGATACGCACGTTACCCCCCTGGGGCCGGTCATTGCCGTTCTCCAGCGACCGCGGGCCCAGGAAGTTGGCGCGATAGCCGCGCACCGTCGAGACACCGCCACCGTAATAGTGCTCGAAGAAGGGCAGGCGGCTGGTATCACCATAGCCGTCGCCATAGCTGATCGAGCCGTCCACCGAGAAGGTGAGGTTCTCACTGACGGGCCAGAAGCGCCGGTGGCTGTAGCTGGTCTTGAAGAAGGTGAGATCCAGCCCCGGCACGCTGACCTCGCCGCTCAGACGCTGCCGGCCGCCGCGTCGCGGGAAGATGGCCCGGTCGCGGGTGTCGCGGGTCCAGGCCGCCTCCAGCTTGAGCATATCGAAGCGGTTGCCCTCGTCTTCGAGGAAGTCGGTGATCCGGGGCGGGGTGTTCTCCCGCTCTTCGATATCCATGTGCTCGTAGGCCAGATCCACCGAGATCCGGTCGTTGTTGGTAATCGGGATCCCCAGACCGCCGCCGGCACGGATGGAGGTCAAGCCGAAATCGGAGAGGTCCGCCCGCCGGGCGCGCGTCTCCCGGTAACTGCCGAAGAACCGCCGGGAGACCCCGTCCAGGGTGTAGTAGCGGTCGGTATAGGAGGCCGAGTAGATGGTGTTCACCCGGCTGTTGTTGATCTCCAGGCTCATGCGGTCCCCAGTGCCCAGCACGTTGTCCTGGGCCACGCCGAGGTTGAGCAGCAGGCCCTGGCTCTCGCCATAACCGATACCGGCGGTCAGGCTGCCGGACATGCGCTCCACCACGTCGACGTCCACATCCACCTCGTCGTCGCTGCCGGGCACCTGCGGGGTCTCGATATTGACCCGGTCGAAAAAGCCCGTGCGGTCCAACTGGGTCTGCGACTCGCGCAGGGCCGCGGTGTTGAGCGCCGCCCCTTCCAACTGGCGCAGCTCACGGCGGACGACCTCGTCCTGGGTCCGCTCATTGCCGGAGATATTGATGCGGCGGACATAGACCCGCCGCCCCGGGTCGACCACATAGGTCAGGTCCACCACCCCACGGTCCTCGTCGACCTGGGGCCGAATCCCGACGTTGGAGAAGGCATACCCCTCCTCACCCAGGCGGTTCTGCATGGCCCGGCTCGCGGCCTGCGCCCGGGAGCGTGAATAGACGTCACCGAACTCCAGTTCAAAGAAGCCCTCCAGCTCCTCGCGCTCGACGATGAGATCGCCGACCACGTTCATCTCGCCCACGGTGAATTGCTGGCCCTCGGAGAGGTTCACGGTGATGTGGACATCCTCGCGATCCGGGCTGATGGAGACCTGGGTGGAGGTGACCGCAAAGTTGATGTAGCCCTGGTCCATGTAGAAGCTACGCAGGTCTTCCAGGTCGTTCCCAAGCCGGTCGCGGGCGTAGCGGTGGCGATCGGAGAAGAAGTGCCACCAGCGGCGGGGGCGCAGTTCCATCTGCCGGCGCAGCTGGCGCTCGCTGAAGGTCTCATTGCCGACGAAGTGGATCTCACGGATCGCCGCCACCGGCCCCTCGTCGATATCCAGGCGCACCGCCACCCGGTTGCGCTCCAACGGCGAGATGGTGCTCTCGACGGAGACATCGTACTTACCGCGGCTGAAGTAGAGCTGGCGCAGTTCCCGTTCGATGTCGGCCAGGCGGAACCGGTCAAAGACCTGGCCCTCCGCCAGCCCGGCGGCCGCCAGCGCATCGAGGATGTCGTCACTGCGGATCTCGTCGTTGCCGCGAATCTCGATCCGGGCCACCGAAGGCCGCTCCATGACCGAGACCACCAGCACGCCATTGTCACGGCTCAGTTCGATGTCGCGGAAAAAGCCCGTCTCGTACAGCGCCCGGATAGACTCGGCGGCCCGTTCACTGTCGATGGTCTCCCCCACCTCCAGCGGCAGGTAGTTGAAAACCGTGCCCTCTGCGATGCGCTGCAGGCCATCCACTCGAATCCCCTCCACCTGGAAGGGGTCAAAGGCCTGGGCCGAAGGGGCGGCCAGGGCCAGCAACAATGCGGGTAGCAGTGGTCGTCGCATCGACTCTCGTCCAATCTGAACCGGCGGGACAGGGTCCGCGCCGGTGCGGAAAATGTGGGCGATAGGCACCGGGGCCCCCCCGGCAGTCCCCGTTTAGCCGCCGAACAGGCGCGCCAGGTCGTTGTAGAACGCCAGTCCCATGAGCAGGAACAGCATCAGCAGCCCCACCTGCTGGCCCACCGCCTGGGCGTACTCCGACAGCGGCTTGCCGCGTACGGCCTCGACCGCGAAATAGAGCAAGTGCCCGCCGTCCAGGATGGGGATCGGCAACAGGTTGATGATCCCCAGACTGATACTGACGATGGCGAGGAAGCCCAGGAAGGGTACCACGCCCAGCGAGGCGGTATCGCCCGCAAACTGCCC
The DNA here is from genome assembly GCF_000014785.1 of Alkalilimnicola ehrlichii MLHE-1. Classification (NCBI taxonomy): domain Bacteria; kingdom Pseudomonadati; phylum Pseudomonadota; class Gammaproteobacteria; order Chromatiales; family Ectothiorhodospiraceae; genus Alkalilimnicola; species Alkalilimnicola ehrlichii. The sequence continues at coordinate 2,116,382 of NC_008340.1, forward strand.
GATGGTGAGCGGGCCGCTAAGATTCTGCAGCGAGGCCTGGCCGATCACCATACGGCCGAGGATCTTCACCGTCAGCACGCTGGCATCCCAGGTGGAGGACAGGCCATGGCCCAGCGCCCCGACCGGTCCGTATTGGACCTCGCGGTAGAGCCGGTCATAGGCCCCCTCCGGCACCTCGGGGGCCACCCCAAGCTGACCGATGGTGCGCCCGGCCGCCTCCACGCTGTCCAGCCGCGTATCGATGGTCTCCTGACGGCCGTCGCGCTCGATCGTGAGGGTCAGAACCTCGCCCGGATGGTGCTCGATCCACTCGACCAGCTCACGCCATTCCGCCACCGGCTCGCCCTCCACCGAGACGATGCGGTCGCCGGCCATGAGCCCGGCCCGGGCCGCGGGCCCGTCATCCACCACACGGCCGAGCACCGGGTCCAAGGCCGGGGTCCAGGGACGGAAACCGGCCTGCGCCAGCAGATTGTCCGCCCGCCCGATCTCACCGGCCAGGGTCATGTCCAGCACCAGACTGCGGGCACGGCCGTCCTCGCCCCGGACCTCCACCGGGATGTCGGCGCGGTGAAAGCCGGCATCCACCAGCGCCATGGCGGTGCGCTGCCAGGTGGGGGTCTCGCGGCCGCCGATGGCGAGCAGCTCATCGCCCTCCTGAAAACCGGCCTCAGCCGCCGGCGTGTTCTCCGCCACCGGCCCCAGGACCGGGCGCATCTCGACAGTGCCGAGCAGGCCGATGGCCATGTAAGCGAGCACTGCGAACAGGAAATTGAACAAGGGTCCGGCGAGCACCACGGCGGTGCGCTTGTACAGCGGCTGGACGTTGAAGGCGCGGTGGCGTTCGGCCTCGGGCACCTCGGCCTCGCGTTCGTCCAGCATCTTCACGTAGCCGCCGAGCGGGATCGCGGCAATGACGTATTCGGTGCGATCCGCCCCACGGCGCCAGCGCAACAGCGGCCGGCCGAAGCCCACCGAGAAGCGCAGCACCTTGATGCCGGCCCGCCGGGCCACCCAGAAATGGCCGAACTCGTGCACCGTGACCAGGATGCCAATGGCCACGACGAACGCCAGTATGCTCCAGAGGATGCCCATCGTCTGTTATCCCGCCTCTCGCCGCACGACCTGCAGGGCCACCGACCGCGCCTCGTTGTCCACCCCGCGGATGGCCTCCAGGTCGGCCGCCGCCGGCCCGCCACTCATCCGCTCCAGTACTTCCGCCACCACGACGGCGATCCGGGTATAACCGATCTCCCCGTGCAGGAAGGCCTCCACCGCCACCTCATTGGCGGCGTTGAGCACCGCACAGGCGTGCCCCCCGGCCTCCAGCGCATCGTAGGCCAACTGCAGGCAGGGGAAACGGCGCGGGTCAGGCGCCTCGAAGTCCAGGCGCGCCAATGCGGCCAGGTCCAACGACTCCGCACCCGATACCAATCGCTCGGGCCAGCCCAGGGCATGGGCAATCGGTATCCGCATATCCGGCTGGCCCAGCTGGGCCAGCAGCGAGCCATCCCGATACTCCACCAGGGAGTGCACGATGCTCTGTGGATGAATGACCACATCCACACGCCCGGGTTCCGCCGAGAACAACCGGCAGGCCTCAATCAGCTCCAGGCCCTTGTTCATCATGGTCGCCGAGTCCACCGAGATTTTGCGCCCCATGGACCAATTGGGATGGGCGCAGGCCTCGTCCGGGGTCACCTGGGCGAGGGTCTCCGGTGCCCGGGCCCGGAACGGTCCGCCGGAGGCGGTGAGGATCAGCCGGCGGATCCCCAGGCTGTCGAGATCGCGGGCCGGATAGGCCTCGGGCAGGCACTGGAAGATGGCGTTGTGCTCACTGTCCACCGGCAGCACCACGGCCCCATGGGCGCGGGCCTCGGCCATGAACAGCTCGCCGGCCATAACCAGCACCTCCTTGTTGGCGAGCAGGATCCGGCGGCCGTCCCGGGCGGCGGCCAGGGTGGGCATCAACCCGGCGGCCCCGACAATGGCGGCGACCACGCAGTCCACGCCAGGCCAGGTCGCCGCCTCGATCAACCCGGCCTCGCCCCCGGCCACCCGCACACCGGGGAGGTCGTCACCGAGCTGGCGGCGCAGCGCCACGGCCGCGTCCGGGTCGGCCATCACCGCCAGCTCCGGCCGAAACCGGCGACAAAGGCCCGCCATGCCTGCCACGTCCCGATGAGCGGCCAGCGCCCGGACCCGGAATCGGTCCGGGTGGCGCGCCACCACGTCGAGCGTGCTGGTGCCAATGGAGCCGGTGGCTCCCAGGATGCTCAATCCGGTTACAGCGTCGTGTGCCACCATGTCAGTCCCAGTGCCAGTAGCGGCGCGGCGGCCGTCAGGCTGTCGATCCGGTCCAGGATGCCCCCATGACCGGGCAGCAGGGTACCGCTGTCCTTGACCCCGCGCTGGCGTTTCAACAGGCTCTCGAAGAGATCCCCGACCACCGACAGGGCCACGGTCACCAGGATCAGGAGCACGAGCAGGCCCGCCCCCGGCCCCGGTACGGCAAACACCATCGATAGCACTAGACCGGCGACCACCGCTGCCAGCAATCCCCCGGCCACCCCTTCCCAGGTCTTGCCCGGGCTGACCCGGGGCGCCAGCTTATGCCGGCCCAGGCTGCGACCCGCGAAGTAGGCGCCGGTGTCGGCGCCCCAGACCAGCACGAAGAGGAAGGTGACCCAGAAGCCGCCATGCCCGCTGCCGCCCTGCAACCACAACAACCCCATCCAGGCAGGCCAGAGCACGCACCAGCCCACCAGGACCAACACCGCATCCGAAGGGCCACCGCGGGCCCCGCCGGTACCGGCGTAGCGCAGCAGCCAGACCAGTGCCACCGCCCACCAGGCGGCGGCAAAGACAAAGATCGGAAGCATCGCGCCATCGGCCTGAAACCACCACCAGCCGGGAATCAATGTGGCGGTCAGCCCGACCAGCCAGAGCGCCCGGCGGCGGCTGTCGTTGGCGCGGAGAAAGCCCCCCCACTCCCAGGCGGCCAGCAGCAAGACCACGGTGTAGAGCAGCATCACCGCCGGCAACGGCCAGGTCCACACCGCCCAGAGCACCAGCGGAATCAGGACGGCCGCGGTGAGCAGTCGCTGCTTAAGCACGTCCCGACTCCGTCTGCAACTGATCGGAGGTGCGCCCGAAGCGGCGCTCCCGGCCGGCGAAGTCCGCCAGGGCCTCGTCCAGGTGGTCGGTGGTGAAGGCTGGCCAGAGCACCGGCGTGAAGTAGAGCTCGGTGTAGGCCAACTGCCAGAGCATGAAGTTGCTGATCCGGCGCTCGCCACCGGTGCGGATGAACAAGTCCGGCTCCGGCAGCTCAGCCAGGCAGACCTCCTTACCCAGGGTCTCGGTGGTTATCTCGTCGGGCTGCAGGTGACCCGCCTGCACCGCCTCTGCCAGACGCCGGGCGGCATTGGCGATGTCCCAGCGCCCGCCGTAGCTTGCCGCCACGTTGAGTTGGAGACCGGTGTTGTCGCGGGTCAGCGCCTCGGCATCCGCCAGGCGCTGCTGCAGGCGGCGGGGAAAGTCCTCCCGGGCCCCCATGAAGCGCAGGCGGACATCATTGCGGTGCAGCCGGGCCGACTCCTTGTCGAGCGTACTCAGGAAGAGCTCCATCAGGACGCTCACCTCCTTGCGGGGCCGCCGCCAGTTCTCACTGCTGAATGCGAACAGGGTCAGGGCGTGGATCCCGAGACGGCCGCAATGCTCCACCACCCGGCGCACCGTGGCGGCACCGGCCCGGTGGCCGGCATGGCGCGGCAGCCCACGCGCCCGGGCCCAGCGGCCGTTGCCGTCCATGATGATGGCCACATGTTCAGGCAGGGGCCCGTCGGCTGAAACCTGCGCATCGTTTGCGGTTTTTCTGCCCATCGACTTCCCGGTACAGGAGGCGGTCATCCCAGCCCCCGAATAAACGGCAAGACCCCGGCGGTGAGCGGCACCGGCGGGGCCTGCCCGGACCCATTGGACGGGGAACGCCGCCCCGCCGTCGCGAACGCTACCGCCCGCGTCAGATCTCCATGAGTTCCTTCTCCTTCTCCTGAAGGATGCGGTCCACTTCACCGGTGTACTTGTCGGTGAGCTTCTGGATGGCATCCTCGCCGCCGCGCTCCTCGTCCTCGGAGATCTCCTTCTCCTTGAGCAGTTCCTTGAGATCGGAGTTGGCGTCACGGCGGATATTGCGGATGGCCACCCGGGCCTGCTCCGCCTCACTGCGCACCACCTTGACCAGCTCCTTGCGCCGGTCCTCGGTGAGCGGTGGCATCGGGATGCGGATCACCGTACCGGCGGTCGTCGGCGTGAGCCCCAGATCGGAGCTCTGGATCGCCTTCTCCACCTCCGGGACCATGCTCTTCTCAAATGGGATCACCGACAGGGTGCGGGCGTCCTCCACCTTGACCGATGCGGCCTGATTGAGCGGCACCTCGGTACCGTAGTAGGTCACGCTGATGTGATCCAGCAGGTTGGTATGAGCACGGCCGGTGCGGATCTTGCGAAGCTCCGCGCGGAAGGCCTCGATGCTCTTCTTCATCCGCGTCTCGGCGTCCTTACGAATCTCGTCAATCACAGCTCGTCTCCCCTCTCGACGATGGTGCCCGTGCGCTGGCCGGTGATCACGTCCACCAGCGCGCCCGGCGAGGTAATGTCAAACACCATGATGCGCATGTTCTGATCCCGGCAGAGCACCACGGCGGTGGCGTCCATGACCATCAGCCGGTCTTCCAGGACCTGATCGTAGGTCAGCAGTTCGTATCGACGGGCATCCGGGTCCCGGGTCGGGTCGGCGCTGTAGACACCGTCCACCTTGGTGCCCTTGAGCATGATGTCAGCACCGACCTCGATGGCGCGGAGACTGGCGGCCGAGTCGGTGGTGAAGAAGGGGTTACCGGTGCCGGCGGCAAAGACCACCACCCGCCCCTTTTCCAGGTGGCGGATGGCACGTCGGCGGATGTAATCCTCGCAGACCTGGTTGATCTTGACCGCGGACATCACCCGACAATAGACGCCTTCGTGCTCCAGGGCATCCTGCAGGGCCAGCCCGTTCATCACGGTGGCCAGCATGCCCATATGGTCGGCGGTGACCCGATCCATGCCGGCAGCGGCCAGGCCGGCACCGCGAAAGATGTTGCCGCCACCGATCACCAGGGCGATCTCCACCCCCATGCGGCTGACCTCGGCCACCTCGTGGGCGATACGCCGGATCACATCCGGGCTGATACCGTAAGCGGCGTCGCCCATGAGGGCCTCGCCGCTGAGCTTGAGGAGTATGCGTTTGTACTGGGGCTGGCTCATCGTGGTATCCCTATCGTCCGGCTGGAGTATACCGGACGCCCCGTCCCCGGGGCGTCCCTCTTCAGGCCTGGACGATCAGGAGCCGCGCGCCTGTGCCATCACCTCTTCGGCAAAGTTCTCTTCCTTCTTCTCCTTGCCCTCGCCCACCTCGTAGCGGACGAAACGAGCCACCTTGGCACCGGCGCCCTTGAGCAGCTCGCCGACGGTCTGATCCGGGTCCTTGACGAAGGGCTGGCCGACCAGGGTCTGCTCATTGATGAACTTCTTCAACCGGCCCTGGACCATCTTCTCGATGATCTCCTCCGGCTTGCCGGACTCGCGGGCCTGCTCGACCAGGATCGCCTTCTCCTTCTCGATGACCTCGGCCGGCATGTCGTCCTCGGAGACACACTCGGGCTTACTGGCGGCCACATGCATGGCCACGTCCCGGGCCAGCTGCTCGTCGCCGCCCTCCAGCTCCACCATGACGCCGATGCGGCTGCCATGCAGATACTGGGCGACGGTGTTGCCGCTGCTGCCGTAGCGCACGAACCGGCGCACCTGGATGTTCTCGCCGATCTTGGCCACCAGCTCCTTGGTGGCGGTGGCCAGGTCCTGCCCGTTCAGCTCGCAGGCCATCAGGGCCTCGAGATCCTCGGGCTTCTCCTCCAGGGCCAGCCGCGCCACGCCGTCGGCGAAGGCCAGGAAGTCGTCGCTCTTGGCCACGAAATCGGTCTCGCTGTTGATCTCCACCAGCACACCGCTGTGGCCGTCCTCGCTGCGCTTGGCGGCGATGATGCCCTCGGCGGCGATGCGGCCGGACTTCTTGTCGGCCTTGGCCAGGCCCTTCTTGCGCATGAGCTCGACGGCGGCATCCAGATCGCCGTCGGTCTCCACCAGCGCCTTCTTGCACTCCATCATGCCGGAGCCGGTGCGCTCGCGCAGTTGCTTTACCAGAGATGCGGAAATCGCCATGGTTCCTTAACCCCTCAATGTCAGGTGTCGATACGGCGGACCGACGCCCGCCGCATGCTGTTGTGCAGTACCGTGGCCGCCGGGCTCAGCCCTGCTGCTCGGTGGCCTCGTCCACCTCGACGAAGTCGTCATCGCCGCCGGGACGCGCAGTGGCCGTCTTTGCCTCGAGCACGGCATCGGCCGCGCCGCTCAGATAGAGCTGGATGGCACGGATGGCGTCGTCGTTGCCCGGAATGACGTAGTCGACTTCGCGCGGGGAGTTGTTGGTATCAACCACGGCCACCACCGGGATACCCAGCTTGCGGGCCTCCTGTACGGCGATGTGCTCGAAGCCCACGTCGATGACGAACATCGCGTCCGGCAGACCGTTCATGTCCTTGATGCCGGAGAGGGTGCGATTGAGCTTCTCCATCTCGCGGCTCAGCGACAGCGCCTCGCGCTTGGTCAGCTTATCGAAGGTGCCGTCCTCGGCCTGGGCCTCCAGGTCTTTCAGGCGGCGGATGGAGCCCTTGACGGTGCGGAAGTTGGTGAGCATGCCGCCGAGCCAGCGGTGATCGACATAGGGCATGCCGCAGCGGGAGGCCTCCTCGCGCACGGCCTTGCGGGCGGAGCGCTTGGTACCGACGAACAGCACCTTGCCACCCTCGGCGGCCAGACGGCCGACGTAGTTCATGGCCTCCTGGTACAGGGGCAGGGTCTTTTCCAGGTTGATGATGTGGATCTTGTTACGCTGGCCGAAGATGTAGGGGGCCATCTTCGGGTTCCAGTAACGGGTCTGGTGGCCGAAATGAACGCCGGCCTCCAGCATGTCACGCATGCTGACATTCGCCATGAGTATAAACTCCTGATTTTACGGGTTACGCCTCCATACACCCTCTCGCGACGACCCCCGGCGGCAAGCCGCTGGGGCACCCGGCCGCGAGTGCCGGTGTATGTGTGGATTTGCCGCGCCGACAATAGCGGGCGGCGGGTATTTGCCTGAACGGCCGGCGCTTTATACCATAATCGGCTGACCGCCACAATTTCGCCCACCAGCCGGAGGCGCCCGCCGCGCCGTGATACCATCCCCAGCCATGAGCGTAGTCATCAAAACCCCAGAAGAAATCGAACGCATGCGCGAAGCCGGCCGGCTGGCCGCGAGCGTGCTGGACATGATCGGTGAGCACATCCGCCCCGGGGTCACCACCGAACACCTGGACGCCCTGTGTCACGATTACATGGTGAACGAACTGGAGGTGGTGCCGGCCCCGCTGAACTATCGCGGCTTCCCCAAGGCCACCTGCACCTCCGTCAACCACGTGGTCTGCCACGGCATCCCCGGCCCCAAGAAGCTGCGCAAAGGCGATATCCTGAACATCGACATCACCGTCATCAAGGACGGCTGGCACGGCGATACCAGCCGGATGTTCTTCGTCGGTGAGCCCAGCATCAAGGCACGACGGCTGGTCGAGGTCACCAAGGAGTGTCTCTGGAAGGGCATCGAGCAGGTCCGCCCCGGGGCCACCCTGGGGGACATCGGCCACGCCATCCAGACCTGGGCCGAGCGCCACAATTACTCGATCGTGCGCGAGTACTGCGGCCACGGCATCGGCCAGCAGTTCCACGAGGACCCGCAGGTGCTGCACTACGGCGAGCCGGGCCAGGGGCTGCGCCTGGAGGAGGGCATGACCTTCACCATCGAACCCATGGTCAACGCCGGCAAGCCCGGCACCAAGCTGCTGCGCGACAACTGGACGGCGGTGACCCGTGACCGCAGCCTGTCAGCGCAGTGGGAGCACACCCTGGCGGTGACCGCTGACGGCTACGATGTGCTGACGGTCACCGACCGTTACCCCGGCTGAACGATGACCGTCCACACCGCAGTAACGGCGGGCGAGTTGTTCGACGCCCACGCCCTGGACACCGCCCTGGAGCGGGGCGAGCCGGCGATCCCGGCCCTGCGCCGGGCCCTCGAGGAGGGGGACCGGGCACTGGCCGGGCAATTCCATGCCGGCACCCCCGCTGCCGAACTGGTGCCGCGCCGCGCCTACCTGATGGACCGCATCATTCGCCGGCTGTGGGCCCAACACCTACAGCATGCCGAGGACCGCTGCGCCCTGGTGGCGGTGGGTGGCTACGGCCGCGGCGAGTTGCACCCGGGCTCGGATGTGGATGTCATGATCCTGATCGAGCCCGATGCCCGCGAGGCGTTGGGCGATGCCCTGGAGGGGATGATCACCGCCCTCTGGGACCTGGGCCTGGAGGTGGGCCACAGCGTGCGCAGTATCGAGGACTGCGTGCGCGAGGCGGAGATGGACATCACCGTGGCCACCAATCTGATGGAGGCACGCCTGCTCTGCGGCAGCGCCGCCCTCTTCCAGACCATGCGCCAGGTGACCGGCCCCGACCGGCTGTGGCCCTCGCGGGCCTTTTTCGAGGCCAAGTGGGCCGAGCAGGTGGCCCGTCACCAGAAGTATCACGACACCGCCTACAACCTGGAGCCCAACATCAAGAGCAGCCCCGGCGGGTTGCGCGACATCCAGATGGTGGGCTGGGTGGCCAAGCGCCATTTCCGCGCCAACACCCTGCGCGCCCTGGTCGATCAGCGGTTTCTCACCGAGCAGGAGTTTGACGCGCTGATCGCCGGGCAGAACTTCCTGTGGGATATCCGCTACGCCCTGCACCTGCTGGCTGGCCGTCGCGAGGACCGACTGCTGTTCGACCACCAGACCCAACTCGCCGAGCAGTTCGGCTACCGCGACCGCGAGCACAATCTCGCGGTCGAGCAGTTCATGCAGCGCTACTTCCGTACGGTGATGGAGCTCTCCCGGCTCAACGAGATGCTCCTGCAGCTGTTCCAGGAAGCCATTCTCTACGCCGGCGAGCACGAGGCCCCGGTGCTGCTCAACAAGCGCTTCCAGTCCCGGCGCGGGTTTCTGGAAGTCACCCATAAGAACGTCTTCCGGCGCTACCCCTTCGCCCTGCTGGAAGTGTTCCTGGTGATGCAGCAGCACCCGGAACTGAAAGGGGTGCGCGCCTCCACCATCCGGCTGATCCGCCAATACCGCAATCTGATCGACCAGCGCTTTCGCAAGGACCTGCGCGCCCGCAGCCTGTTCATGGAGATCATGCGCCAGCCCCGCGGGCTCACCCACGAGCTGCGCCGAATGCACCGCTACGGGGTGCTGGGCCGCTACATCCCGGCCTTCGGTCAAATCACCGGGCGCATGCAGTACGACCTGTTCCATGTCTACACCGTGGACAGCCACACCCTGTTCGTGGTGCGCAATCTCCGGCGCTTCGCCATCCCCCGGCACGCCCACGAGTTCCCGCAGTGCAATACCATCATGGCGCGGCTGCCCAAGCCGGAGCTGCTCTACCTGGCGGCGCTGTTCCACGACATCGCCAAAGGGCGCGGCGGCGACCACTCCGAGCTCGGCGCGCGGGATGCCTACGATTTCTGCATCCAGCACGGGCTGGGGGCGTACGATGCCCGCCTGGTGAGCTGGCTGGTGCGCAGCCACCTGCTGATGTCCATGACCGCCCAGCGCAAGGACATCTCCGACCCGGAGGTGATCACTGAGTTCGCCCGGCGGGTGGGCGACCAGATCCACCTGGACTACCTCTATCTGCTCACCGTGGCGGACATCCGCTCCACCAACCCGTCGCTGTGGAACTCCTGGCGGGACGCGCTGCTGGCCGAGCTCTATGTGCTCACCAAGCGGGCCCTGCGCCGGGGTCTGGGCAACCCCATCGACAAACGGGAGCTGATCAACGAGACCCAGGCCCAGTCCCGCCGCCGGCTGCGTCAGCGCGGCCTCCACCACATGACCGTGCGCGCCATCTGGCGCCGGCTGGCGGACGACTACTTCCTGCGCCACTCGGCCGAGGAGATCGCCTGGCACACCGAGGCCATCGCCGCCGCCCGGCCAGAGGACCTGCCCATCGTTTTGGTGAAACAGCGCGGTCCCCGTGGCGGAACCGAGTTGTTCATCTACGCCCGGGACAACCGCTACGTGTTCGCCCGCACGGTCTCCACCCTGGATCGGCTGGGGTTGAACATCCAGGACGCGCGGATCATCACCACCGACCAGGGCTACACCCTGGACAGCTATCTGGTGCTGGAGGACAACGGCGAGCCGGTTACTGACGAGGGCCGTTGCCGGGAGATGGTCGAGCGCCTGCGCACCAGCCTGGCCGATGCCCACCGGCCACCGGACTTGGCCGAGCACCGCCTGCCGCGGCGGCTCAAGCACTTTTCCACGCCCACACAGATCAACTTCAGCACCGACGGGCCCAACCAGCGCACCGTGCTGGAACTGATCACCGGCGACCGGCCCGGCCTGCTGGCCCAGGTGGGTCAGGCCTTCAGTCAGTGCCGGGTCAAGCTGAAGAACGCCAAGATCGCCACCATCGGCGAGCGGGCCGAGGACGTCTTCTTTATCACCGACGACCAGGATGAACCGCTGGCCGACCCAGTGCAGTTCCGCTGTCTGCGCGACGTCCTGTCCGACTGCCTGGAGAATACCGGCGAGGGCACCTCCCAATGAGCAATCCCGACCTGGACCGCCTGCAGCCCTACCCCTTTCAGCGCCTGGCCGCCCTGCGCGAAGGCGTGCAGCCGCCCGCCGATCGCGACATGATCAGCCTGGCCATGGGCGAACCGCGCCACCCGGCGCCGGGGTTCGTGGCCGAGGCCCTGATCGAACACACCCACGGACTCGCCCGCTACCCGGCCACCCGGGGCGACACCGCCCTGCGCGAGGCCATCTGCAGCTGGCTCAGCAGCCGCTTCCAGGTGCCGGCCGGCTGGCTCGACCCGGAACGCCACGCCCTGCCGGTCAACGGCACCCGCGAGGCGCTGTTCGCCTTTGCCCAGGCCATGGTGGACCGCGGGCGCCCTGGCGCCCGGGTACTCATGCCCAACCCCTTTTATCAGATCTACGAGGGGGCAGCGCTGCTGGCCGGTGCCGAGCCGCGCTATCTGGACGCCACGCCGGGCGGCCAGCCCGATTTCGATGCCGTGCCCGCCGCGGCCTGGCGCGACTGCCAGCTCCTCTACATCTGCACCCCGGGCAACCCCACGGGGGCGGTGCTGGACAACGCGCAGCTGCAACGGTTGATCCGGCTGGCCGACGAGCACGATTTCATCATCGCCGCCGACGAGTGCTACTCGGAGATCTATCCCGACGAGGCCAACCCGCCACCGGGCCTGCTGCAGGCCTGTGCGGCGATGGGGCGCAGCGGCTTTGAGCGCTGCGTGGTCTTCCACAGCCTGTCCAAGCGCTCGAACCTGCCCGGGCTGCGCTCCGGCTTCGTGGCCGGCGATGCCGAGCTGCTGGCGGGCTTCCTGCTCTACCGCACCTATCACGGCTGCGCCATGCCCCCGGCCACCCAGGCCGCCAGTATCGCCGCCTGGTCGGATGAGGCCCATGTGCGGGAGAACCGCGCCCTGTACCGGCAGAAGTTCGACGCGGTGCTGGACATCCTGGGTAAGCCGCTGGGCCTGGAACGCCCGCAAGCGGGGTTCTATCTCTGGCCGGAGGTGCCGGAACGGGATACGGATTTCACCCTGGGGTTATGGCGCGAGGAGCACGTGGCGGTACTCCCTGGCAGTTTTCTCGCCCGTGACGGGGGCACCGGCAACCCGGGGGCGCGGCGGGTGCGCATGGCGCTGGTGGCCGAGCCCGAGGCCTGTGTAGTGGCGGCGCAGCGTATCCGCCGCTACCTGCAATAGTTGTCGATTTGGTTATCATGACCGGCTCCGCCGGGACCCCATCAACGGGGCCGGGCCGCCGGGTTGAACAGTCATAGCACAGGAGCAGAACACCATGCAGGATCTCAAACAGACCATCGAAACCGCGTTCGAGAACCGGGGCGAGCTCAGCCCCGCCAGCGCACCCGCCGCGGTGCGGGAGGCCGTGGAGCAGGCACTGGCCATGCTGGATCGCGGCGAGGCCCGGGTGGCCGAGAAGCGCGATGGCGACTGGGTGGTCAATGAGTGGCTGAAGAAGGCGGTGCTGCTCTCGTTCCGGCTGAACGACAACGAGATCATCCGCGGCGGGGCCACCAACTTCTTCGATAAGGTGCCGCTGAAATTCGCCGACACCAACAGCGAGCAGATGCGCGCCAGCGGGGTGCGGGTGGTGCCGCCGGCAATGGCCCGGCGCGGTGCCTATATCGGCCCCGGTGCGGTGCTGATGCCCTCTTACGTCAATATCGGCGCCTATGTGGACGAGGGGACCATGGTGGACACCTGGGCCACCGTGGGTTCCTGCGCCCAGATCGGCAAGAATGTGCACCTCTCCGGCGGCGTCGGGATCGGCGGCGTGCTGGAGCCGCTGCAGGCCGCGCCCACCATCATTGAGGACAACTGCTTTATCGGTGCCCGTTCCGAGGTCGTGGAGGGGGTGATCGTGGAGGAAGGTGCAGTGATCTCCATGGGGGTCTACATCGGCCAGAGCACCAAGATCTACAACCGCGAGACCGGTGAGGTGACTTACGGCCGGGTGCCGAAGGGCGCGGTGGTGGTGCCGGGCAGCCTGCCGGCGAAGGACGGCAGCCACAGCCTGTACTGTGCGGTGATCATCAAGCAGGTGGACGCGCAGACCCGCTCCAAGGTGGGGATCAACGAGCTGCTGCGGCCGTAAGGTCTGCCTGCCGGGTATCCGTTTCTATCCGCTTCGCCCGGGGCGGCTTCAGCCCGGGGCGGGGCGCCCCACAGGGGGACGCTGCGAGTACATCCCTGTAAGCTCGTCGGCGGCCATCCCTGGCCGCCGACGCCCCCTGTGGGGCGCCCCGCCCCGGGCTGAAGCCGCTGTGCCATCTGAATTGCGCTTCTGCCCTCTTCTTTCAAGGCCCGGAAATCATGTCCGAGACACTGGAACTCGCCTCCGCACTCATCGCCCGCCGCTCGGTGACGCCCATGGACGCCGGCTGCCAGCAGTTGCTGGCGGAGCGATTGCGGCCCCTCGGTTTTGACTGTGAGCGGCTGGATTACGGCGAGGTGAACAATCTGTGGGCCCGGCGGGGTCAGCAGGGGCCGGTGTTCTGTTTCGCCGGCCATACCGATGTGGTGCCCCCGGGGCCGGAGGCCCAATGGCGGCACCCACCCTTCCAGCCGGTGGTCGAGCAGGGGCTGCTCTACGGCCGCGGCGCGGCGGACATGAAGGGCAGCGTCGCGGCCTTTGTCACCGCCCTGGAGCGCTACCTGGCCGGCGGCCACCGGCCGCGGGGTTCGCTCGCCCTGCTGATCACCAGCGACGAGGAGGGCCCGGCGGTGGACGGCACCCGGCACGTGGTCGAGACCCTGTCCGAGCGCGGCGAGCGCATCGACTGGTGCCTGGTGGGTGAGCCCTCCAGCACCGAACGCGTGGGGGATGTGGTGAAGGTGGGCCGGCGCGGGTCGCTCAACGGGCGGCTGACGGTGCGCGGCGACCAGGGCCACGTGGCCTATCCCCATTTGGCGCGCAATCCGGTGCACCAGGCGCTGGCCGCCCTGGATGAGCTGGTCACCACCCGCTGGGACGAGGGCAACGACCATTTCCCGCCCACCAGCTTCCAGATCTCCAACGTCCAAGCCGGCACCGGCGCCACCAACGTGATCCCCGGCGAGCTGGAGGTGACGTTCAATTTCCGCTTCTCCACCGAGGTAACGGCGGATGAGTTACAGCAGCGGGTAGAGGCGGTGCTGGACCGTCACGGCCTGGACGGGCGGATCGACTGGTCGCTCTCGGGCGAGCCCTTTCTGACCGCGGAGGGGGAGCTGGTGGCCGCCACCCAGGCGGCGGTCCGCGATGTCTGCGGCGACCCACCGGTGCTCTCCACTTCCGGCGGCACCTCAGACGGCCGCTTCATCGCCCCCACCGGGGCCCAGGTCCTGGAGCTGGGGCCTGTGAACGCCACCATCCACAAGGTGAACGAGCACGTGCGGGCGGCGGATCTGGACACGCTGTCAAGGATTTACGAGGGCGTCCTGCGCCGACTGCTCGGCTGAGGAGGCACCCCCCGGCTGCACGGCGGGGCCGACGATGCGACGGCGGGAGACCGGTCCTACAGAAACCGTCGCCGTGCCCGGTGCAGCAGCAGGCCAGCGAGCAGCGAGAGCAGGATAACGATGGTGGCGGCGGAATAGACGCCCAGCCAGTCGGCCAGCCGGGCCCATTGGTTGCCCAGCCAATAGCCGGCCACAGCCAGCACGGCGTTCCACAACGCGGTGCCGGCAGCGGTGAGCAGCACGAAGCGCAGGAACCCCATGGGCATGAGCCCGGCCGGTATAGAGACCAGGCTGCGGAAGCTGGGCACCAGGCGCCCGAAGAACACCATCCAGTCCCCGTAATACTGAAAGGCCATCATCACCCGGTCCAGGTCCTTGCCCTTCAATAGCAGATAACGCCCCGGTCCGGTGACCAGCGTCCGGGTGCGCGCCTCCCCCACCTGGCGCGCCACCAGGTAGATCAGGGTGGAACCGAACGTGGCCCCGATGCTTCCGGCCACCACCACCCCCTCGAGGGTGAACACCTCCGTGAAGGCCAGGAAGCCGGCGAAAGGCATGATCACCTCGGGGGCGACGACGATCATCACCAGGGCCAGCCCGCGGTAGCCCAACCCTTCCACCAACGACCGCCACCAGGCCAGGGTCACCTCACTCGACATCCGCCCTCTGTCCCTTCCCGGCGGCTTGTCCCCCTCAGGGGTGGCCGGGCCGCAACATTCAACGTTTCGCAATGGTCCGCGGGAGCGCCCCGCCCGCGCCTCGATATCACCGGGATGTCACACGCCGGGGATGGCAGGGTTCCACGCTCACTGGTAAGTTGAGGGTAATCCTTTTCGGCTGCCCCCACGCGAACCCGTTAGGCTAACACCTTCGGCCGGCGTGCGGGTGCCTTCGCCGCCAGAACACGAGACCGCGCCTTCGCATGGACCAAAAAACGATCGATCTCAAGCAACCGGACCTCTACTTCAACCGCCTGCTCAGCCTGCTGGAGTTCAACCGCCGGGTGCTCGCCCAGGCCAAGGACACCGACACCCCGCTGCTGGAACGCCTCAAGTTCCTCTGTATCTGCACCTCGAACATGGACGAGTTCTTCGAGGTGAGGGTCTCGGGGGTGAAACACAAGGCCGAGGCCGGTTCGGTTCAGGCCGAGTCGGACAATCGCAGCCCGCAGGAGACCCTGAATGCCATCAGTGCCGTCAGCCACGAGCTGGTAGCCGAGCAGTACCGCGTCCTCAACGAGGAATTGATCCCGGCCCTGGCGGAAGAGGACATCCGCTTCATCCGCCGGGCCGATTGGACCGACGCCCAGACGGAGTGGCTGCGCCGTTTTTTCGAGGACGAGCTGCTGCCGGTGCTCAGCCCCCTGGGACTGGATCCGGCCCACCCCTTCCCCAAGGTACTGAACAAGAGCCTGAACTTCATCGTCAGCCTGGAGGGCAAAGATGCCTTCGGCCGCAACAGCGGGTTCGCCATCGTGCAGGCGCCGCGCGCCCTGCCGCGCCTGATTCAACTGCCCCGGGAGGGTGAGGACAACGGACCCTGGGACTTCGTCTTCCTGTCCTCGGTCATTCACGCCTTCGTGGATCAGCTCTTCCCGGGCATGAAGATCAAGGGCTGTTATCAATTCCGGGTGACCCGCAACAGCGATCTGTTTGTTGACGAGGAGGAGGTGGACGACCTGCTGCGGGCGCTGGAGGGGGAGCTGCTCTCCCGCCGGTACGGCGAGGCCATTCGCTTGGAGGTGGCGGCCAACTGTTCCGAGGACCTGGCCAACTTCCTGCTGCGCAAGTTCGAGCTCGGGCCGGACGACCTCTACCAGGTGGACGGGCCGGTCAACCTGAACCGGATGATGGCGGTCTACGACCTGGTGGACCGCCCCGATCTGAAGTATCCGTCGTTCACCCCCGGGCTGCCGGCGGATTTCAGCCACAGCGGCGATATCTTCAAGGTCCTGCGCAAGCGCCAGGTGCTGCTGCACCACCCCTTCCAGTCCTTTGCCCCGGTCATCGAGCTGGTGCGCCAGGCCTCGCTGGATCCGGACGTGCTCGCCATCAAGCAGACCCTCTACCGCACCGGGCCCGATTCCGCCATCGTCGATCACCTGGTGCGCGCGGCGCGGGACGGTAAGGAGGTCACCGTTATCATCGAGTTGCGCGCCCGCTTTGACGAGGCGGCCAACATCGCCCTCGCCAACCGGCTGCAGGAGGCCGGCGTGCACGTGGTCTATGGGGTCGTGGGCCACAAGACCCATGCCAAGATGCTGCTGGTGGTGCGCCGCGAGGGGCGCAAGCTGCGCCACTACGTGCACCTGGGGACCGGCAACTACCACTCACGCACCGCGCGGCTCTACACCGACTATGGCCTGTTCACCCGAGACAAGCATACGGGTGAGGATGTCCACCGGCTGTTCCTGCAAATGACCAGCCTGGGGCGTTTCTCCGAGCTGAAACGCCTGCTGCAATCGCCCTTCACCTTGCGGGAGGGGGTGATCCAGCGCATCCAACGGGAGGCCGAACACGCCCTCGCCGGTCACGAGGCCCGCATTATCGTCAAGGTCAATTCCCTCACCGAGCCTGGTGTCATCCAGGCGCTCTACCAGGCCTCGCAGGCAGGCGTCACCGTCGACCTGATCGTGCGCGGCATGTGCTGTCTGCGCCCCGGGGTACCGGGGGTCTCGGACAACATTCAAGTCCGCTCCATCATCGGCCGCTTCCTGGAACATACCCGGGTGTTCTATTTCCACAACCGGGGCGACAGCGACCTCTATGCCAGCAGCGCCGATTGGATGGAGCGCAATTTCTTCCGGCGGGTGGAGACGGCCTTCCCCCTCCTGGACGAGGAGGCGCGCCGGCGGGTGCTGCTGGACCTGGAGTGCTATCTCAAGGACAACACCCAGGCCTGGCTGCTGCAACCCGACGGCAGTTACGTGCGCCTCCAGCCCGCGGAGGGCGAGGAACCCTACTGCGCCCAGCGGGCCCTCCTCGCGTTGCTCGCCGACAGTGCCTGAAGCGCGGCCGGCGAGCAACGCGGCGGATCAAGCGCCGAGATAGAGTCGCAGATCCGCCCGCTTGAGCCAGCGGCGTTCCTGTTCCAGATCCGCGCGCACCAGGGGGTGTTGCTCCAGCCAGTCCGAGGGGAGTTCCAGCTTCAGGTGGTGGCCGTTGCCACGCAGGCGGAAATCGGGCAGCGGGGTCTCGCTGCGGCTGCGGTGCAGCAGGACGGCGAGCCGCAATAACACCCCCAGGCGAATCAACGGGATCCGGTGGCTGCCCGGCAGGGCGTCGAACTCGACGACCGGGAACTTGCGCCGGTGGGCCCGGACCAGCACCGCCAACAGCTGCTGGTCCAGGCTGGAAAACCCGGCCATATCCGCGTGGCGGGTGATGTAGGCCCCATGCTTGTGGTACTGGCTGTGGGAGATATCCAGGCCCACCTCATGCAGTTGCGCCGCCCAGCGCAACAGGCGCGCCCAGAAGGGCCGCTGCAGTGACCAATCAGCGGCCACCTGCTGCAGGCAATAGTGGGCGGTGGCGGCCACCCGTCCGGCCTGCAGTTCATCCACATGGTAGCGCCGGACCAGGCTCTCCACCGTGGCGGCGCGCACGTCCGCCTCCCCCAGGCGCCCCACCAGGTCGTAGAGCAGCCCCTCACGCAGCGCCCCCTCGGCCACCTCCATCCGGCCCACACCCAGGGTCTCGAACACCGCGCTGAGCACAGCGACGCCGCCGGGCAACACCACCCGACGGTCATCGCTCAACCCGTCCAGCCGCAGCCGATCCACGTGGCCGGCGCTCAGGAGCGTGTCACCGAGCCGCTGCAGCGCCTCCCGGGTGATGCCGTAGTCGCACCAGCCCGCCGCCTGGACCACGTTGGCCACGGCCCGGATCGTCCCCGAGGCCCCCACGGCCTCCGCCCAAAGGGGCGTCTGATAATGGGCGCCCACCGGCTCCATCTCCACACCCGCGGCTGTCAACGCCCGCTCCATGCACGCCGGAGTAATCTCGCCGCCCGGGAAATAGCGCTCGGTAAAGCTCACGCAGCCCATGTGCAGGCTGTCCATGGCTCGGGGCTGCTCCCCGGCCCCGATGATCAATTCGGTGCTGCCTCCCCCGATGTCCACCACCAGCCGCGGGCGGCCATCGAAATCCAGGCTTCGGGCCACGCCCAGGTAGACCAGCCGCGCCTCCTCGTAACCCGGTATGATCTCAATCCCGTGCCCCAGGGCCGCCTCGGCCTCCTCAAGGAAGCCCCGCTTCTGCCGGGCCCTGCGCAGGGTATTGGTACCCACTGCCCGAACCCCGCCGGCATCCACCTCACGCAAACGCTGGCCGAACCGGCGCAGACAGGCCAGAGCACGCTCCCGAGCCGGCGCGCTCAGGGTGCGGTGGGTCTCCAGTCCCTCGGCAAGACGGACCGGCTCTCGCAACCGGTCCAGGATGCGCAGCTGTCCGCCCTCGTGGCGGGCGACGATCATATGGAAGCTGTTGGAACCCAGATCGACAGCGGCCAGGATATCCGGCTTGCCCATGCGCTAACGTCCGGCTTTCGCGAGCTGACGCAGGGGCCGGGCGGGTAGATACCACTGCAACTCGCCCCCGCCAGGCCGCGGCGGCTGATCGAACACCAAGGAAAGCATCCCGCCCTTCTTGAAGTGCATGAAGGAACGGGTCTGACCGGAGAGCGCGTAGGCGGCAAGGGCCCCCAGATCGGGCTCATGGCCCACCGCCATCACCCGACCCGGGTGATCCACCAACCACGCGAGGAAGGCGTCGGGGTCCCCCCCCGGGGCCAGGCCCTCGTGCAGTTCGCGCTCCACCGGCGGCGGGCCCTCCTCGGCAAGGATATCCGCCGTCTGTCGGGCCCGCAGCAGCGGGCTGTGCAACAGGAGGTCGATCTCGGGGAGCAGCCGGGTCACTCCCCGTGCCGCTGCCTTCATACGGTCCCGTCCCTTGTCGGTCAGCGCCCGTTCGGCGTCGGGTAGGCAGCCATCCGGCGGCGGATCCTCGGCAATGGCGTGCCGCACCAGTACCAATTCCCACATAGTGTCGCTCCCGAAGGGTTTCAGGCGTGTTCGCGGAGAACCGGATCGACCACCAGGCGGTTGCGGCCCTGGTTCTTCGCGGTGTAGAGGGCCTGGTCGGCTGCCGCCACCAGGCTGTCGGTGTCAACGAAGGGGCGGCCGCCCTCCTGGACGGCGAGCCCGGCGGAGGCCGTCACCCGCAGCTGCGGCGCCTCCTTCAGGCCCAAGTCGGTACCCCGCACCCGCTCCAGCACCCGCCGAACCACGCGTTGTGCATCCTGCCAGTGGACCCCGGGCAGCAAGAGCACGAATTCCTCACCGCCATAGCGGGCGACGACATCCTCACCGCGCACGGCATCGTGCAGCACCGCGCTGACCCGGCGCAAGACCTGGTCGCCGGCGAGATGACCGTATTCATCGTTGACCTGCTTGAAGTGGTCCAGGTCCAGCACCACCAGGGTCAGCGGCCAGCCCCCCATCGCCGCCCCGGTGAATTCATCCTGGAGCCGACGGAAGAGTTGGTCGCGATTGTAGAGGCCGGTCAGGGGGTCACGCCGGGTGCGTTCCTCCAGCTCCCGGACCTGTTGCTCGTAGGCCTGTGCCTGCTCTCGCACTTCGACCACTTCGTGGACCATGCGGAGGTTTTGCAGAATAAGGGCCTCGCGCGCCTGCTCCAGCACACCCGCGGTGCTCTCCGGGTCATCCAACCGGATCTCAAAGAGCCTGGCCAGCTCCGGCTCTGCGGCACCAACCGCTTCCAGCAGGGCCTGTACCTCCTCCGCGGACCACCCGAGCGCCCGCGCCACCTGCTGAGCGGCACGGTCCGCCGCACGGCGGGTGTCATCAGCGAGCCACACATCGGCGATGGCGCCGGACAACGCCACGGCACCCCGCAACAGGGTGGGCCCATCGGTGGTCGGGGACGCCACATCCAGCGCCACCTGATGGCTTCCGGCCACCGCCTCCACCAGATGGCCCGGCAACCCCCAGCGGCCCATCAACCAAGCCGCCACGTCCGCATGGTCACAGCCGAGGGCGGCCCGCTCTGCCGCCGCCAGGCTGTCGTGGCACTGCGCAGCGGCAGCGATCTGTCGGTACTCGTCCTTGAGGGCGACATCCAGCACCAGGATTCCCAGGTCCTGAACCAACCCCGCCAGCATCAAGTCCTCTTCCCGCATCAGGCACTGGCGGCGCCCGATCTCCCGCGCGGCAGCGGCGGCCAGCAGGGACCGGCGCCAATACCGCTGCCGGTCGTAGCCGCCCTGTTCGGACGCCTGCTGCAGGGTGGGAATGAGCGTGAAACTGAGCGCGAGGGTCACCGCCGCATTCATGCCCATGGTGACCAGGGCCTGACGGACGTTGGTGACCTCGCGACGGCGGGCGTAAAAGGGGGAGTTCGCGACCTTGAGGATGCGGACACTGAGCGCGGGGTCCTTGCCGATCACCTCCGCCAGGTCCGCGGTGCCCACATCAGGCTGATTGCCCAGTTCCACCAGCCGCATGGCGGCGGCCGGCAACGTGGGAAGCCCCGGCGCCAGCTCCAGCCGGCGGGCAAGACGGGCGTCAAGCATGCAGCACTCCCCTCAAAGCGCGCGGCAACCGGCCTTGAGGCACGCCCCTGGGGGCGCCGGTCCCCGCTCAACGCGATGATTTGTTGTTGGTATTCTCGTCCCGGGTGTCCGCTTCGGGCTCGACCTCTTGCTCGGACCGCTTGGTTTTCTCACCGGGCAGCGGCTCATCATCCAGCAACGGCTGATAGGCCGGGCTGTCCAGGTCATCATACTGCCCGCTGTCCACTGCCCAGAAGAAGGCCCAGATGGCGATGAGCAGAAAGATGATACCGACCGGTATGGAAAAAAAGATGACGCTCATGGCTCAGGACCGACCCGGGACAGGCTGTGCTTGGATCTTCCCACGGCCGACGGGTACAGGGCAAGCCGCCACCGGCCGCTGCCCCCGACTCAGGCGGCTGGCGTTGAGGATGACGAGAATAGAGCTGCCAGCCATACCCAAGGCGGCCATCCAGGGCGTGAGGAAACCCACCGCCGCCAACGGCAGGGCGGAGAAGTTGTAACAGGCCGACAGGGTCAGGTTCTGGATCATGATGCGCCGGCTCTGATGCGCCCAGTGAAACCCCCGCTCCACCGGGGTCAAACGCTCACCCAACAAGACCATATCGGCGGAGGTCTGCGCCAGCGCCGTGCCGGTGTTCATGGCAATGGCGACATCGGCCCCGGCCAGCACCGGCGCATCGTTAAGCCCATCCCCCACCATGGCCACCTTGACGCCCTGCGCCTGGATCTCCCGGATTCGAGCCAGTTTGTCGTCGGGTCGCATGCGCGCCTGCCACCGGTCGATGCCCAGGCGCCGGGCAACGGCCTCAACCACGGCCGGATGATCGCCACTGGCCAGCTCCACGGTGAGCCCACGGGCCTTGAGCGCGGCCACCAGTTCCGCGGCATCCTCCCGGGGCCGGTCCGCCAACTGGAACCGCGCCAGCGGCTGCCCGTTGCGCGCCAAAACCACCCAACTGCCCTCGTCACTGGGCTCACCCTCGCCCACCGCCTGGTCACAGGCGAAACGGGGCAGCCCGATACGGTATTCGTCGCCGTCCAGGGCCCCGCGCACCCCATCGCCGCGCACCGCCTCCACGTCGTCGAACGCCAACCGTTGCCCATGCCCGTCGAAGGCCCGGGCGATCGGGTGCTCCGAGTGGCGTTCAAGGCCACCGGCGAGCGCCAGTGCACGGGTCTCATCCAGGCCGGGCTCATCAGTCAGCAGCTCGATCCGCTCCACCCGCAGTTCGCCGCGGGTCAGGGTCCCGGTCTTGTCGAAGACCACGTGACCCACCTTGGTCATGGTCTCCAGGGCATCCCGCTGAGTGATCAACAGCCCGGACCGCGCCAGTCGATTGGTGCCGCCGGCAATCGCCATTGGCGTGGCCATGGCCAGGGCGCAGGGGCAGGTGGCGGCCAGTACCGCCATCAACACCGGGAAGGCCTGCACCGGGTCATGCTGCCACCACCAGGCGAACACCCCAACGGCTGCCACCAGCACCACGGAGATGAAGCGTGCCGCCACCCAGTTGGCGACCCGCGCCAGGCGCGGCCGGTCGGCCTGGGCCCGGGCCAGCAGGCGGGAGATAGAGGACAGCACCGTGTCCTGGCCCAGGGCCTCGACGCGCATGCGGAAGACGCCGGCGGTGTTGAGGCTGCCACCCACCAGGCGCTCGCCCTCACCGCGCGACTGCGGCATGGACTCGCCGGTCAGCAGCGACTCGTCCAGATTGCCCTCGCCCCAGATCAGCTCACCGTCCGCGGGCACGGTCTCGCCAGAGCGCACCAGCAGGATGTCCCCGGTGCGCAGGTCCGCCACCGGGACTTGCTCCTCGCCCTGCTCGGTGACCCGAGTGGCGTTGCTGGGGATGAGTCGCGCCAGTGCGTCGGTGGTCTCGTTCGCCTTGTGGCGGGCCGCCATCTCAGCAAAACGGGCCACCCCCAGGAAAAAGATGAACATGACCACCGAGTCGAAGTAGACCTTCGGCCCGTCGGTGAGCGTCCACCAGAGACTGGCGGTATAGGTGATGCCGATGGCGAGGCTGACCGGGACGTCCATGCCCACAGTGCGGGCCCGGATATCGCGATAGGCGCCGATGAAGAAGGGAGCACCGGCGTAGAACAACACCGGCGTGGCCACCAGCAGGCTGACCAAGCGCAGGAACTGCTCATGCACCGCGTCCATACCGTAGTAGTCGCCCAGGTAGAGCCCGATGCCGAGCATCATTACCTGCATCGTCCCCAGCCCGGAGACGATCAGCCGGCGTAGGGCCTTGCGCCGCTCCTGGTCGGCCATGGAGCGCACTTTGTCGGCGCGCAGCGGGTGGGCGCGATAGCCCAGACGCGCCATCTCACGGAGGAGGAAGGAAAGCGGGGCCCGCTCCTGCTCCCAGCGAATGATCGCGCGGCCGGTGGCGGCGTTGACCCGTACATCCAGGACCCCGTCCACCTGGCTGAGGAGGTGTTCGATCAGCCAGCCACAGGCCGCGCAGTAGAGGTTTTCGACCAGGAACGAGCCCTCGCGCGGGCCGTCGCCGATCCGCACGAAGTCGCGCTGGACCTCGTCACGGTCGTAGGCCGACCACTGGTCCGGACTGGATGCAACGGCCTCGTCATCCGGTCGGGCCCCGGCGCTGGTGCGGACCTGGTAGAACTTCTCCAGGCCGCTGCCCAGGATCATGTTGGCCACGGCATGGCACCCGGTGCAACAGACGGGTTCCTCCCGCCCGTTCACCGTGACAGTGCGGTCCTCGCCGGGCGGCACCTGCTCGCCGCAGTGAAAACACTTCTGGCCCGACAAATTCAGCCCCCGAGATCGGCACGGAGGCCACGGATCATGTCCGTCCGCGGCTCCAACACACCGTGAACCTGGGTTGCGTCCAGCTCCCCAATGATCCGCCAGCGCCCGTCCAGGGGCTCCAAGTGCAGGTAGCGCCGGTTACTGACCGCCCGGACCTGCCCCCGGTAGACGCCGTCGGCGCCCAGCTCCAGCTCCGCGACCACGTCATCGGCACCGGTACGGGGCTCCAGCGTCAGGCGCAGGTGCTCCGGCTTCGCCTCGGCGTTCTTGCCCTGCAGCACCAGGGACAATTCCCCGCCCTCCCGGGGTACCCGCACGCGGGCGGAGAGCCCCATGTCGTAGGCCACGAGTTCGCGCTCAAAGTTGCGATAGGTCGCGCGCCCGGTGTCAAAGTGGTCGTCGATGACCAGGGGGTCCTGATTGGTCACCGCGGTGTACACCAGACCGAGCCCCATGGGGACCACCAGGATGGGCGGGGCGAAGACGAACCAGCACCAGAACTCCTTGTACCAGGGCTTCTGACGAGGTTCTTTTTGTTTGGCGCTATGATGAACGCTCATGGACCGGTATGCCTCCCGAGTCAACGCGCAGGCCCGTGGAAGCGAGTGCGCGTGGTGGTGCTCACGCTCTCGTCGTCCGTGCGGGTGATTGTAAAGTATACATCGGACGTCCGGTCCTCAAGGTGCTCCATATTCACCGTCACCGTGGCAATGATGTCCTGCACCCCGCCCGGGCGCACGCTCACGGTCTCCGGCCGGAGTGACAACTCCGCCCCGGTCAGGCCGGACACCTCCACCTCGAAGGTCCGGGGCTCACTGTCCTTGTTGATGACCTTGAGGGTGTAGATGTTCTCGATGTCACCAAACCCCGATTCGCGGAACATGGGGTTGCGCTCGGGCAGCACATCAAGGCCCACCGGCGATCGCATCGCCAGCGCCGTCACAAAGACAGCCGCGAGGATGGTCAGCAGGGTGCCGTAGAGGAAAATACGCGGTCGCAGGACCTTCGTGCGCTTACCCTCCATCCCGCGCTCACTGGAGTACCGTACCAGACCCCGCGGGTAGCCCATCTTGTCCATCACCGAGTCGCAGGCGTCGACACAGGCCGCACAGGCGATGCATTCGTACTGCAGGCCGTCTCGGATATCGATCCCGGTGGGACAGACCTGCACACACAGTTTGCAGTCAATGCAGTCCCCCAGGCCCTTGGCGCGATGGTCGATCCCCCGCTTGCGCGGGCCCCGCGGCTCGCCCCGTTCCTCATCATAGGAAATGATCAGGGTGTCCGGATCGAACATGGCGCCCTGAAAACGGGCATAGGGGCACATGTATTTGCAGACCTGCTCGCGCATATAGCCGGCGTTACCATAGGTGGCAAAGCCGTAGAACAGGGTCCAGAAGGTCTCCCACGGCCCGAGACTGAAGCTCGCCAGTCGGGAGGCCAGTTCGGTCGCCGGGGAGAAATAGGCCACAAAGGTAAAGCCGGTGAACAACGCAAAGAGGATCCAGACGGCCTGCTTCGAGGTCTTGCGCAGGATCTTTTCGCGGGTCCACGGGCCCTTATCGAGCTTCTTCCGCTTGGTGGCCGGGCCCTCCGTCCAGCGCTCCATCCACAGAAAGACCTCCGTCCAGACGGTCTGCGGACAGGCATAGCCGCACCACAGGCGGCCCGCCAACGCGGTGAAGAAAAACAAGGAGATAGCAGCGATGATCAGCAGCGCCGACAGGAAGTAGAACTCCTGCGGCCAAAAGACCATCCCAAAGATGTAAAACTGCCGGGAGGGCAGATCAAACAGAATGGCCTGCCGGCCATCCCACTGCACCCAGGGCATAACGTAGTAAAGCCCCAGCAGCGCCAGGACCGCCAGGACCCGCAATCGTTGAAAACGCCCCCCTATCTCTCTGGGATGGATCTTTTCGCTCGCCTGATAAAGCGACTCACCCGTCTCGGGCTGGTTCGCCATAATGCTACTCCTATTTGCCACCTTCACTTTTGCCCTGTTCAGGGCGCCGCACCAAAACGGCAGTGAGGAAGCTTGCGCCCGCACTCACCGCCCAAAACATCAAGAATCCAATGGAGTAGCCCGTCTGCCGCCCTATCTCCCAGCCGGGAAACGTGGCCGCATGCAGGTCTGACGGGTCAATAGCCAGGAAAAACACCCAGGTCGCCAAGGCTGAGACCAGAAAGGAGGGCCAGATCACTGGCCCTACCACCCGGACGAACCAGGTACCCTGGTCCGTCCGGGTCTCTTCCGCCTCAACCTCCGGGCCGTGCTTCGGGTCGTCACTCATGAGGACCCACCTCCCGAAGGGCAACGAGGCCCTCGTCAGTTGTTAAGGCTGTAGACGTATGCGGCGAGCACGTGGATGCGGTCCTCACCCAGACGCTCCAGGAAGGCCGGCATCTCACCACTGCGACCGTTCAGGATGGTCTCCTTCATGGTCTCAGCATCGCCGCCGTAGGTGTACTCGCCCAGAGTCAGGTTGGGCCAGCCCGCGGCCTGGTTCCCGGTGCCGTCGGCGCCGTGACAGGCGATGCAGCCCGCCTGCTCGTACGCGGAGCGTCCGGCAGTGATGGTGTCCTCACTGATCCCCTCGCGACCACCGAGGTGCTGCACGTAGGCCACCAGGTTATCCAGGCCGTCCCCTTCCAGGGCCGGGCGCCCGGCATGGGGCGGCATCACCGCGCTGCGACCCTGGGTCAGGGTCTCCACGATCTTCTCCGGGGTGCCACCCCATTGCCATTTGTCGTTGGCAATGTTCGGGAAGCCGCGGGCCCCGCCGCCGTCTACCCCGTGGCAGACCGCACACTCATACCCAAACAGCCGACGGCCGGTCTGCATGGCCTCATCGTTTTGAGCCAGTTCCGGGATCGAAAGTTCGGTGTACTGGGCGAAGATCGGCTCCAGCCGCTCCTCAATGCGCTCCACCTCACGGTCGTACTGGGCGGCGGAGCTCCAACCCAACACACCGCCGAAGTTGCCCAACCCCGGATAGAGGATGAGATAGACCAGACCGAAGACGATGGTGATGTAGAACAGCCACAGCCACCAACGGGGCATGGGCCGGTTGTACTCGGCCAGGGTGCCTTCATCCCAACTGTGGCCGGTCGTCTCGTGCTCTGCGGCCTCCCCGGGCTTCTTCTTCTCGGCCCATTTGATCAACCACACCATCCCGAGAATGTTCGCTAGAACCAGGACGATGACCCACCAATGCCAGAAGCTACTCATGGCGATTATCCTCGTTACGCTTGTTCTGTTCGCGCTCGTCAACCTGCGGCTGGTCGTCCTCGTCCAGGGCGAGGCGCGCCGCCTCGTCGAAGTCCTTCTTCTTGCGCGGGTGGTAGGCCCACCAGACCACGCCTAGGAAGAGGATGACCAGCAATGCAGTTGCGATGCCGTGAATCGTGCCCATTGATCGCCTCAGCGGGTCCGCTCGATGGCGGTACCGAGCCCTTGCAGGTAGGCGATAACGGCATCCATCTCCGTCTTGCCCTCCAGCTCATCGGCCGCCGACTCAATCATGTCGTCGTTATACGGCACGCCCAAGAAGCGCTGCTGCATCCGCATGCGGTGCGCCACCTGTTCACCATTGAGCTCCCGCGCCGCCAGCCAGGGATAGGCCGGCATGTTGGAGTTGGGCAGCACGTCACGCGGGTTCATCAGGTGGACCCGATGCCACTCATCGGTGTAGCGGCCACCGACCCGGTGCAGGTCAGGACCGGTCCGCTTCGAGCCCCACTGGAACGGCCGGTCGTAGACGAACTCACTGGCCAGGGAATAGTGGCCGTAGCGTTCGGTCTCGGCCCGGAATGGCCGCACCATCTGGGAGTGACAGTTGTAGCACCCTTCGCGCACGTAGATATCACGGCCCGCGAACTCAAGGGGCGGATAGGGTTCCACCCCCTCGTGCGCCTGCGTGGTCTCGTTCAGGAAGAACAGGGGCACGATCTGCACCAGACCGGCCACACTGATGACCAGAACAATAAACACGGCAAGCACACCAACGTTTTTCTCGACTACCTCGTGATTCATCCCGCTCCCTCCTTACGCGGTCTGACCAGCAGCACTGGGGGCCGGCTCACGGCTCGGCGCGCTGGTCACCGTCTTGTAGACGTTATACGCCATCAGGAACATGCCGATGAGGAACATGACCCCACCCAGCAGGCGCACCATGTAGTACGGGTAGGTGGCCACCAGCACCTCGGAGAAGGTGTAGGTGAGCGTCCCGTCCTCGTTGACGGCGCGCCACATGAGCCCCTGCATGACGCCGGCGATCCACATGGAGGCGATGTAGAGCACGGTACCGATGGTGGCGATCCAGAAGTGCCACTCGATCATTTTGGTGCTGTACATGCCCTCGCGGCCGAAGACACGAGGAATGAGGGCGTAGATGGAACCGAAGGTGATGAACGCCACCCAGCCCAGGGCACCGGAGTGCACGTGACCCACCGTCCACTCGGTGTAGTGGGAGAGTGCGTTCACCGTCTTGATGGACATCATCGGCCCTTCGAAGGTGGACATACCGTAGAAGGACAGCGAGACGATGAGGAACTTGAGGATCGGATCGGTACGCAGCTTATGCCAGGCACCGGAGAGGGTCATGATGCCGTTGATCATGCCACCCCAGGAGGGGGCCAGCAGGATCAGCGAGAAGACCATGCCCAGGGACTGCACCCAGTCCGGCAGCGCGGTGTAGTGCAGGTGGTGGGGGCCGGCCCACATGTAAAGGGAGATCAGCGCCCAGAAGTGCACGATGGACAGGCGGTAGGAGTAGATGGGCCGCCCGGCCTGCTTAGGCACGAAGTAGTACATCATGCCCAGGAAACC
Source organism: Alkalilimnicola ehrlichii MLHE-1 (assembly GCF_000014785.1). Taxonomy (NCBI): domain Bacteria; kingdom Pseudomonadati; phylum Pseudomonadota; class Gammaproteobacteria; order Chromatiales; family Ectothiorhodospiraceae; genus Alkalilimnicola; species Alkalilimnicola ehrlichii. Next base: position 2,144,819 of record NC_008340.1, read on the forward strand.
GGCCGTCAGGAAGAAGCCCACCGCGTTATGGCCATACCACCACTGCACCATGGCGTCCACCGCCCCGGAGTAGATCGGGTAGGACCACATGGGGCCCACCGGGATCACCAGGTTGTTGACAATGTGCAGGACCGCGATCGTCAGGATGAAGGCACCGAAGAACCAGTTGGCCACGTAAATATGCTTGACCTTCCGGATGGCAATGGTGCCGAAGAAGTTGATGGCGTAGGCCACCCACACCAGGGCGATCAGCAGGGCGATGGGCCACTCGAGCTCGGCGTACTCCTTGCCCATGGTGAAGCCCAACGGCAACGAGACCGCTGCGGCGACGATCACCGCCTGCCAACCCCAGAAGGTGAAGGCGGACAGCTTGTCGGAGAGCAGACGTACCCCGCAGGTACGCTGCACACAGTAGTAGGAGGTGGCAAAGAGCGCCGAGCCCCCGAAGGCGAAGATAACGGCATTGGTATGAAGTGGCCGCAACCGACTGTACGTCAGCCACGGGTGGTCGAAGTTTAGCGCCGGCCAAATCAGCTGCGCCGCGATCAGAACGCCAACCGCCATACCGACCACGCCCCAGACGACGGTCATTATGGCGAACTGGCGCACGACTTTTTCATTGTAGGTTGTGCTGGTGTCCATAGCTCCAGATCCGCAAGGTGGTTTGAGATGGATTCAGGCGATCCTCCACGGGATTGGATTATCCGGGTCCGACAACAAGGCCGCCTTGATACAGGTCAATACCGGCCGGAACCGTGACAACATGCCACACTCCAGTGTGAACCGGGGTGGGAACTCGCAGCGAAGTGGCCCTGTCTGAATAAAAATTTGTTTGCAACCAATTCGCAGCCCCGCCACGATGAACCCACCGGGACACCGGCTCGGGAGGCCGCACGCTTGCAACAGGACATCCGTCACTTTCTCGCCGCCACCAATGAGATCATCCTCGGCAAGGCGCACCAAGTACGGCTGGCCCTGGTCTGTCTGATCGCCCGCGGCCACCTGCTCATCGAGGACCTGCCCGGCGTCGGCAAGACGACTCTGGCCCAGGCGCTGGCGCGTTTGCTGGGGCTGGATTTCCAGCGAATCCAGTTCACCAGCGACCTCCTGCCCGCCGACATCATCGGTGCGACCGTCTACGAAAAGGACAGCGGCCGCTTCCGCTTCCACCCGGGGCCGGTCTTCACCTCCCTGGTGCTGGCCGATGAGGTCAACCGCGCCACACCCAAGGCCCAGAGCGCCCTGCTCGAGGCCATGGCGGAACGCCAGGTCAGCGTTGAGGGTGAGACCCGCGCCCTACCCGACCCCTTTTTCGTGATCGCCACCCAAAACCCGGACTCGCAACTGGGCACCTTCCCGCTGCCGGAGTCCCAACTGGACCGCTTTCTCATGCGCCTGAGCCTGGGCTATCCGGGGCACGACGCTGAGCGGGCCCTGTTGCGCGGCACAGAGCGCAGGGACCTGCTGCACCGCATCGACACCCCGGCCCTCAGCCCCGAGCAGCTGCGGGAGCTGCAAACCGCCGCGCCGAGGGTGCATGCCTCCGACGCCCTGCTGGACTACCTTCAGGCCCTGTTGCGCCATACCCGAGAGTGCGGGCGCTTCCGGCACGGCCTCTCCCCCCGGGCCGGCCTGGCACTGCTGCGCACGGCCCAGGCCTGGGCCCTGGTGGACGACCGTGGCGCGGTGCTGCCCGAGGATATCCAGGCAGTCTTCGTCCCGGTGGCCGGTCACCGCCTGGAACCGCGCGAAGAGGGGGGCGGACAGGCCCATGAGGACCTGGTCCGGGACAGCCTGGAGCAGGTGACCATCCCCTGATGTCCGTCCGGCACCGGCTCCACTCAGGCCTGCTGCGGCTGCCCCGACGCCGTGGGGAGAGCACCTCCGACCGCCTTACCCTCGATTATCGGCGGATCTTCATCCTCCCCAGCCGCTACGGCCTGTTTTTGACTTTGGTGGCGGCTCTGGTCTGGCTCGGCGGGGTGAATTACACGAATAACATGGTGCTCCTGCTCTCCTTTCTGCTGATCGGGCTGATCGTGGTGAGCATCCACCATACCTTCCGCAACCTGCACCGCCTCATGCTCCTGGCCGGGCCGGCGGACGCCGTCTTTGCCGGCCAGACGTTGCACTTCCCGGTAACCGCCCACAACCCCACCCGACATGGCAAGCCGGCGCTCACCCTGGTGGGCGGCGAGGGCCAGCAGACAGCCGATCTGCCCCCCGGCGGGAGCGTACGCTGGTGGCTGCCGGTGCCCACCCACCGGCGCGGCTGGCAGACCCTGCCGCGGTTCCGAGTGCACAGTCGGTTTCCCACCGGGCTCTTCGTGGCCTGGGCGCTGCCCGCACCGCGCCAGCGCGCGCTGGTCTATCCCACCCCCGAGCACGGTGCGGTGCCCCCACCCCCACACAGCGCCGGGGGCCACCAAGGCGAACGTCACGGTGAGGGGGACGACGATTTCCGTGGCCTGCGCCGCTACCAGGCCGGCGACCCCAAGGGTCACATCGCCTGGAAGCGGCTGGCCCGCGGCGAGGAGCACCTGCACACCAAGCAATTCTCCGGCGCCGCCGGCGCCCCGCGCTGGCTGGATGAGCGGGCCATTGACCCCCACCTGGACCCGGAGGCGCGCCTTGCCCGGCTCTGTCGCTGGGTGGTTGACCTGGACCGGGCCGGCCACCCCTACGGCCTGCGGCTCGGTCACCTGCGGATCGCGCCGGGCCGGGGTGAGGCCCACCGCCATGCCTGCCTGCGTGCCCTGGCCCTGTACGACCCGGACGCCCGTCAATGAGCGGAACAGCGCACCCGCCGACCCCGCTGCCCCGCCAGGCCCAGGCCTGGCTGCTGGCCACCCTCGCACTGGTGGCTGCCGCCCACGCCCCCCACCTGCCCTGGTGGCTTAGCCTGGGGGCGCTGGCCTGCGGACTGTGGTGCTGGCAAAACACCCGCCAGTGGCGCCGCCTGCCGCCGCGCAGCCTGCGCTTCGGACTCACCCTGCTGGCAACCGGCGGGGTCTACCTGAGCTACGGCGAACTCCTGGGCCAGGAGGCGGGAACGGCGTTGCTGCTTGCCATGACGGGGCTCAAACTGCTGGAACTGCGCAGCCGGCGCGACGCGGTGCTGCTGGTGGGGCTGGGGTTCTTCCTAGTGGCCACGCAGTTCCTGCGCTCCCAGGAACTGCCCATGGCCTTTTACCTGGGCGCCTGCACCCTGGGGCTGATCATCAGCCTGATGGGGGCGACCCGGGAGAACGCCCCACCCCACCCGCTGGCGCATCTGCCTCAGGCGGCCACCTTGCTGCTCCAGGCCCTGCCCTTCATGGTCCTGCTGTTCTTCCTCTTCCCCCGCCTGGACGGCCCCCTCTGGGCCATGCCGGAGGATGGTGACCGGGCCCGGACCGGGCTCAGCGACCGCATGGAGCCCGGTCAGATCAGCGAACTGGCCCGCTCGGACGCCGTGGCCTTCCGGGTGGAGTTCGAGGCCGCGCCGCCCCCCCGATCCCGGCGTTACTGGCGCGGCCCGGTGTTCGAGGCGTTCGACGGCCAGCGCTGGCAGCCCGCCGACCACCTGCACGAGCGCCGGGAGCCGGTCGAACCAGCGGCGGACGCCGAGCGCATCGAATACACCGTGACCCTGGAGCCCCATGGCCAACCCTGGCTGTTCGGCCTGGATCTTCCGCTGACCCTGGCGGCCGGGCATGCCAGCGCCCGGGGCGCCCAGACCTGGGAGCGGGACACGCCGGTCAACCGGCGCGTACGCTACGCGGGCCAAAGCACGCCCGATTACCGTCTGGGCGCCACGCTGGACCCGCAGCGCCGTGAGACCAATCTGGCCCTCGCGCAGAACCGCCACCCGAGAACCGTGGCGCTGGCCCGCTCCTGGCGGGCGCAGACCGACGACCCGCAGGCCCTGCTGGGGCAGGCCATCAGCCATTTCCGTGAGCAGGATTTCGGCTACACCCTGAGCCCACCCCTGATGCGCGACGACATGGTCGATGAGTTTCTGTTCGACCATCAACAGGGGTTCTGCGAACACTACGCGGCCGCCTTTGCCGTGATGATGCGTGCCGCCGGAGTACCCGCCCGCGTAGTCACCGGCTACCTGGGCGGCGAGATGAACCCGACCGGCGACTACATGATCGTGCGCCAGTCCGACGCCCACGCCTGGAACGAGGTCTGGCTCGAGGGCGAAGGCTGGATCCGGATCGACCCCACCGCACTGGCCGCCCCGGCACGGCTGGACGAGGGTCTGGCCGGCGCCCTCGGGGACCCCGCCAGCGCCCCGGCCCTGGCCCGGCTGGACGCCTCGTGGCTGCGCGACCTGCGCCTGCGCTGGGATGCGGTGAACATGACCTGGCACCGCTGGATGCTCGGTTACGGCCCGGAGTTGCAGCGCCAGTGGCTGGAACGCCTGGGGCTACAGAGCTGGCAACAAGCGGTGATGGCCCTGGGCCTGGCCCTGATCGCCGCCTCCCTGCTGCTGGCCTGGGTCACGCTTTACCGCAACGCCCCGCCTGCCGCCGATCCGGCCGTCCGTGCCTGGCAGCGTCTGTGCCGGCGTCTGGCCCGCCGGGGCCTGCCCCCACGGCCGGGTGAGCCACCCAACTGCTATGCCCGCCGGATTGCCCGGGCGCGCCCGGACCTGGCTGCCGCCATCTTGCATGTGGCCCGGCTCTACCAGCAGTATCGGTATGAACCCAACCCCAGCCAGGCCGACCTGCAGGCCCTCCGCAAATGCATCAGACGCCTGCGGCCCTGACCGGCGCCCAGACAGGAGAGAGCGACCCATGAAGCAACACCCCTGGATCATCGCCCACCGCGGTGATGTTGAGCGGCATACAGAGAACACACTGCCCGCCTTCCGCTCGGCCCTGGAACGCGGCGCAGATGGCATTGAGCTGGACGTGCAATTCACCGCCGAGGGCACGCCGGTAGTCTTTCACGACCGGGACCTCCGGCGGATCACCGGGCAGCGGGGTAATCTGGCGGACCTGGAGGATAAGGCGCTGGACACCCTGGGCCTGCGCCCGGGACCGGATCAGGCCGGCTTTCACCTGCCCACCCTGCGGGAGGCCTGCGAGTGCCTCGCCCACGCCCGAGTCCCGCTCTTCGTCGAGATCAAGACCGACGCACTGCCCCATCATCAGGTTCCCACGGCCGTGGCCGATGTCCTCCGGGACAGCGAGGCCATCGCCAGTCATCGGGTGCTTATCAGCTTCAGCGAGGCCGCCCTGCGGATCGCCCGATCGCATGCGCGGGTGCCCGTCGGCTGGGTGCTGGAGGCATGGGACATCGCCAGTCGCGAGCGAGCCGAGGCGCTGCAACCCGACTGGTTGTTTTGTGACACCGCGCTGCTGCCGCCGGGCACGGCGCCGCTTTGGGCGGGCCCCTGGGACTGGGCCATCTATGAAATCAACGAAACCGGGCCCGCAGGGGCGCTGGCCCGGCGTGGTGTGAAGGCAATCGAGACGGGAAGGCTTTCTGTCTGGCGGTGAGGCGCGAGGGAAAACAACACCCCTCGCCGCCGGGGCGCCCCCGGCGGACCGGTCCCCGGCCGCTCCCCTGGTCAGCCGCGCGCGGTCCGGCGCCGGTCGGCCAGCGGCTGCTCGGCCAGACCCTGGCGCTCGGCAACCCGACGAACCGCCGGCTCCTGGGCCAACTGCGCCAGGGTAATGCCGTTCAGGAAGTCGTAGATCTGGCGGCTCAGGTCCATCCACAGATCATGGGTCAGGCAGCGCTCACCCTCCTGGCAATCACCCCGCCCCTTGCAGCGTGTGGCATCCACGTTCTCGTCCACGGCCGTAATGATATCGGCAATGGTGATCTGATCCGCGGGCTGGGCCAGGCGATAACCGCCGCCGGGCCCCCGCACCCCGGACACCAGCGAGTGCTTGCGCAGCCGGGCAAAGAGCTGCTCCAGATAGGACAAGGAGATCCCCTGTGACTCGGAGATGTCCGCCAGAGTGACTGGCCCCTGCCCCTCGTGGAGGGCAAGATCCATCATGGCTGTGACCGCGTAGCGGCCCTTGGTCGATAGTTTCATCCCAACCTTCCCGTAAGACTCATCCAGGGCAAAAAACCTTTCGCCTTTTATAGGCACTAAACCCACTTTCGTCAAGGGGTATTGGTTATAAATACGGTTTAAACGTACAAGGCTCAAACGACTGGGGAATCGAAACGGTGCCCCTCGCCGAGACAAAACCGCAGCCAGCGGTTCAGGAACCGGTTGGCACGCCAGCGCCACGCCAGCGACGGCCCTTGGTCGCGGGCCTTGCCGCGCCGCCCCCGGCCCACCACCTCGGCGACCCGGGCGTCGTAATAGATGCGCACCCGCAGGGCGGGCAGCGCCTCGGGCCCCAGTGCCGCCCCGCCCGCGAACTGGTGAGTCAGAAAGTAGGTGCGGGTATAGGGGGTGGACTCGAGCAACTCGGCGTGCAGCGCCGCGCCCCGGGCCATCGGGCTGACCCGACAGAGGCCGTGCTCGGCCTCAGGCAGCAGCCGCCGGAGGAAGAGATAGTTCGACTCGTACAGCTCCATCAGGCCGCTGAAACTGGGCCCGGCCCGCTGACGGTCCAACGCTGGCGACAAGTGCATCATGGGGCCCGATCTTACCACAGGGGTGGCACCTCGGCGGCGGACGAATGGGCGCACGAACCGGACCGGACTGGAAAACGGGCGACAGTTCTAATAAAGTCGCCGCTCCAATTTGGCCTCGTGGATGATTTTGGTGGCGATCTCCTCGATGGACATGGTGGTGGTGTTCACATAGGGAATGCCTTCGCTGCGGAACAGGGCCTCCGCGCGCGCCACCTCGTAGCTGCACTGGCGCAGGGAGGCGTAATCGCTGTTGGGCAGCCGCCCGGAGCGGATTGTCTGCAGCCGGTCGACGTTGATGGTCAGCCCGTACAGCTTGCGCTTGTGCTCCACCAGCTTCCGCGGCAGCTTGCCGCGGTTGAGATCATCCTGGGTCAGCGGGTAGTTGGCGGCGTAAATGCCGTACTGCAGCGCCAGATAGATACAGGTCGGGGTCTTGCCGCTGCGCGAGACCGCCGTGAGGATGACGTCGGCCCGGGAGTAGTGATGGGTCACTGCCCCGTCGTCGTGGTTGAGCGCATAGTTCATGGCGTCAATCCGGACGTCATACATGTTATTATCCACGACCCCGTGGGACCGCCCAATGACGTGGCTGGAGGGCATACGCAATTCCTGCTCCAGCGGGGCGATGAAGGTGTCGAAAAAGTCGAACAGCACGGCGTCCGTGGTCTGCAATACCCGGCGGACCTCGGCATCGACAACTGTGGAGAACACAATGGGCCGCAAGCCGGAGCGCTGGCTGGCGACGTTCAGTTGTTCCACCACCTGGGCGGCCTTCTCCTCGGTATCGACGAAGGGGATGGTCCGCTGTTCGAAGTCAATAGAGAACTGGGTCAACAGGCTGTGACCCAAGGCTTCGGCCGTGATGCCGGTGCGGTCGGAGATGAAATAGACGCTACGTCTGGCTTCGGTCATTGACGATGCGGGCTCCGCTGGACTGGGCGGCTGACTGGATGCCCATGCATGCTAGCGGAATTGCCGGCACCGTGCACAGCAACCCGTAGGCAATCGCGAAATATCAAGGGGGACGCAACCTTGCAAGAGTATGTGGTCAACTTCGACACCCTGGGGATGGGGGATGTGGATCGCGTAGGGGGGAAGAACGCCTCCCTGGGCGAGATGATCAGCCACCTGTCCGCAGCGGGCGTGAGCGTGCCGGGGGGCTTTGCCACCACCGCGAAGGCCTACTGGGATTTCCTGGACGAGAGCGGCCTGCGCGAGCGTATCAACGGCCTGCTCGAGCCCCTGGATATCGAAGACGTGGACGCCCTGGTCCGCACCGGCGCCGAGATCCGCCAGCTGATCATCGACACGCCCTTCCCGGCGGCCTTGGAACAGGCTATCACCGAGGCCTACCAGAAGCTGGAGGCCGAGACCCCGGGCGAGGCCTCCTTCGCCGTACGCTCCTCCGCCACCGCCGAGGACCTGCCGGACGCCTCCTTCGCCGGGCAGCAGGAGACCTTCCTGAACGTGCGCGGGCTGGACGGCATCATGGAGGCGGTCAAGCACGTCTTCGCCTCCCTGTTCAACGACCGCGCCATCTCTTACCGGGTGCACCACGGTTTTGAGCACAGCCAGGTGGCGCTCTCCGCCGGGATCCAGCGCATGGTGCGCTCCGACATCGGCGCCGCCGGCGTGATATTCACCATGGACACCGAATCGGGCTTCCGCGACGTGGTCTTCATCACCTCGTCCTACGGCCTGGGTGAGACGGTGGTCCAGGGCGCGGTCAACCCGGATGAGTTCTACGTCCACAAGCCCACGCTGGAGGCCGGCCGCCCGGCCGTACTGCGCCGCAACCTCGGCAGCAAGGCCATCAAGATGGTCTACTCCGGCGACCAGACCCACGGCAAGACGGTCGCGACCGTAGACGTGGACGAGGCCGAACGCCTGCAGTACTCGCTGACCGACGACGAGGTGCAGGACCTGGCCCGCCAGGCAATGATCATTGAAAAGCACTACGACCGGCCCATGGACATCGAGTGGGGCAAGGACGGCCAGGACGGCAAGCTCTACATCCTGCAGGCCCGCCCGGAGACGGTGAAGAGCCGTGACGCCGGCCAGACCCTGGAGCGCTTCCACCTCAAGGCCCGGGGCGATGTGCTCTCCACCGGCCGTGCCATCGGCCAGCGCATCGGCGCCGGACCGGCCCGGGTGGTCGACAGTATCAACGACATGAACAAGGTCAAGGCCGGTGACGTGCTGGTCACCGACATGACTGACCCGGACTGGGAGCCCATCATGAAGCGGGCCTCCGCCATCGTCACCAATCGCGGCGGCCGCACCTGTCACGCGGCCATCATCGCCCGCGAGTTGGGGATCCCGGCGGTGGTGGGCACCGGTGACGGCACCGAGCGTATCAAGGACGGCCACGAGGTGACCGTCTCCTGCGCTGAGGGCGACACCGGCTACATCTATGCCGGCAAGCAGGACTACGAGGTCCGCAAGATCGCCCTGGACAAGCTGCCCGAGCTCCCCTTCAAGATCATGATGAACGTGGGCAACCCGGACCGCGCCTTCGACTTCGCCAGCCTGCCCAACGCCGGCATCGGCCTGGCGCGGCTGGAGTTCATCATCAACCGGATGATCGGCATCCACCCCAAGGCGCTGCTGGAGTTCGACCAGCAGGACGAGAACCTAAAGCAGGTGATCCGCACCCAGGCGGCCGGCTACAGCGATCCGGTCCAGTTTTACGTGGACAAGCTGGCCGAGGGCATCTCCACCCTGGCCGCCGCCTTCACGCCGAAGCCGGTGATCGTGCGGCTGTCCGACTTCAAGTCCAACGAGTACGCCAACCTGATCGGCGGCGCGCAGTACGAGCCCGACGAGGAGAACCCCATGCTGGGCTTCCGCGGCGCCTCACGCTATACCGCCGACAGCTTCCGCGACTGCTTCGCCCTGGAGTGCAAGGCGCTGAAGAAGGTCCGTGACGAGATGGGCCTAGACAACGTCTGGGTCATGGTGCCCTTCGTGCGCACCGTCGAGGAAGGCAAAGGGGTGCTGGCGGAACTGGAGAAAAACGGCTTGAAAAAGGGCGAGAATGGGCTCAAGGTCATCATGATGTGTGAGCTGCCGTCCAACGCCCTGCTGGCCGACGAGTTCCTGGAGCACTTCGACGGTTATTCCATCGGCTCCAACGACCTCACCCAGCTCACCCTGGGCCTGGACCGCGACTCCAGCCTGATCGCCGAGCTGTTCGATGAGCGCGACGAAGCGGTCAAGAAACTGCTCTCCATGGCCATCCAGAGCGCCCGCCGGGCCGGCAAGTACGTGGGCATCTGCGGCCAGGGGCCGTCCGACCACCCCGACCTCGCCCGCTGGCTGATGGACGAGGGTATCGAAAGTGTCTCTTTAAACCCCGATTCGGTGGTGGAGACCTGGCTCTACCTGGCTGGGGAACAGGCCCAATAGGCTGCCTCCGGCAAGAGCCGACCTGAGAGGGCGCCCCAAAAGGGCGCCCTTTCTTTTTCTCAGCCGGTCAGAAGTCGATCCGTAACCCCACAGAGACGCCATAGGGGTCTTCACCCGGGGTATCCATCTCCGGGTCGGCGGAACGGGACTGGCGGTAGGGGGTCAGATCCCCTTCGTCATCGTTGTCCAGCCACGCCAGGCGCAGATAGACCCGCACGCTGTCCGCCAGGAAGCGCTCGGCACCCAGCGCGTACATCGTCGCGTCCAGGTCATCGCCATCCCTCGCGTCCACCGTGTAGACCTGCGCCAGAAGCCGGTTCACCCCGAAGGCATAGGTCACAGAGCCACCCAGGGCCCAGCTGTCCGGATCACGCGTGGACTGGTAAAGACCGGTCAGCCGCCAGTCGCCAAGCCCCTGGCTGGCCGCCACCCGCCAGATGGTCGGTGTCTCACCGGCCCGGTAACGCTCATAGCCGAGTCCCACCCAGGTCGCGTCCCGCTCATAGTCGAGCATCGCGCTCCAGGCCTCGTCATCGTTATCGCTGGCGCTGCCGTCACCTTCCGCGTCGGCGGAGTAATGCAACTGCGCACCCAGTCCCTGGTAGCGGGGGGTGGTGTAGTTGAGGGAATTCTTCAGACGGCGGTCAAAGTTCACCCGCAGGTCCCGGTCATCATAGGCGGCCGTGTTCAGGCGCAGGATGTTTCGGGCGTCCCCCACGCTGTCGCTGAACGGGTCCACGTTGCTGCGCATGCGCTTTACCGGCGTGTCAATCCGACCGGCGCGCAGCAGCCCCCAGGGGCCCTCCAGGCCCGCGAAGGTGTTGCGCAAGGTCAGCTCATCGCTGCTGTCATCCTCGTTCAGCGCCGCCTGTATCTCCACCTGGTAGACGGCGCGCAGGCGGTCATCATCCAACAGCACTTGGCCGCGCAAACCCAAGCGACTGGAGTTGTCCGAGAGGTGGCGCGAGGTGCCATCGCCGTTGTTCAGCACGTCGGCCGAGAGGTGCAGCCGCCCGTAGAGCTCAGGCCAGTCCAGCGGCTGCGCCACGGCGGGTAACGCCACCAGCAGCGACAGGCCGCCGACAGCCACGAAGCGAATCCCCGATTGCCTAATCAAAACGTCATCTCCTTCTCTCCTTTACTGATCTTCCGGAAGGGGGCGCCCTATCTCAGCCCCCCGGATCAGTCGATCAAATCCAGGCGCAGTCGCCCCTCCGCCTCCCATTGGCGCAGGCGTTCACGCGCTTCGGGTGGAGCGAGACCCCGTTGCTCGACCAACACTCCAGTCAACGCCTCCCGCAACCCCCGGCCCAGGGTGCTCGCCTTGCCACAGGCGTAAAGCAGGGCATCGCGCCGCTCCAGCCAGTCCAGCAGCTCCGCCCCGGCCTCACGGATGCAGTCCGAGACGTAGCGCCCGTCATCCGCATCCCGCGAGAAGGCAGTATCGAGCCGATACAGGTGCCCCTCCTCCAGGCAGCGCTGCAGGCGCTCCCGGTAGAAGAAGTCCCCCGCCCGTTTTCGATTGCCGAAGAGCAGCCAGGCCGGCCCGGTACGGGGACGGTGAGCCTGTTCGGCCAGAAATCCCATAAACGGGGCGATGCCGCAACCCGCAGCCACCATGATCATTGGCCGGTCCGGCGACTCCGGCGGATGGAAGTGGGGATGACGGCGCAGGGTCATATCCAGCGGGGTCCCCACCGGCAGCTGCCGGCAGAGCAGTCCCGAGGCCTCGCCCGGGGTCCCGTCGTCCCGGGTCACCACGGCGACGGTCAACATCAGCCGCCGTGGGTCCGTCAACGGGGTACTGCCGATGGAGTAGGGACGGGCCGGCGCGCCCGGCGCGGGTCGCACCAGCAGCAAATCCCCGGGCCGGTAGTCCAGCGGCTCCGCGCACTCGAATACCAAGCTCCAGACTTCATTGGTATCGGGATCGGCCGGATCATTGAGCTGTTGGCGTTGCGCCAGGGTCAGCCGGACCGGTTGGTCGCCGCCGTCCGGCGCCTCCAGCTCGCCGAGGTCAGTACCGACAGCCCGGCCCACCCGGTCCATCCAGCCCCGCCACGGGCCGGCCGGATCACCATCCACCTTGACCAAGGGCAGGACCTCCTCCGCCCCGGAAGTCAGCAGGCGCTGACGCAACCGCTCGCCCGCCGCGCAGAATTGCCGGTAGGACGAGTCGCCCAGGGCCAACACGGCGAACCTGGCGCCACTCAACCGGCTGCCCGGGAGGGCATCGACAAAGCGGCGCGCGGCGTCAGGCACTTCGCCGTCACCGGTGGTGGAGATGATCAGCAGGACCTGCCGGAAACCCGGCAGCTCTTCCGGCCGAACCCCCGCCAGGGAGGCCTCCAGCACCCGCTCGCCGCCATCGCGTAGCGCCTTTGCCGTGGCCCGGGCCCAGCGTGCCGCGGTGCCCGTCTGGCTGCCGTAGGCCACCAGGATGTCGGCGGCGGGATCACCCTCGCGGCGCCGCGCCTGCCACTGCCGCCGCAGCCAGACCCAGGTCCCGCTCAGCAGCAGAAAGCCCAGCGCCAATGCGGCTATGCCGTTCAGTGCACCGGAGATGGCACCTGCCCACGTCCCCTGGTGCAGTGACTGGACCAGCCCGGGGTAGGCGGTGACCCGGGCCACTTCTCCCGGCGTCACCACGTAGGTCACCCGGTTGCCGGTGGCGTCCGCCCCCTGCAAGGCCACCGAAACCTGGGCAAAGCGCTCGGCTTCGTAAACGGCGACCAGGTCTCCCTGCTGTGCGGCACGCGCGATAGCGGCCGGGAGCGTCACTTGGGGCTGGTCACGGTCGAATTCCGGCAGCGCCGGGGTGCCCCATTGCAACGCCAGCAGGGCGCCGGTGGCCGTGACCAGAAAAATCAGTGGCAGGGTCAACCAGCCCAGCCCGGTGTGCCAGTCACTCAAGGTGTTGCGCAGCCGCGGCCAGGCCAGCCACGGCCCGGTCACGACGATAATCAGCAGGGCGTAGGTCACCCACTCCACCAACCCGTCCAGACCCAGTAGAAGGTCCTTGTGCAGGTGACGCACGGTGCGGAAGAAGGACTCACCTGTGGCCCGCTCCACACCGGCCTCTCCGGTGGTGAGGTCGAAGGGCACCACCCGGCGCTCACCGCGCTGGCTGAAGGTAAGCACCAGTACCCGGTCCGCCTCGAACCGCAACGCCCTCGCCCGCTGCCGCTGATCCAATCGGTCCAGCCAGGTCAGCGTCTCCGGGACCGCCACGGGCACGTCGGCATCGGGGCCGGCCACCCAGTCCTCGACCACCGGCTGCACCGCCAGCAGGCCGCCGGACACAATCAGCACCAGCAGCAGGGGAGCCAGCCCGATACTGAGCCACCGATGTAGCCACAACAGCCTCCGCTTCAAGGTTCCACCCCCTACCCGCTACCCAGGCCAAAATCCCGCCCTCGATATGGCAGCGGTTCAGGCGTCCAGCCTACCTTTTCCGCGCCAAGAGGGCGTTGATACAGCGCAACCAGCAGCGTGCGGCACACGGGGTCGGTCTTTCAGCGCCGCCCAGGGCAGGCGGTGTGAGCGATGCGGGCGGCCTCAGCGGCGCGGGGCGGGTTGAATCACCAGCCAGTCGTCCAGCAGGTCGGCAGGGAGGGTGCTCATGTTATAGCGCTCGGACAGCTGCGCCTTGACCTCCGCCAGGGCCTGAATCTGATCCTCCGCCTCCACGGTGAAGGTCTCCTCGGCCAGCTCGCCCAATGAGGCGCGGGCATCCTCCATGGCGCCCGGTTTGATATAGCAGTTCCAGCGGGACATCGGCGGTCCTCCCTTTCCAAATGGTCTAGACAGTATAGCGGAGCCCGGCCCCTCGTCGGGGGACGGTGGAGAGGGCCGTCGTCCGCTGTGGCGAGGGCCGAGAGGCCATGATTATGGTGTGGCAATGGACGGACATGGATTGCTTCGTCGCTTCGCTCCTCGCAATGACGGGGGTGGTGGCGGCCCACCGTCACTGAGGGATGGGCATCCCCCCACCGTCACTGCGAGGAGGCGAAGCCGACGTGGCAGTCTACCGCCCTGGATCGCCACGGGCCTGCGGCCCTCGCGATGACGGGGAGGGGGGCCTGCGGCCCTCGCGATGACGGGGAGGGGGCCTGCGGCCCTCGCGATGACGGGGAGGGGCTGGCTAGCCCTCTTGAAGAACTTGACTGTGCCGGAAGCGGAAAGTCGCCCCCACCGTCACTGCGAGGAGGCGAAGCCGACGCGGCAGTCTACCGCCCTGGATCGCCACGGGCCTTCGGCCCTCGCGATGACCGGGGGTGCCCCGTTCCTCGTTGATTCGGGCCCACGCAGCGGGGAGGGGGGCTCGCGATGACGGGGAGGGGGTCGGCGCCCCTCGTGATGACGGGTTATTCGGCGCGTACTTCCGCGAACGGGGCCCGGCCGATTCACAAGCGTGTGGCATTCCTGATAAATTGGTCAGACAATTAGACAACTGCCCACCGTTGAGAGACTCCGACCATGAGCGCGCACTCCGTATACCGCGAGGAGGACTGCCGCTTCGAGTACGATCGCGAGGACCTGATCGCCCGCCTGGGCGGGGTTCTGGACGACCCCGAAGCGCTGATCACCAACGAAGAGGCCCTACGGGCCTACGAGACCGACGGTCTGGCCGCTTACCGCCAGCTGCCGGTAGCAGCGGTCCTGCCGGACACGGTGGAGCAGGTGCAGGCCATCCTGCGCATCTGCCATGAGCTGGAGGTGCCGGTGGTGGCCCGTGGTGCGGGCACCAGCCTCTCCGCCGGCGCCCTGCCCCACCCCCAGGGTATTCTCCTCAGCCTGTCCCGCTTCAACCGCATTCTGGAGGTGGACGCCGAACGGCGCATTGCGCGGGTCCAGCCCGGGGTGCGCAACCTGGCGGTGTCCGAGGCCGCGGCCCCCTACGGGCTTTACTACGCCCCGGACCCCTCCTCGCAAATTGCCTGCAGCATCGGCGGCAACGTGGCGGAGAACGCCGGCGGGGTGCACTGCCTGAAGTATGGCCTGACCATCCACAACGTCCTCGAGGCCACCCTGATCACCATCGACGGCGATGTCATCAAGGTGGGCAGCGAGGCGCCGGACGCCCCCGGATACGACCTGCTGGCGGCGGTGATCGGCTCCGAGGGCATGCTCGGCGTGGTGGTGGAGGTGGCGGTCAAGCTGCTGCCCGAGCCGTTGACCAAGAAGGTGATGCTGGCCGCCTTCCCCACCGTCGAGGCCGGCGGCGAGGCGGTGGCCGGGATCATCGGCGACGGCATCATCCCCGGTGGCCTGGAGATGATGGACAACGCCGCCATCCGCGCCGCCGAGGACTTCGTCCACGCCGGCTACCCGGTGGATGCCGCCACCATCCTGATCTGCGAGCTGGACGGCAGTGAGGCGGAGGTGGCCGCCCAGTGCGACCGGGTGCGCAAGCTGATGGAGCGCTACGGGGCCACCGAAATCCGCATCGCCGAGACCCCCGAACAGGCGCAGCGCTTCTGGGCCGGGCGCAAGGCGGCCTTTCCCGCGGTGGGCCGTATCTCCCCCGACTACTACTGCATGGACGGCACCATCCCACGCAAGCACCTGGGCACGGTGCTCAAGCGCATGCAGGCCCTCTCCGAGCAGTACGGCCTGCGGGTGGTGAACGTCTTTCACGCCGGTGACGGCAACCTGCACCCGCTGGTGCTCTACGACGGCAACGTCCCGGGCGAGCTGGAACGCACCGAGGAGCTGGGCGGGCGCATCCTGGAGTTGTGTGTGGAGGTCGGCGGCACGGTCACCGGCGAGCACGGCGTGGGCATGGAGAAGCTCGACCAGATGTGCGTGCAGTTCAACAAGGCGGAGCGCGAGCAGTTCTTCGCCCTCAAGCGCGCCTTCGATCCCAAGGGGCTGCTCAACCCCGGCAAGGCCATCCCCACCCTGCACCGCTGCGCCGAGTTCGGCGCCATGCACGTGCACCACGGCGAACTGCCCTTCCCGGACATCGAGCGCTTCTGACAGGACGGACCCATGACCCACGAGAACGATCACAGCCAGGCCATTCGCGAGCGGGTGGCGGCCGCGGCCGGCAGCGGAACCGCGCTGGCCATCGAGGGCAGCGGCAGCAAGGGCTTCCTGGGCCGTGAGCCCCAGGGCGAGCCGCTGTCGCTGGCGGAACACACCGGCATCGTCAACTACGAACCCACCGAGCTGGTGCTCACCGCCCGCACCGGCACCCGGCTGGAAGAACTGGAACACATCCTCGCCGACGCCGGCCAGATGCTGCCCTTCGAACCGCCGCAGTTCGACGGCGGTGGCACGCTGGGTGGCGCCATAGCCAGCGGCCTGTCCGGCCCGGCCCGGCCCTTCGCCGGCTCGGCGCGTGACCTGGTCCTGGGCTGCCGGCTGGTCAACGGCCGCGGTGAGGACATGCACTTCGGTGGCGAGGTCATGAAGAACGTCGCCGGCTACGACATCTCCCGCCTGCAGACCGGGGCCATGGGCACCCTGGGCGTCCTGCTGGAGGTCTCGCTCAAGGTCCTGCCGCGGCCCGAGAAGGTGCTCGGGCTGACCCTGGAGTTGCCCCGCAACGAGGGCTTCCGGAACGTCATGGATTGGCAGGCCCGCGGTGCGCCGGTCACCGGCAGCGCCCACGACGGCCACCGGCTACACCTGCGCCTGTCCGGGTCCGCCCTGGGGGTGAACGCCTCACGCAAGATGATCGGCGGCGAGGAGGAGGACCTGGCCTTCTGGCAGGATCTGCGCGACCACCGGCTGCCCTGGTT
The DNA here is from genome assembly GCF_000014785.1 of Alkalilimnicola ehrlichii MLHE-1. NCBI lineage: Bacteria > Pseudomonadati > Pseudomonadota > Gammaproteobacteria > Chromatiales > Ectothiorhodospiraceae > Alkalilimnicola > Alkalilimnicola ehrlichii. The sequence goes on from NC_008340.1 coordinate 2,161,570, forward strand.
TGCCCGCCAGACCCTGCTCTGGCGGGTGGCCCTGCCACCGGGGCGCACCCTGCCCGAGGGCTTCCTGGGCAACGCCCTGCTGGACTGGAACGGCCAGCAGGTATGGATTGGCGGTGAACAGGACTTCGGGGCCCTGCAGCAGGCGGCGCGGACGGCAGGCGGCCATGCCCGCCTGTTCCGCGGCGGCGATCGCCGGGGCGAGGTGCTGCCCGACGGCGGCCCCGTCTTCCGGCGTCTGCACCGCAACATCAAGCAGGCCTTCGACCCCGAGGGCATCCTCAACCCGGGCCGACTCTACGCTGACCTCTGAGGCCGCCATGCAGACCCATATCGCCGATTCCATCAAAGACACCGACGCCGGCCGTGAGGCCGAGCGCATCCTGCGCACCTGTACCCACTGTGGCTTCTGCCTGGCCACCTGCCCCACCTATCAGGAGCTGGGCAACGAGCTGGACAGCCCCCGGGGCCGGATCTACCTGATCAAACAGGTGCTGGAGGGCCACGAGCCCAGCGCCGAGACCCAGCTCCACCTGGACCGCTGCCTGACCTGCCGGGCCTGCGAGAGCACCTGCCCGTCCGGTGTCCAGTACAGCAAACTCGCCGACATCGGCCGCGAGCTGGTGGAGGAGCAGGTGCCGCGCAGCAACCAGCGGCTGCTGCGTGCATTCATTCGCACCGTGGTCCCCAACCGGACCCTGTTCTCCACCCTGATGGGGCTGGGGCAGGCGGTGCGCCCGCTGGTTCCCGGCGTGTTGCGTAACAAACTGCCGGCCAAGGCGTCGGCCCCCGCCTGGCCGCCGGCCCCTGCCCAGCCCCAGCGCCGGGTGTTGCTGCTGGAGGGCTGCGCCCAACCGGCCATGACCCCCGCCACCAACCCGGAGACCGTCCGGCTGCTGGGCGAGGCGGGCATCGAAGTGGTGCGCACGCCCAAGGCCGGCTGCTGCGGCGCGCTGCACCAGCACCTGGGGGATCCGCAGGCCGCCCACGGCTACATCAAGCACAACATCGACACCTGGTGGCCGGAGATCGAAAACGGCGCCGACGCCATCGTGGTCAACGCCAGCGGCTGCGGCGCCCAGGTGAAAGAGTACGGCTACTTCCTGCGCAACGATCCGGACTATGCGGATAAGGCCGCCGAGGTGGCCCGTCTGGCCTGCGACCCGGTGGAGCTGCTGGAAGGGTTGGGCGACCGCCTGGCGCCGAGGCCCGACGCACCCCGGCGGATCGCCTTCCAGTGCCCCTGCACCCTGCAACACGGCCAGAAGATGCCGGGGCGGGTGGAGGCCCTGCTGCGCAAGGCCGGTTTCGAGCTGACTCCGGTCGGCGAGCCGCACCTGTGCTGCGGCTCCGCCGGCAGCTACTCGATCCTGCAGCCGGCGCTGGCCAAGCGGCTGCGCCGGCGCAAACTGAACAACATCGAGCCGGGGCGGCCGGAGATGATCGTCACCGCCAATGTGGGTTGCCAGACCCACCTGGGTGAGGAGGCCACGGTCCCGGTCCGCCACTGGGTAGAGCTGCTGACGGTGCGCTGAGCCGGACGCCGGCCGGTGGCAGATGCCCGACCCGGCCGGTAGACTACCGGACTGGCCCCCCCGGGCCCAACACAGTCACGAGCCAGCAAGAGGGACCCCGAATGGCCGAAGCACTACCCCTGGTCCTGGAACCCGCCCGCCTCCAGGAGGCGTTGGCACAACGGGACGGCCTGCTGGTGGTCGATCTCAGCGACGGCAACGACTACCGGGAGGCCCACATCCCCGGGGCCGTGCATCTGGACTTCCCCCACCTGCTGCGCCAGGTCCCGCCGGCAATGGGCCTGCTGCCCGACCTGCGGACCCTGTCCGCGGTGCTCTCCGGGATCGGGCTCACCCCCGAGACCCACGTGGTGGCCTGCGACCGCAACGGCGGCGGCCGCGCCGGACGACTGATCTGGACCCTGGACCTGCTTGGCCACCCGCACCGCGCCTGGCTCAATGGCGGCGTCACCGCCTGGGCGGGCGAGGGTCGGCCGCTGGAGGGGGGTGTGGTCACGCCCCGGCACAGCGACTACCGGGCGGAACTCCGCCACCCGGAGTACCGCGCCGACTGCGCCTGGGTGCTGGCGCACCTGGACTCGCCCTCAGTGGCGGTGCTGGACTCGCGCTCGGCGCCGGAATACCGCGGCGAGGACGTGCGCGCCATGCGGGGCGGCCACATCCCGGGAGCGGCGAACCTGGACTGGCTGGAGACCATGGACCGGGGCAACCACCTCAAGCTGCTGCCGGACGAGCGCCTGCGGGCAATGCTCGCCGAGCGCGGCATTCAGCCGGAGCAGGAGGTGGTGACCCACTGCCAGACCCACCACCGCTCCTCCCACGCCTACGTGATGCTGCGCCACCTCGGCTTCGACAGGGTGCGGGGCTACGATGGCTCCTGGTCGGAATGGGGCAATCGCACGGACACCCCGGTAGAGAAGTGATCAGGGCCCCGGCGGCCGGCGCCGGGGCCCGTGCCGGTCACAGACCCAGCACGTCCTGCATGTCGTAGCGGCCCGGCTCGCGGCCCGCCACCCACTGGGCGGCGCGCACGGCCCCGGCGGCGAAGGTCATGCGGTTGGAGGCCCGGTGGGTGATCTCGATGCGCTCACCGGCGCCGGCATAGAGCACGGTGTGCTCACCCACGATATCGCCGGCACGAATGGTCTCGAAACCGATGGTCTGTCGGTCGCGCTCACCGGTGCGACCCTCCCGGCCATACACCGCGCACTGTTTCAAATCACGACCCAGGGTGTCCGCCACCCGCTGGCCCAGCGCCAGCGCGGTACCGGACGGGGCATCCACCTTGTGCCGGTGGTGGGCCTCGATGATCTCGATATCCACGCTGTCACCCAGCGCCCGCGCCGCCAGCTCGGCGAGCTTCAGCGTCAGGTTGACCCCGGTGCTGTAGTTGGGGGCAAAGACCAGCGGGATCTCCCCGGCCGCGGCGTCCAGGGCGGCGAGCTGTGCCTCCCCCAGTCCGGTGGTCCCTATGACCAGGGCCGTGCCGGTGGTCCGGCAGGCCTGGAGCACCCCCCCAGTGGCCTCCGGCAGGGTGAAGTCGATCAGCACATCGGCGGCAGCGAGCGCCGCCTCCAGATCGTCCCCCACGGCAAGGCCCAGGCGCCCGATCCCCGCCAGCTCGCCGGCATCGGCGCCCACAAAGTCACTGCCCGGCCGGTCCACCGCGGCGACCAGTTCGGCCCCGTCCGCCTCCCCGACCGCCTCGATCAACATGCGGCCCATGCGGCCGGCCGCGCCCACGATCGCGATACGTGTGGTCATGATCAGAGCTTCCAGTCCTCGAAGAATTTGCGCGCCTTGTCCAGCCAGGAGCTGGTCCGCGGGGTGTGCTTGTCGCCGGTGTCATCCATGGTGCGGCCAAACTCCTCCAGCAGCTCCTTCTGCTTTTTGGTGAGGTTGACCGGGGTCTCCACGTGCACCCGGCAGAGCAAGTCGCCCTGCGGACCGCCGCGCACCGGCTTCACCCCCTTGCCGCGCACCCGGAAGACCTTGCCCGACTGGGCGCCGGCGGGGATGCGCAGGTTGACGCGCCCGTCCAGGGTCGGCACCTCCACCTCACCGCCGAGGGCGGCCTTGGTGATACTGATGGGCACCTCGCAGCGCAGATTGGCCCCGTCGCGCTGGAAGAACTCGTGCTCACGCACCATGATCTGCACGTACAGATCGCCGGGCGGACCGCCATTCTCACCGGGCTCGCCCTCGCCGGACAGGCGGATCCGGTCGCCGGTATCCACCCCGGCCGGCACCCGTACGGAGAGCGTTTTCTGCGACTGCACTCGCCCGCGCCCGCCACACTTACGGCACGGGTCGGTGATAACCGAACCACTGCCGCCACAGCGCGGGCAGGTCTGCTGCACGGAGAAGAAGCCCTGCTGGATACGGACATCACCGTGGCCCTTACAGGTGGGGCAGGTCTCGGGCTGGCTGCCCTCCTTGGTGCCCTTGCCGTCACAGGCGTCACAGACCTCCTGGGTGGGCACCCGGATCTGCACCTCGGTGCCGCGCACCGCGTCCTCCAGCGACAGCTCCAGGTTGTAGCGCAGGTCCGCGCCACGGAAGACGCGCCGGCCCCCGCCGCCACGGCGACCGCCGCCCCCGAAGATGTCGCCGAAGACGTCGGAGAAGATATCGGCGAAATCCGGCCCGCCCGGGCCACCCGGCCCCCCGGCGCCCCCCATGCCGGCGGAGGGGTCCACACCGGCGTGACCGAACTGGTCGTAGGCGGCCCGCTTCTGCGGGTCGGACAAAATCTCGTAGGCCTCTTTGGCCTCCTTGAAGCGGGCCTCCGCCTCCTTGTCACCCGGATTGCGGTCCGGGTGATACTTCATGGCCATGCGGCGGTAGGCCTTTTTGATCTCTGAATCCGAGGCGTTGCGGGCAACGCCCAGGGCTTCGTAGTAATCGCTTTTGGACATGATGCAGGTTCCAGGCTTTCAGGATGGACCTCAACGGCGAAGGCGCAGGCCGGTGAGGATACCGGCCTGCGCCCCGTCCGTCAGCTCTCGACGCCAAGCGCCGGCTTACTTGCGGTCCTTGTCCTCGTCCTGATCCTTGACCTCCTCGAACTCCGCGTCGACCACGTCGTCCTCGGACTTGCCGCTGCCACCGGCCTGCTGCTGCTCGCCGCCGGCCGCCTGCTCCGCGGCCTCCTCGCCACCCTGGGCGGCGTACATCTTCTCGGCCAGCTTGCCGGAGCGCTCGGCCAGCTGCTGGGTCTTAGCCTCGATGGCCTCCTTGTCATCGCCCTTCATGGCCTCTTCCAGCTCCTTGATCGCCTCCTCGATGGACTGCTTCTCGCCGGAGTCGATCTTGTCGCCGAACTCGCTCAGCGACTTGTTGGTGGCATGGATCATGTTATCGGCCTGGTTGCGGGCCTCCACCAACTCGCGCGCCTTGCGGTCCTCCTCGGCGTGGGCCTCGGCGTCCTTGACCATGTTCTCGATCTCCTCCTCGGACAGACCGGAGGAGGCCTTGATGACGATCTTGTTCTCCTTGCCGGTGGCCTTGTCCTTGGCGGAGACGTGCAGGATGCCGTTGGCGTCGATGTCGAAGGTGACCTCGATCTGCGGCACGCCGCGCGGTGCCGGCGGGATGTCGGTCAGGTCGAAGCGGCCCAGGCTCTTGTTGTCCTTGGCCATCTCGCGCTCACCCTGGAGCACGTGCACCGTCACCGCCCCCTGGTTGTCCTCGGCCGTGGAGAAGGTCTGCGAGGCCTTGGTCGGGATGGTGGTGTTCTTCTCGATCAGCTTGGTCATCACCCCGCCCAGGGTCTCGATGCCCAGGGAGAGCGGGGTGACATCCAGCAGCAGCACGTCCTTGACGTCACCGCCCAGCACACCGCCCTGGATGGCGGCACCCACGGCCACGGCCTCGTCCGGGTTGACGTCCTTGCGCGGCTCCTTGCCGAAGAACTGGGTGACGGCCTCCTGGACCTTGGGCATGCGGGTCTGGCCGCCCACCAGGATCACCTCGTCCACATCGCTGGCGGACAGGCCGGCATCCTTCAGGGCCACCTTGCAGGGCTCGATGGTGCGCTTGATCAGGCCCTCGACCAGCGACTCCAGCTTGGCCCGGGTGAGCTTGATGGCCAGGTGCTTCGGGCCGGCCTGATCGGCCGTGATGTAGGGCAGATTCACTTCGGTCTGCTGGGCCGACGAGAGCTCAATCTTGGCCTTCTCAGCGGCCTCCTTGAGGCGCTGCATGGCCAGGCGGTCGCCGCCCAGGTCGATGCCCTGGTCCTTCTTGAACTCGGCGATCAGGTAGTCGATGACCGCCCGGTCGAAGTCCTCGCCGCCCAGGAAGGTGTCACCGTTGGTGGCCAGCACCTCGAACTGGTGCTCGCCGTCCACCTCGGCGATCTCGATGATGGAGATGTCGAAGGTGCCGCCGCCCAGGTCGTAGACGGCCACCTTGCGATCGCCGCCCTTCTTGTCCAGACCGTAGGCCAGGGCCGCCGCGGTGGGCTCGTTGATGATGCGCTTGACCTCCAGCCCGGCGATCTTACCGGCGTCCTTGGTGGCCTGGCGCTGAGAGTCGTTGAAGTAGGCCGGGACAGTGATGACCGCCTCGGTGACGGTCTCGCCCAGGTAGTCCTCGGCGGTCTTTTTCATCTTCTGCAGGGTGCGGGCGGAGATCTCCGGCGGCGCCATCTTCTTGCCGCGCACCTCCACCCAGGCGTCCCCGTTATCGGCCTTGACGATCTTGTAGGGCATCTCGCGCACGTCGCGCTGCACCACGTCCTCTTCGAAGCGGCGGCCGATCAGGCGCTTCACCGCAAACACGGTGTTTTCCGGGTTGGTCACCGCCTGGCGCTTGGCCGGCGCGCCGGTGAGCACCTCGCCGTCTTCGGCGAAGGCCACCACCGAGGGGGTGGTGCGATCGCCCTCGCTGTTCTCGATGACCCGGGTGCTGCCACCGTCCATGACGGCCACGCAGGAGTTGGTGGTGCCCAGGTCGATGCCGATGATCTTACTCATAAAATGCTCCTGAATGCTGTTGTCCGTGGACCCTGCCCCGGCGCGGCGCCGGGCTGCCATTCGCTGTCTGCCCCTTTACATGGGGCCGCGCCCGGGCATTTCAAGGGCGCGCTTGCCATTCGTTCAGGCCTGTTCGTCGATGGAGCCGGACGGGGGCGGCTCCGGGGCCTTCTGCGAAACCACCACCATCGCCGGGCGCAGCACCCGGTCGTGCAGGGCATAGCCCTTCTGCATGACGTTGAGCACGGTGTTGGGCTCATGCTCGTGGGAGGGTTGGGCGGCCACCGCCTCGTGGTGCTCGGGGTTGAAGCGCTCGCCCTGGGGGTCGATCTCCTGGACATTGAACCGCTCCAGCACTTGGCTGAGCATCTTCAGGGTCAGCTCCGAGCCCTCCAGCAGCTTCTGCGGGTCGGCGCCCTCCTCCTTCGCGGCCTTGACGCCCATCTCCAGGCTGTCCTTCACCCCCAGCAGGTCCCCGGCGATCTTCTCCACCGCATACTTGCGGGCCTTCTCCACATCGGCCTGGGCCCGGCGTTGGATGTTCTGCATCTCCGCCCGCGCCCGCAGGCACTCGTTCCAGTTCTCCTCGGCCCGGGCCCGCGCCTCCTCCAGCGCCTGCTGGAGCTCGGTCAGTTCGTCACCGGAGTCACCGGAAGCGGACTCGGCGCCATCCTCGGCTGCCTGCGCCTCCGGCGCCTGTCCGGCCTCGGCGGACTCCGCCTCCGAATGCGCCTTGTCCTCGGACTGCTGGCGTTCCGCCTCTCGCTGCTTATCGCTCATGCTTGATCTCCGCGGATTTCTGGTGATGTGTTCGGCCAATAGGGCCCGACCCGGGGCGACGCCGCCCGGGCGGCCCGGGCGCCCCCGCCACAGCCCGGGGGCGCGGTCTGGTGAAGCATATGGGGACTCAGCGGGTCTGATTCAAGGCCGCGCCGAGCAATTGGGCGGTCATGTCCACAATGGGGATGACCCGTTGGTAGGCCATGCGGGTGGGGCCGATGACGCCCAACACGCCCACCGGCTGCCCCTCCATGGCATACCGGGCGGTGACCAGGCTGCAGCCGTCGAAGACCCGATACCCGGCCTCCCGGCCGATGAAGATCTGCACCCCCTCGGCCGACAGGCAGCGGTCCAGCAGGTGCAGCATGTCGCGCTTCTCGTTGAAGGCGCGGAAGAGCTCCCGCAGCTTGTCCAGGTCGGAGAGTTCAGAGAGCGCCATCAGGTTGGTCTCCCCGGCCACCACGCAGTCCTCACCGGTCTCCTCGTCGTTGAAGACCTTCTCGCCCATCTCGAAGGCGGTCTGCATCAACTGGTCCATGCGCTCGCGATCCTCGCGCATGGCCTCCACCAGCGACTGACGGACCCGCTGGACGTCCCAGCCGGAAAACTGGGCGTTGAGGTAGTTGCTGAGGGTGCGCAGCTCCGACTCCTGGTAGGGCCGGTCGGTCTCGATCACCCGGTTCTCGACATCACTCTCGTTGAGCACCACGATGGCCAGCACCCGGTTGCCCGACAACGGCAGAAACTCCACGTGCCGCAGCGCGCGCAGGTCCTGGCGCGGCAGGGTCACCACACCGGCATAGCGGGTCAGCCCGCTGAGCAGATGGGAGGCCGAGCCCAGCAGTTCATCGGTGCGGCCGCCCGCCTCCAACCGCAGCTCCAGCGCGTCGAACTGATCGGTGTCCCACGACCGGGCGCTGAGCAGGGTGTCCACGAAGAACCGGTAGCCCTTGTCGGTGGGCTGACGGCCCGCCGAGGTGTGCGGCGAGCAGACATAGCCCAGCTCCTCGAGCTCGGCCATCACGTTGCGCACGGTGGCGGAGCTGACCGACAACCCGGAGGCCTTGACCAGGCTGCGCGAGCCCACCGGCCGGCCGTCACTGATATAGCACTGCACCAGGGTACGCAGCAGGTGCTGCGCCCGGGGGCTCAGCTCGGTTGTCTCTCGTGACTGGCTCATAGGCTCATTGTACCCGCGCCACCCCACGCTTACAGCCTCTTGAAGAACTGGGTGCGGGGGAGGGGGGCAGGCCACCCCCCCCACCGTCACTGCGAGGAGGGCTACTTCCCCACCGTCACTGCGAGGAGGCGAAGCCGACGTGGCAGTCTACCGCTCTGGATCGCCACGGGCCTTCGGCCCTCGCGATGACGGGGAGGAGGTGGGCGGCCCTCGCGATGACGGGGAGGAGGTGAGCGGCCCTCGCGATGACGGGGAGGAGGTGAGCGGCCCTCGCGATGACGGGGGTACGCCGTTCTTCCTTGATTCGGGCCCGCGCAGCCGGGGGGGTGAGGCTCGCGACGCCGGATGGGCTCACCGTCGCAGGATTGGCGGCATCCGGCCGGCGTGATAACTTTGCGCGCACAATGAATAACCCGACACCGCACTTCCCCGTCGTCGCGATCACCGGCAAACCGGACGACCCCAGCGTCACTGAAACGGTGGGCAGCCTGGTGGCGTTGCTGCAGCGACACGGACGGGAAATCATCCTGGACAAACAGTCCACCGGCCGCCTGGGCCTGGACGGCCTGCCCAGCGTCGATCGCAACGAACTGGGCACCCGAGCCGATCTGGTGATCTCGGTGGGCGGCGATGGCACGCTGCTCAACACCGCCCGCTCCCTGGTCCAACACGATATCGCCATCCTCGGCGTCAACCGGGGTCGCCTCGGCTTTCTGGTGGATGTCTCCCCCAGCCGGCTGGAGGCGGAGCTGGAGGCTGTGTTGAGCGGCCACTTCGTCCGCGACGATCGCACCCTGCTGCAGGCCGAATCCGTTGGCAGCGACGGGGTTCATGGCAGCGGCCTGGCCCTCAACGACGTGGTGCTGCACCGCTGGAATACGTCGCGGATGATCGACTTCCGGACCTATATCAACGGCGAACTGCTCAACAACCACCGCTCCGACGGCCTGATCATCTCCACCCCCACCGGCTCCACCGCCTACGCCATGGCCAGCGGCGGGCCGATCACCCACCCCGGGGTGGACGCCATGGTGCTGGTCCCGATCTGCCCGCACACTCTCAGCAACCGGCCGCTGGTCATCCCCGGCAACAGCGTGGTGGAGATCGAGCTCAACGAGACCGGCACCGAGCACCTGCGGGTAAGCTGTGACAGCCAGGACGAGCTACGGCTGGCGGAAGGGGACCGTATCCGCATCCGCCAGCATCCGCAGCAGGCCCACCTGATCCACCCGCCGAGCCACGGTTACTTCGAGATCCTGCGCGCCAAGCTGCGCTGGGGCGACACCAACCTGCGCTAGCCACGCCGAGCGCGCGGCAGTGGCAGTTGCACCGCAGCCACGGCGGGCACAGAATCGGGCCTTTGGCCCGCGCGCCGCGATCGGGCGCGGGCCGGCGTGGACCACCCCACCGGCCAGGGAGTGCTGCCTGACCATGCTCAGCCACATCGATATCCGCGACTTCGCCATCGTCGACCAGCTCGAACTGGACTTCGGCGCCGGGATGAACGTGCTCACCGGCGAGACCGGGGCGGGCAAATCCATCCTGCTCGACGCTCTGGGGCTCTGCCTGGGCGACCGCGCCGACAGCGGCACCGTCCGCCCCGGGGCCAAGCGGGCGGACCTCAGCGTCAGCTTCCGGCTCGCCCCCGACAGCCCCGTGCACGACTGGCTGGCCGAGCACGACCTGGATGAGGACGGCGACTGCATCCTCCGTCGCACCATCCAGGAGAGCGGCCGCACCCGCGGCTACATCAACGGCCGCCCCGCCCCGCTCAACCTGCTCAAGGCCCTGGGCGAGCAACTGGTCGACATCCACGGCCAGCACGCCCACCAGCTGCTGCTGCGCCGCCACGTCCAGCGCCGGATCCTGGACGAGCACGCCGACGAGGGCGGCGCCCTGGAACGGGTCCGCTCGCTCCACCAGCAGCTGCGTGCGGTGGACGAGGAGCTGCGCGCCTTGGAGGGCGACCGGGAGAGCCACGAGGACCGCCTGGCGCTGCTGCGCTACCAAGTGGACGAGCTGGCCGCACTGGAGCTGACGGTGGAGGGCATCGAGGCGCTGGAGCAGGAACAGAAGCGCCTGGCCAATGCCGGCGCCCTGATTCAGATGGCACAGCAGATCCTCGACCCGCTCTACGACGACGAGCAGTCCGCGCAGGCCGCCCTGGGCCGCGCCAGCCGCGAACTGGACGGCCACGCCGGGCTGGACCCGGCCCTGGACGAGGCCCGGGAGCTGTTCGGCAACGCCCTGGTGCAACTTGAGGAGGGCTGCGATGCCCTGCGCCGGTTCGCCGACAACCTGGAGCTGGACCCGGAGCGCCTGGCCTGGGCCGAGGAGCGACTGGGCCAACTGAGCGACCTGGCGCGCAAGCACCGCTGCCGTCCGGAGGCCCTCCCCGAGCGGCTCGAGGCCCTGCAGGCGGAGCTCGCAGAGCTGGAGGGGGCCGGGGAGCGGGTCCAGGCCCTGCGCGAGCAGCGCGCGGCCCTGCATCGCGACTACCGGGAGGCCGCCGCCACGCTCAGTGAGCAACGCCAGGCCCACGCCCGGGCCCTGGAGCAGCGGGTGGCCGGGCTGCTGGAGGAGCTGAGCATGGGCGGGGCCGAGCTCCAGATCCAGGTGGCCTTCGACGCCGAGGCCGAGCCCACCCCGCACGGGCTGGATCAGGTGGAGTTTCTGGTCCGCACCAACCCTGGCCAAGCCTTCGGGCCGCTGGCCAAGGTGGCCTCCGGCGGCGAGCTGTCACGGTTGGGGCTGGCCCTGCAGGTCGCCAGCACCAAGGGCACCGGCGCCCCCACCCTGACCCTGGTCTTCGACGAGGCGGACAGCGGGATCGGCGGTGCCGTGGCCGAGGTGGTCGGGCGCCTGCTGGCCTCGCTGGGCCAACGCTACCAGGTGCTGTGCATCACCCACCTGCCCCAGGTGGCCGCCCAGGCCGGGTGCCACTTTCAGGTCAGCAAGCACAGCGAACGGGACCGGACCCGCACCCGGGTCACCCCGCTCACCGGCGAGCAGCGGATTCAGGAAGTGGCCCGAATGCTGGGCGGCGTGGAGATCAGTGATAACACCCTGGCCTCGGCCCGGGAGATGCTGGAACGCGGCGCCGGCAGGCGCCGGGAGACCGCCTGAGGCGCAGCAGCCGCCCCCTCAGTTGCCCTTCTGCTCACGGCATTTGCCGCAGATCCCGTACAGGATCAGGGCATGGTCACGCAGCTCGAAGCCGTGCTGCATGGCCACTTCGCGCTGACGGATCTCGATCAGGTAATCGATAAACTCCTCGATGTGGCCGCATTCCACACAGATCAGGTGGTCGTGGTGGCCACCGTCATCGAGTTCGAAGACCGACTGGTTGCCTTCAAAGTTGTGGCGCGTCACGATGCCCGCCGTCTCGAACTGGGTCAGCACCCGGTAGACGGTCGCCAGACCGATGTCCTCGCCCGCCTCGAGGAGGGCCTTGTAGACATCTTCGGCCGACATGTGACCCTCCCGGTTGCGCTCCAGGATCTCGAGGATCTTCACCCGGGGCAACGTGACCTTCAGGCCGGCTTTGCGCAGATTGTTGGACTCCAAGGTTTCCCCCGTTCAGGCTGTGCCACAACTGCATGGATACGCTAACATCTGCCCCACCAACGACGGCCCCCACCGAAGAGGGCGTGAGAGACCTATGGGCAAACGCAGATTATTCGCATTATACATCACTACCACACTCTTCCTGACCGGCTGCGCACAGGTGGACCGCATTCCGTTCACCTACCAACGCGACGCCCAGCAAGGCAACATTATGACTCAGGAGATGGTGGATGAGTTGCGCGTCGGCATGTCGCAGCAGCAGGTCCGCACCATCATGGGCCCGCCGGCGGTGGTCGACCCCTTTCGCACCGACCGCTGGGACTATGTCTACACCATGCGGCCCGGGGGCGGCAGTATGGAGAAAAAGCGCATGACCCTGCGCTTCGAGGACGGCCGCCTGGTGGACATCAGCGGCGACCTGCGCCCCTCCCACTGGGAGGAGAGCTAAGCGGCGCTCACTCCGCCTTGCCCGCCGCCCGACGGCGGCGGGATTCCTTCGGGTCCGCCTGCAGCGGCCGGTAGATCTCCACCCGGTCGTAGGGCCGCAGCACATCCGAGCGCTTGCGCAGCTTGCCGAACACCCCCACCTTGTTGACCCCGTCCAGGTCGATATCGGGGAAGCGCTGCAGGACGCCGGAGCGCTCGATGGCCTCCTCTACCGTAGCCCCCTCCGGCACCTCGACGGTCAGCAACACCTGCTCGTCCGGCTCGGCGTAGGCCACCTCCACGGTCATCATCTGCTCAGCCATAAACCTGCTCCGCGCGGGTGACAAAGGCGTCCACCAGTCGGTTGGCCACTTGGGTGAACACCCGCCCGAAGGCCATGCTCACCAACCGGTTGGCGAACTCAAACTCCAGGTCCAGCACCACCTTTGAGGCCTCATCGTCCAGGCGCTGGAACCGCCAATAGCCGTCCAGGCGCTGGAAGGGGCCCTCGACAAGGCGGATCTCGATCATCTTGCCGTACTGGCGGCGGTTAATGGTGGTAAAGCCCTTTTCCAGACCCCCCTTGGAGATGACCACCCGCCCCTTGACGTGGTCGCTGTCCCGCTCCAGCACCTCACTGTGCGAGCACCAGGGGAGGAACTCCTTGTACCGGTCGACATCGTCCACCAGTTCGAACATCGCTTCTGCGGAGTACGGCACCAGGGCCGTGCGGGAAATACTCGCCATGTATCAGCCCATCCTCGGTTTGGACGCAGACCCGGAATTGTCCGCGAGCGGGCCTAGGTTCCGCAAGGCTTCCCGTGGATGCGGCTGGCCCTCGTGCCCTCACAGGCCTTACAATGCGCGCCGTGAGCAAGAAAAAGAAGACACCGGAAAACGTCATCGCGCTGAACCGCAAGGCGCGCTTCGAGTTCCACATCGAAGAGACAATGGAGGCGGGCCTGGCGCTGGAGGGCTGGGAGGTCAAAAGCCTCCGGGCCGGCCGCGTGAACCTGCAGGAGGCCTACGTGCTCATCCGACGGGGTGAGGCGTGGCTGATCGGCTGCACCATCACGCCGCTGCCCACCGCCTCCACCCACATCAAGCCCGATCCGACGCGCACCCGGCGGCTGCTGCTGCACAAAAAAGAGATCGCGCGGCTCACCGGTGCCGCAGACCGCGAGGGCTACACCGTGGTGCCCCTGGACCTGCACTGGAAGCGCGGCAAGGCCAAGCTGAGCATCGGCCTGGCCAAGGGCAAGAAGAAGCACGACAAGCGCGCCGATCAGAAGGAGCAGGACTGGCAGCGCCAGAAACAGCGGCTGATGAAGCACAAAGTCTAGGCTTTATCCGGAACTCCTCACCGGCTACACTGTCTGAACAGATAACACACAGGGGGCGACTTGGATTCGACGCGGGTCGTGAAGCCTGAGGTGCATGCCGAGGATGCAGCTCAACCTCGTAAAACCTGCTGCCAACTTAAACATAGTTGCCAACGACGAAAACTACGCTCTGGCGGCGTAAACCCCGCCAGCCGCATTTGATCCAGTGCTTGTGCTGATCAAATCGCGGTCGTAGCTCACAAGCTAGCCACAGGGCGCGGTCCCGAGCCCTGTGGCGAATCTCAAGGGACTCGCTGTCGGCAACCTTGCCTACCGGGGTGTCGGCAGTTAAATCAAAGGGTGGGGCTAAGCATGTAGACCCGAAGGTCGATCATCCGCGGACGCGGGTTCGATTCCCGCCGCCTCCACCATACAATGCGATACAAATCAGGCAGTTACGGAAACGTAGCTGCTTTTTTTTGCCTGCATTTGGGCTGTTTAGACGCCGGAATGACAGCATTATGCCAGCTTCCCTGGTGCGCCCACCGCCCCTGACCTAAGCTTGACCATGACGGTCAAGGCGCCAGAGGAGACACGCATGGCCGGCCATGATGCGCAGCCGCAACGGGAGGAGAACGAGCGCCTCACCCGCGAGGTGGAGCGGCTCGAGGCGGAACTCTCCCGGATGCGCCAGGTCCATGACGACCTCTGGGCCCACGAGGTCTACCTCAAGGCCCGCTCGAAGATGTTCGGCGGCCTCCTCGCCCTCACCGCGGTCCTCGGCGCCCTCGGCCTCGGCACCCTGAACGCGTGTGGTACAGCAGTATCGACAAATACATCGAGACCCAGGCTCGCGAGCATCTGCGGGGCCAGCTCGACGCCTTGCTCCGGGAGGAACTGGACCGCTCGATGATCGAGGCACGTAGCGCCATCGATGCCGAGGCAGGCCAGCACGTGCGCGAGGCGCGTGTCGACCTCACCCAGACCGCGCTCCAGATCCGGGCGGACGAGCGGGGCCAGCCCATTCCCTGCACCGAGTTCCCGGATTTGCGTATCGCCCCGCCCGTAGGCGACAACCGCAACCACGCCCTCGTGGTGGACGGCCCGCTGCCCCTCGCCGAGGCCCAGGCTCTCCGCGCCCGCAACTACGGCTTTCGCGACGACACCTTCCTCTGGCCGGCGAGGCGGGCGTACTTCAAAGCAACGTGGCCACAGGCCTTTTATTGCCGTAGCCAGGAGTCCATGTGAGCGCTGCGGAGTGAGAGGGGAGAAGCCATGAGGCCGCGCGCCTTCATGAGATGGCTGACTGTAGCCCGCTGCGCTTAGCTTTCTCTTCCAAGCAGGGTGTCGATTGCTACCGGGAATCCCCTGTCCTTTTGTCAGCAACCTTTACAGACCGGGCCAGCCAGCACCTGACGTGCCCCAACCTCTCCATCCAACCCTATGTCATAGAGGGAAAAACACCCAGTGTGGCGCGTTTATTGCTATGCAAAAAACAAGGATTTGCGTGACCAGACCTAAAGGGGGGCGATGGAAAAGCGGCCGCCCTATCGAAAAACATGGCGTCGAGGTGCACTGAATGCATGATTCAAGGGAAAATCGGTTCCGGACCACCCGCCTGTCGGCGGTGGCTTTGGGGGGCGCGGCCACCTTGGGGGCCACGGGGAGCGCGACAGCCGGGCTGATCACCAGCGGCCAGATTGATCAGGTGTTGAGCTTCTACAGCGATCCCTTTGCGATCAACCCCTTCGGTCGTGATGAGCCGGACTTCTTCATCACCACCCGTAAGAGCGATACCTATGACGACTCCAAGCAGGGGACGTTAGCGGCAAAAATGGCCTCGAAGTACGCCTTCGAGGTGGAAACCACCGGTGGCAACAGTATCCACTATCCTGGGTCGTCTGTGGGCCAACTCCCCGAAGGCGCCCTTGTCGACGATGCGCTGGACTGGCTGAACAGCGATTCCCAGCTAAGGGCCCGAACCTCCCACTGGCCCGATGGCTCCTCCGGCTATGTGGGCCTGCTCTCGCTGATCGATGACCAGAGTTACTACGGCTGGATGGAGGTTTCCATTCAGGATGAGGGCGATTTCATTACCGTTCACCAATGGGCGTTCAATGACAGCCCCGATGCCTCGCTGCAGACCGGCGATATCGGTACCACCGCGATCCCGGAGCCCTCGTCACTGCTGCTGTTCGCAGGGGGCGCAGCCGCCTGGTGGCTGGGTAGCCTGGCGGTGCGCCTCAGCAGCCGGCGCGTTCAGGCCACCACGGCCCGCTGACCATGCCGGAGCAAAGGGACCGGCATGGCGAACTCCGCCAGCGGTATGAGTCGGTCCCTTATGCCGACGGCATTTTCCCTCAACTCCACCCTGTCCGCCTGGCACCGTTGGCCCGGCTGCACGGGCATGCCACCGTGCCCAACCCCGCCACCGCGACGATTCTGGATCTGGGCTGCGGTGCCGCCGGCAACCTGATCGAGATCGCTGCAGACCTGCCCGATGCCCGGTGTCTCGGTATTGACCTGGCGGAGTCTCATATCGGGCAAGGACAGCGGCACATTCGGGCCAGAGGGTTGGACAATATCGAATTGCGGCAGGGCGATCTGTGTGAACTGGACCTCGGAGCTGTCAAGTTTGACTACATACTCGCCCACGGCCTTCTGTCGTGGGTGCCCGATGGGGTCAAGGAACGCATCTTCCAGCTTTGCCGTGGTCATCTCGCGGCTGACGGGGTGGCCCTGATCAGTTACAACACCTACCCGGGTTGGAGTTTCCGCGAAAACCTCCGCCAACTGCTGCAGCTTCACCTGAGTGCGGTGAGCGACCCCCGGCAGGTGCGCCAAGGTGCCGATGACATCCTGGGCCGGTTGCAACGGGCACTGGGTGACGCCGAACACCCCCACGCCCCCCTGCTGCACCACGAGATAAAGCATTTGCAGCAAAGCACAACCAACGCCCTGTTCCATGATGACCTGGACACTGTCAACGACCCCTGCTTTTTCCTCCAGTTCATTGCCTGGGCCGCGGAGCACGAGCTGGACTACGTCGGGGATGTCGATCTGTCCCGCGGTTGGCCAACCCTGCAGTCACCGCAGGCACGGGAGGCATTGCTGGACGGGAGCCTGGCGCCATTGATGGCGGAACAATACCTGGACTACGTGGTGAACCGGCGCTTCCGGCACTCCCTGCTGATCACGCAACGCAGCGAGCCGTTACGGCCCAGCATCGACATATTTCAGGGCCACTACCTGCGCGGGCGGATCAAGCCACAAGTCATCCTGCATGCGCCGGGCGCGCGTCTGACCTTCGAGGGCGTTACCGGCCACCAGATCACCAGCGATAACGGCCCGGCACAAGCCCTGCTGGCGACCCTGGCGGAGACCACCGAATGGCAGCCGTTAGAAGAGATCCTGGCCACCGCCGCTAAGCTCGAACCCGCGATCACCGCCGACCCGGAAACACGCCCCCACATCTACCGCAGCCTCGTCGAATGCTGGGCCCGGGAGATGGTCGACGTGGCCAGCGACATACCGAGATATTGACTTCCCAGGACCGGCCGGGCAACGAACCGGTTGTCCTCCTGCGCTGCCCCCCATACGATGCTCGACGCCCCACCCCTGACAAGAGAGAGTGTGTGTCATGAGCAATGCCCCCTGGACGAACCCCATGCCCGAGCCGCAATTCGAGCTGATGCGGCGCATCCTGGCCGCCCCCAGCCCGGTGGGGCTGGAGGGCGCCATGACCTACGGCGTGCTCAAGCCCCACTTCGAGGGGTTCGCGCCCGCGGACTGGCACCTGCACCAGTTCAAGGGCCACGCCGGCGTGGTGCTGGATACCCACCCGGGCCGTGATGACCTGTTCAAGGTCATGGTGATCGGCCACGCGGACAAGATCCGCATGCAGGTCCGCTCCATCGGCGACGACGGCAAGATCTGGATCAACACCGACGCCTTCCTGCCCAACGTACTGGTCGGCCACGAGGTCACGCTCTTCAGCGAGGACCCCGAGGCCCCGGGCCAATACCGGCGCATCGAGGGCGGCACCGTGGAGGCGCTGGGCGCCATCCACTTCTCCGACCCGAAGCAGCGCACCGGCGAGCAGGGCATCAAGAAAGAGCAGATCTACCTGGACCTGCAGATCCACGGCGAAAACAAAAAGCAGCAGGTGGAGAACCTGGGCGTGCGCCCCGGGGATTCGATCCTGTTCAACCGCCCCATCCGCCACGGTTTCAGCCCCGACACCTTCTATGGCGCCTACCTGGACAACGGCCTGGGCTGCTTCGTCACCGCCGAGGTGGCCCGGCTGATCGCCGAGGCCGGCGGCACGGAAAAGGTCAGGGTGTTGTTCGCCATCGCCAGCTACGAGGAGATCGGCCGCTTCGGCAGCCGGGTACTGGCCGGGGAGCTCAAGCCCGATGCCATCATCGCCGTGGACGTGAACCACGACTACGTGGCCGCCCCCGGTATCGGCGACCGGCGCATGCAGCCGCTGGAGATGGGTAAGGGCTTCACCCTGTCGGTGGGTGCCGTGGCCAGCGAGCAGCTCAACCGGATCATCGAAAGCACCGCCAAGGCGCAACAGATCCCCATGCAGCGCGACGTTGTGGGGAACGACACCGGTACCGACGGCATGGCCGGCGTGCTCGCCTCCGTGGACTGCGTGGCCACCTCCATCGGCTTCCCGATCCGGAACATGCACACCATCTCCGAGACCGGCAACACCCGCGATGTGCTGGCGGCCATCCACGCCATCACCCGCAGCCTGCAGGCGCTGGACGCCCTGGCGGATCCGCATCGGGAGTTCCTGGACAACCACCCACGCCTGGACCAGGCCAATTCACTGGGCCATCAGGGCGGAGAGAAGCCGGATGACGGCGAGCCGTCCACAACGCCGGAGAAAACCACCTGACCGAGCCCCGGTCAGGGCCGGCAAGGGCAGTCGTCCGCTGCCTGGCACGGAACCGCTCCGCCCCGTAGCCCTCCTGCTACAGGCGGTGGAGGGCTGCGGGGGCCAGCGGGGGGTGGCCACGGCTCAACGCCCTTGGGCCCCGCGCCGCAGCCAACCATGCACAAAGGCCAGCTTGTGGCGGGCGTGGTTTGAGAGCACGAAGGGGTAGAGATCCGGCAGCCCCATGGAGCGGTTGACGTGGTTGACGCCCACCGAGAGCGACGCCGCGATGTGAATCAACCTGTCCGGGTCCGGCTCGGAGTAGGGATCCCAGCCCGCATGCGGAAGCTGCGGCATTGACAGACCCGAGGCCACGAAGCTGTCGGTGATATCCGTCAGATGCAACAGGTGCGCGGCCGTCTCCGCCCAGTCCTCGTGGGGATGGGACGAGGCGTAGGTGGTGAGGTAGTACTGCCGCCACTCGGGAGGCGGGCCGTTCTCAAAATAGTACTGCAACGATGCCCGATAATCGATTCGCTCATCACCGAACATGGCGCGGAACGCGTCCAGGAAATCATTACGCAGACTCAGCCGCCACCACAGCATATGCGCGATCTCGTGGCGCATGTGGCCAATCATGGTGCGATAGGGCTCTTGCAGCGCCTCGC
Organism: Alkalilimnicola ehrlichii MLHE-1; assembly: GCF_000014785.1. Lineage (NCBI taxonomy): Bacteria > Pseudomonadati > Pseudomonadota > Gammaproteobacteria > Chromatiales > Ectothiorhodospiraceae > Alkalilimnicola > Alkalilimnicola ehrlichii. The sequence goes on from NC_008340.1 coordinate 2,180,912, forward strand.
GCCGGGTGGCGACCAGTACCGGATCCACCTCCTCCACACTGATCGTAACCACCCCCTCGGCATGCCCCATGGGCACCGGCGTGGGGCCCTCGGCCAGCATGTGGAACACCGGCCGCGCCCCGGGGTCCTCTGGCCGGAACCAGTGCCAGCGCCCCAGGTTGTCCAGCACCCACCGCTTGGCTGCCTCCGTTTTCGCCCAGTTGGGAATCGCGTTCGGGATCGACGGGTCCGGGGCCAACGCCGTCATGGCGCAGGAGCGGCAGAAGGCCCCCTCCTCCGGCGCAATCCAGTTGCAGCCGATGACGTCCCGGTTGGCGCAGAACGGCGGCATGGGCAGGAAAGCCCGTGCCTGGGGGTCGTAAGCGACCGGGGTACCGTCGGCGGTGGCCAAGTTATCGAACCAAAGCGAGCCCCCACCGACCGGGTTGGCGAACACGCGCATGCGCAGGACTCCTGCCAGGTGATGTCACCCACCATACTGGGCGGTGCAGGCCGATCCGTCCACCCGCCCCTGGCAAAGACCGGATTCAACAGCGGAGAACGCCTCGGAATCACCCCGAGGCGCTCCGCGCACCAAGAGCAACGCCTGCGGCAAAAGGCCTTGAGCAAAGCCATCTCCGGTCATTGCGCGCCCTGCCGCCCGCTGCGCAGGCCCGAATGAACGAATAACGGCGTACCCCCATCATCGCGAGGGCCGAAGGCTTTCCCCCGGTCATCGCGAGGGCCGAACGCTTTCCCCCGTCATCGCGAGGGCCGAAGGCCCGTGGCGATCCAGGGCGGTAGACTGCCACGTCGGCTTCGCCTCCTCGCAGTGACGGTGGGGGCGACCTTCCGCTTCCGGCACAGTCCAGTTCTTCAAGAGGGCCGAACGCTTTCCCCCGTCATCGCGAGGGCCGAAGGCCCGCGGCGATCCAGGGCGGTAGACTGCCACGTCGGCTTCGCCTCCTCGCAGCGACGGTGGGGCGGCCTACCCTTTGCTCCTCGCCGTGACAACTTAATTCAGCGTCTCCCTAGACGTAGAAGTCCAACTCCTCCTGGGCCCTGAGCAGCTCCCGCATCGTGATCGGGTCGTCGCCGAAGAAGAATATGAGCCCCCAGTGGGTGCCGAACGCCGAGCGCTCCGGCACCGTCTCTTCGGCCGGCGCGACCAGTTCGTGCGATTCGAAATAGGGGTGCTCTATGGTCTCCTTGGGCATTTCCAGCTTGCTGACAACCCGGCGGCGCGGATACACCCCGAAGCAGCCCGCGTAGCCCTTCGCGTCGACCACCTCGCGCGGGAAGAAGGCATTCACCTCCTCCTCGGTGCTCTTGGGGTCGAAGACCAGCATCGATGCCTGATAGGCATTGAACCCGTAGGCACGCTCGATAAGCTCGAAGGCCTTGAACCCGGGCGGGCGATAAGCGACCTCGCCGAAGTACATCTCACCGTCCGCGGTCACGAAATACTCTGGATGAATCAGCCCGAACTGGATATCGAACGTCTTGATCAACTTCTCGATTTGCTTGGTAACCGCGTCGCGCCAGCTCTCAAGCTCCTTGGTGGCGGGAACGAATACCGAATAGCCCAGAGTCACGTACTCGGAGATATTGAGGAACTTGATCTTGCCATCGTGAATCCAGGCCTCGACAGCAAACTCCCAGCCATCAAGGTGGCTTTCCATCAGCAAGGGATACTCTTCGTCCGGAATGTGGTCGATCTCTTCCACGCTTTTGATCATCCGGTGCCCAAGGCAACCCGCCTTGTCGAATGCCTTGAGGTGAATCGGGTCATCGGGATCGCCATCAAGCTTGAGCAGCGTCTGGTTAACGCGCTTCATGAAACGAATGACGTCCTCTTTCTCGTGGGCTTCCTCGAATATCCCCACACGAATACCACCAAGCTGGGCACGACGTTTCATCAACGCCTTGTCACGGAATAGGATAGACTGCCCGTAAATGCGGGGATTACCTAACAGAACGGAATTGATTGCGCCCGCCCATTCAACCGTCTCCTCGAACAGTGGAATGGCGACATCAACGCCCTCTTCCTTGAGCACTTCGGCAATCTCCAGGGAACGGTCATTCAGGCGCAAGAAATCCCAGCGAACATACGGAATCTTGTTTGCCTTGCAGAAATCCTCAGCCCAATCAGGCGCAACAACCACATAACGACGGTCGAATTTCTGCGCCGCCTTGATGGCATTAACACTCCAGCCCAGAAGGGCGATGTAGCCCTTATTGGGATCCTTGGGCGTTTCCGTTCCGCGCACCGAATCCAGCGTTGGATCCACCCAGGATGAAAGGTCTGTATTTTCCGGAGCTGCTGCCATTGGACGTACCCCTTACTGTTTTAAGAAAAATCGTGCACTGCAGCCCGATTTTCCACGGGTCACACCACCAGGTGCTCAACGGCTCAATGAAAAAGGCCCCGGTCTGATGCTTGGATTAACTGCCTGCTTTGTCCGAACAGTCTAGTCAAAGTGAGGGCGTCGGCAACATAAACCCGCTTTTTCCCTTTTGCCCCAATGCCCTAGGCATGGAGTAGGAAGGTCCATCTGCCTCTCCCCGGATGGTTGCATGGCCCCATCCGGGCAGGCAGGGACGCTGATCAGTTATCGGTCAAATGGGAAGGTGGCCGTGCGGCTCTGGAATGCACGCTCAGCGCCGTCACCGTAACCAATATCAGCGCCATGCCCAAGACTTGCATTGCCACCAGGCTCTCGCTCAAGACCACGACGCCGAACAAGGACGCGGTCACCGGCTCCACCATGGCCACGATCGAGGCCACCGCCGGGGCCGTATGGTTCAGGCCGATGATATAGAGCACGAACGACAATCCTGCGCCGAGCACGCCCAGTGCCACGAACCACGGCCAGTCCGGCGTGCTCAGGGCAACGACCATCTGCCCGGCATCGCCCGGCCAGATCAGGATGACGGCCAGTACCGCAAACGCAATGCAGAGAATCGCCTGCGGGCTGCCGTGCGGCGCCGCATACTTGAATCCGAAGATGAAGATCGCGTAGGACAGCCCGGACAGCAGCCCGGCGCCCACGCCAATCGCCGTCAGACCGCTGCCACTGATGTCGTAGATCTGCGTCAGCAGCGCGATGCCCACCATGACCACCGCGATCGCGGCCCACTTCAGGGTGGTGGGGCGTTCCAGCTTCAGCGCGAACGAGACGAGGTACACGAACACCGGCGCGCAGTACATCAACGTCGCCGCCACCGCCACGCTGCCGTTCGCGATGCTCAGGAAATAGAACGAGAAGTTGCCGGCCACGCCGAGCCCGGCCACCGCCGACCAGAACCACAGCCGGCGATTGCCCAGCCCACTGCCCTGCGGGCGCAGCATCAGCCAGGCGAGAACGCACAGCAAGCCGATCGCGCCCCGGTAGAAGGAGACGACGAACGGGTCCCAGCCATCGGCCATGAGGATTCCGCCGATACCGCCGGACAACCCCCAGAAAAGCGCCGCCATTGCGACGAAAGCCGTGCTCGCACCCATTATTTGATCTCGCTCGTTGGTAATGGATTCAAGACCGCCCGGTGGCCGGGTCCGCATAGGCACCCCGCGAGCCCCGGTGTCAGACCGAACCGTTACGGCTCACAGCCCCGGCGAGGTCGCGGTGCCCCTCACGCTGCACCTTTTCAGGAGACCGGCATGATACAGATTTGGCACGGGGCTTTGGTGCCCGGCACGATGTGATCCCGCCGCCGTTTGCCATGCGCCCCTTTCAAAGGCAGGGTGCGCGCCGTCACGCTATCGACCCTGCTCAATATAGGCCCGCCGGCCACCGAAATCCGTCACGTCGCGGGCACCCTCCAGGGCGTACCCCTCGCACACGAAGCCGTTCACCCAGCGGCCGTCCGCCAGTTCCACCTTGCCGATCCCCAACGGCGACGGGATAAGGTCCACGAGCGAGCCGAAGGCGTGGGCCGGCATCCGCCAGACCTCCAGCACGATGGACCGCCCGCTGTCGTCGCCCACCCGGCGCAGGCCCGGCTTGGGCGGGGTCGTGTCCGGCAGGGCGTGCAGGCGATAGCGCGGTGCGGTGGTGGGCTCGCTTTCCGGCGTCACCGCCTGCTCCACGGGGCGGGGCCGGTCGGTGGCACCCAAGGGGGTGGGCTGGTGGTTCAGCCACTCGGTGGCCAGGGCCTGGAGCTCACCGTCCTTCCAGGCGCCGCTGATCAGGGTGCCCCCGAAAGGCAGGCCATCCGCACGGAACCCGGCGGGCACCGACAGGGCGCAGAAGTCCGCCAGGTTGACGAAGTTGGTGTAGGTGCCCATCCGGCTGTTCACACCCACCGGGTCCCCTCGCACAGCACCCGCCGCACCACCCCGGCCCGTTCAGCGGCCAAGGGGATTTCCATCTTCATGGATTCCAGCACCGTAGCCGATGCCCTCGGCGGCCTGCAGGGCCACGTCCAGGTCCTCCCGCCGTTTTCGTTCTGGCGGCCAGGGTCGTCCCCGGCCCGGGATGTCCGGTCCGGGTCAGTCCCAGATGATCATCTCGATGGGGGTCGGGTTGTAGGCGTTACAGGGGTTGTTGAGCTGCGGGCAGTTGGAGACCAGCACGATCACGTCCATCTCGGCACGCATCTCCACGTACTTGCCCGGCGCCGAGATGCCGTCCTCGAACGTCAGCCCCCCGTCCGGCGTCAGCGGGACGTTCATGAAGAAGTTGATGTTGCTGACAATATCCCGCTTGGTGAGGCCGTAGTGGCTCTCCTGGATGGCGAGCAGGTAGTTGTCGCGGCAGGAGTGCATGGGTTTCTTGTCCAGGGCGTAGCGCACCTGGTTGGACTCGGCCGCGCAGGCCCCGCCCAGGGTGTCGTGGCGGCCGCAGGTGTCGGCGGTGAGGGTGAGCATGACGTTGCCCTCGTTGGACATCAGCCGGCTGCCGGTGGTCAGGTAGACGTTGCCCTGGGCGCGGATGTCTTCGGCGGTGGTGATGCCGCCGATGGGGTCGTGCCAGCCCAATGTCTCGTCCACCATGGAGAGCAGCACCCCGCCCATGTCCGAATAGAGCATGTTGCCCTTGCGCAGGCGGGCGGTGTGCTGGCCCTTGAGGGTGTCGGCCGTCGGCGAGACCCACCGCCTCCAGCATGGCCTCGGCCTGCGCCCGGGCCTTGCGGCGGGCGCCGCCGAACAGCCGGCCGAGAAAGCGCGACTGGGTGAACTCCATGGCCAGCATGACGTTGCGCAGGGCGGTCAGGTGGGGGAAGACCGAGTACTTCTGGAAGACCACGCCCCGGTCGGGCCCCGGTTCGTCGGGCATGGGCTCGCCGTCGGGGAACTGGATACCGACGAAGTCGGGGTTCGGGGCGCGCTCGCCCAGCAGGCCGTGATCGAAGGCGAACTGGCGGACGCTCTCCATGGTCTCCGGGGGCTGCTCGCCGGTGATGAAGGTCACCGCGACGGCCGCCGAGTGGAAGAACTCAGTGGAGGCCAGTTGCGCCTCGTAGCCCGCCAGGTCGGTGCCGGCGGCATCGCCCATGTCGGCGCGGGCCCGCTCACCCACTTCGTCCTCGCGGATGTCCCGCTCGGTCATGTCCACAGACTCCAGCGCCCGGGCCAGCAGGTAGTGGGAGACGGAGAGCTCCACCAGGTGCACACGCTGGCCGGCGATGTCGGCGAGCCGGTCGGTGTCCTTGAGCACCACGCCGTCGTTGCCGGCGGAGAAGTCGCCGATGATCAGCGCCGTGGTGTCCACCCCGCCCCAGTGCACCACTGATGCCCCTTCGCACTGCGACGGTGCGACACCAGGCGGGCGCCATTTTCATACTTGCCTACTTGGTTTTGATTCGCTACTATCTGTCTAACTCGTTTCGATTCAAAACGGACAAGCCCTATGCCCTCTGGTCTGCAACCTGCTGTCGTCGGTGCCCTGATGCGCTACTTGGTGCGCGTCGGCGAGAGCAATCTCTCGCACGATCAGGTCACGCCGCTGCAATGGATCGCGCTGAACTACTTCGCGATCGCCAACCCGGCATCGCGCACGGTGTCCGGCTTCGCGGCGTACAACGCCACCTCCAAGGGGACGGCCTCTCAGGTGGTCAATGTATTGGAGCGGCGTGGGCTGGTGAGCAAAACCCGCTCCAGCGAGGACGGGCGAAGCACGCGGATCACGGTCACCGAGAGCGGTGCCCGGGCGCTTAGGGACCACCCTGAAAACCGGTTGAACGAGGCGATCGGCCACCTTCCGCCGGCCGATCAGGCGGCGCTGGAGCGCATCGTCTCCGGGCTGCTGACCGAGCTGGAGACCGATAACCCGCAGCTGACGGTCGGCACCTGCCATGACTGTAGCTGTCTTGGGGCGAACGGTAAGGACGAGGCCTTCTACTGCTGGCGGAAGGAACAGACCTTGCAGCGAAAAGACCTGAACCAGATTTGTATCCAGCACGAACCGGTGGCCGACCGATGACGATAAAGCTGTTGGCCGACTGCCGGCGCATCGCGCCAGCAACAGTCACCAACCGCACCCGAAAAACCGCCGCACCAGATTAGGGGGCACCATGAGCAAGCGAATCCATCAACCCCTGAGTGAACGACGCGCCTCGGCGCCGGTCACGGACAGCCGCTATGCGCCCGTCTACCGTCTGAACACTACCGGGGCGGTGAACCGCCAGCTCTGGCAACATCCCGGCCGCCGCGCTGCGGACATCCCGGCCGAGGCCGTGAACCATGATCCGAACCTCACCACGCCGTCCCGCGTGGGCCATACGGTGCCGCCCGCTGTTCGGCTGCTGACACGTTCGGTGCTGCTGCAGGTGGCCCGCGAACGACGCCTGATTTCGGAAAGCGAGCTGTTGCGGGCTCTCCGCCGCCAGGTGCCGGAGGCCAGCCACAGCAGCGTGGACCGGGCCCTTGAGGCCGCGGTAGAGGATGACGGGCACAGCGGCCGTCCGCTGCTGGCCTCACTGGTGACCGACGACAGCCGCGCCTGGCCCTGGCCCGGGCTGGTGGACGGGTTGGTGCGGTTCCGCCGCCCCCTGCCTCAGACCGAGCTGGAAGACTGGCCGTTGCGGGCCACCACCGAGCGGCTCGCCGCGCTGGATTACTACGCTGCCCGCCGGGTGCCCATATCGGAGCTGGCGGGCTGACCGCCCCATCCAACGCACAGGAGCACCCACGCCTGCTCTCCTCCGGCGGCCATCAAGGGCTGCCATTTCCCCCCGGCTCGGGGGGATTTTTTTATCCGGTCCTTTCAGCGGGTGGCGGGTTGTGGGTCCGGCTCCGGCGCCATCAGGTGGATACCGTCGGCCAGCAGCGAGACCCGCGCCTCCTCCCCCGGCGCCAAGCCGTTGCGCCGGGCGGCGTGGGTGCCCACCGTGAAGTTGAGGGGGGCCCCCCCCGAAAGGCTCAGGGTGACGCTGGTCTGCTCGCCCAGCACCACCAGCTCGCGCACCACCCCGGCCACCGGGTTCTCCCGCTCGCCCAGGGAGGGCCGGCCGCGCCGGTGCAGCAGCACGTGGGAGGCCGGCGCCAGCCAGGTGACCTCGCTGCCCGGGGGAAAGCTCGGGTTATAGGTCGCCTCCAGGGTCTGACCCTGCCACTCCAGCCACAGCCGCCCGGTGGCGGCGTTGCTGGCGATCACCCGCCCACGGAAGAGGTTCTGGTGGCCGACCAGGCGGGCCACGTCGGCGGAGGCCGGGTGCAGCATCAACTCATCCGGCGGGGCGGTCTGCAGGGTAACCCCCCGGTGCAGCACGGTGATCCGGTCCGCCAACCGCACCGCCTCGTCCAGGTCGTGAGTGACCAGCACCAACGGAATGGACAGATCGCTACGCAACAGGGCCAGCTCACGCTGCAGCTTGCGGCGGGTCACCTGGTCGACGGCAGAGAAGGGTTCGTCCATCAGCAGCACTTCTGGATCGCGTGCCAGCGCCCGGGCCAGGGCCACCCGCTGGCGCTGGCCTCCGGAAAGCTCCGACGGGTAGCGGTCTTCCAGGCCCTCCAGGTGCACCTGGGCGAGCAGCGCCGCCGCGCACGCCCGGCGCTGGGCCCGTGGCCGGTGGCCCATGGCGACCACCAGATTCTGTAGCGCGGTGAGATGGGGGAACAGGGCATAGTCCTGAAACACCACCCCCACTCGCCGGCGCTGGGGCGCCAGGCTGACGCCCCGGCCGGCGTCGAACCAGGTGACGCCGTTGCAGTCGATCCGGCCGGAGCTGGGCCGGTAGAGCCCGGCGATACTGCGCAACAGGGTTGTCTTGCCGCTGCCGGAGGGCCCCACCAGCGCCAGCAGCTCACCCGGCGCGCAGTCCAGCGCGGCGTTCAGCGGGATCGGCGCGGCCTGCCCCACCTGAATGGCCAGCCCCTGCTCAGACACGCACCCCCCTCCGGCGCCCGGCCAGCCCGTAGACAATGCCGATGGTGATGAAGGAGATCAGCAGCAGCAGGACCGACATATTGCCCGCCGCCGCCTCGTCAAAGGCCTGCACCCGGTCGTAGATGGCGATGGCGATGGTCTTGGTCTCGCCGGAGATGCTGCCGCCGACCATGAGCACCACGCCAAATTCACCCAGGGTATGGGCAAAGGTGAGGGCCACGGCGGAGATCAGCCCCGGCCAGGCCAAAGGGAGTTCCACCCGCCAGAACGTCTGCCAGGTGGACAGGCCGCTGCACCAGGCCGCCTCGCGCACTTCGTGGGGGATCGCCTCGAAGGCGCGCTGCAACGGCTGCACCGCAAAGGGCAGGTTGAAGATGATGGAGGCGATCAGGATACCCTCGAAGGTGAAGACCAGGGTGCCGCCGGTGAGCCATTGCCAGAACTGCCCGATGGGCCAGTCACTGCCAAAGGCCACCAGCAGGTAGAACCCCAGCACCGTGGGCGGCAACACCAGCGGCAGCGCTACCAGGGCCTCGGCAAAACCGCGGCCACGGAAGCGGCGCCAGGCCAACTGCCGGGCCACGATGATGCCCACCGGGGTGAGCACCACGCAGGTCCAGAAGGCCAGCCACAGGGAGACCTCCAGTGCTTCCCAATCCATTTACCGCGGCTCCTGCATGTCGGGTCCGTTCCCGCTCCTCGCCTTAGTCCGGGTCCGGAGTGATGAATCCATACTCGGCCAACACCGCCCGGCCCGGGTCACTGAGGATAAAATCATAGAAGGCCCGGGCGGTCTCCCCCGCCCCTTTCACCAGGGCCATGCGCTGGCGCAGAGGCTCGTGGTGATCTTCCGGGATGAGCGCCCAGTCGGAGCGCCGGTCCAGGGAGGGCGCCAGGGCCAGCGACCAGGCCACGATGCCGCCATCGGCGTCGGGTGACAAGGCGAACTGGGCGGCCTGGGAGACATTCTCGCCGAACACCAGGTGCGGCTGGATGACCTCCCACAGGCCCGCGGACTGCAGCGCCTGCTTGGCGGCCACGCCGTAGGGGGCGTGCTCGGGGTTGGCGATGGCGAAGCGGCGGATCTCGCCGGCCTCCAGGGCCCCGGCCAGGGCGGCCAGCCCCGCCTCCGGGTCCAGCGACGCGCCCTGACGGGTGATGAGCACCACCCGGCCAACCGCGTAGAGGTCACCGGCATCCTCCAGGTGACCGGACTCGTACAGGGCCTCCACATAGGCCTCGTCGGCGGACATGTAAAGCTCGAAGGGCGCCCCCTGGGCGATCTGGCGGCGGAAGTTGCCGGAGGAGCCGAAGTTGAGCCGCACCCGCTGGCCAGTCTCTTCGGTAAAGCGCGCCGCCAGATCCTCGATAGCGAACTGCAGGTCCGAGGCCGCCGCCACCGTGGGCGGGCGCTGCGCCTGCGCCGGCCCGGTGACAAGCAGAGCGATCATCAAAAAAAGGCTCATCAGCCCGGCAACCCCCACCACCTGCGCAATAGCCTCCCCGCCTTGGGGTTGCCCCCTGCATGGTGATCTCGTCATTCCTTCTTTCCTCATCCAGCAAGCTTTGATCCCGACGGACAGAGCTGTTCCACAGCGCGCCACCCGACTATTCACCCCTGACCGACGGCACGCAATACACCGTTGGCGATCGCGGCGGGCCTTTCGGCAACCCCGTGCACATTGGTGCCTGCCGGCACCACCTCCACCGCTTTGCCCCCTGGGGCAACCCGGACGCCGTCACGCAGCACGCCCCGCACGATCCCGGTAACCGGGGCCCGCAACGGGCGGAGCCCCAGGTGGGCCACGGGCTCGCCGACATTCACCGGCTCACCGATTTGGCGTGCCCCCGCGATAACACCCGCGCACGGCGCATAGACGTAGCGCTCGCGACCATAACCCTGGATCGAACGCGGCTCCCCGGCCAGCGGCCGCGTCCGACCGCGGTAAACAACCCGGCCCAGGTCTTTGCCCCAGGCAGTTTCTACGGCAACATCGACGTTCCGGCCGGCAGCAAAGTTCGGCCCCAGCCCGATCACCTGGGGCGCCAGGCCACGTTGGTCTTCGGGTTGGTCACGTTTGCGCATCCGGGCATCAACCAATAGCACAGGCTCCAGGACGGGCAGCAGTTCCTGGAGCGCGCACGCGGTTACCGCGATGAACCCACACGAGCGTCGCTGCCACCCCGGCATGCCATCAATGCAGCATGCGACCACCCCCTCGAGTTCGGATTCTCCGTCAAACAGCGCATCCGCAAACGCTTGGCCCCGCCGATGAACGGCCGGCGCCGGGCGGTCCACCATGACGACCAAAAACCCGGCCTGATGCAGCGACAGAGCAACCGCCGACGCCACATCATTCACCCCCCTCACAATCGCCGTTCGCGTCCTTCCGTCCATCACGGTATCCCTGCCTGTGTAGCGGACTTTGCACCCAACTCGGGGCAGGCCCGCCTCGTAGCAACCGCTATGTCACATAGGACATAGCGTTAAGCAGCAATGTACCGGAAGGCTTCTGTGATTCCAAGCTCACTTCAGTTAGGCCCGGCGTCCGGGCTCGTGCAGCGCCAGTAAGTCCGCCAATTCCGCCTGGGCGGCCTCGCGAATTCGCGCCTCCAGCGCATCGTAGCGCTCGAGCAGGGCCTCACCCAGCGGGGTCAGGCGGGTTCCGCCGCCACCCCGGCCACCGGCAACGGTCTCGACCACGGGGTGCCCCAGCCCCTCGTTTATCGTGTTGAGCAGCATCCAGGCCCGCTTGTAGGGCATACCCATGGCCCGCGCCGCGGCAGAGATGGAGCGGTGCTCGCCCACGCAGCGCAGCAGCCGGATCTTGCCGGGCCCGAGCGAGAGCGATTCGTTGACTTTGACCCGCGGGCTTAGGATGCCTGCGTCAGGTCCCTGGGCGGGAGAGGCGTTCGATGCGTTCATGGGGCGACAGGCTACCCCAACCACCGAGGCGGCCCAAGCCGGAAGGGCTAGAAAAGCGGGCTCATTGAACCCCGAAATAAGGCGGTGCTACCGGGAAAAGCAGTCAGACAATGGGTCAGACCCGGATCACACCCGCCTTGCGCCCCCGCTCGTACTCTTGAATCTCTTTCAGCAGGCTCTCTTCCAGGGCAGCCAGCCCTTGTTCCTTATTCTTTTCGGGCGCTGACCGCTTGTTCTTTCTGGCGGCCTTTTTGGCTTCCGCTTTGGCTTTGGCCCGCTGGCCCAGTTCCTTTTCCACCTGCGCGGCGAGATCGCGCAATGCTGACAACGGCCATTTCCGGGTATCCGAGATCCCCAGGATGGCTCCCGGTCGTTTCGCCATCGATTCCACCTCCATTGAAGGATCGGCTGTGGTTAAAGACAGTGGTTAGGAAATCTGACCACAGAATGCCAAGATGGTGCCACGTTCTGCAACCTCCATTCGCATTCCGCCACGGATCGGGCGGGCAACGCTGGCATTCTCATGGGCGGAGACCTCAGACTAGGCGCCACGGCCGGTAACGCGCAACAACCCCACCGATGGAGGTGCCATGGAGCCTGAAGCAACGTCGATGGATTGGGAACGGTTGCTGAGCAAGCAACGGCTCGGGCGCCCCGACGAGGAAGGCAGTCTCGGTTTCCGCACCGATTTCCAGCGGGATTTCGACCGTATCGTCTTCTCCTCGGCCTTTCGCCGGCTGCAGGACAAGACCCAGGTCTTCCCGCTGGCGGAGAGCGACTACGTGCGCACCCGGCTCACCCACAGCCTGGAGGTCTCCTGTGTGGGGCGCTCCCTGGGCACGCGGGTGGGCGAGGCGATCACCCGTCGCGAGGGCTACACCGAGGTGGCCCCCGGCGACATCGGCGCCATCGTGGCAGCCGCCTGCCTGGCCCACGACATCGGCAACCCGCCCTTCGGCCATGCCGGCGAGGACGCCATCCGCCACTGGGTGCGAACCAGTCCGGTGGCCCGCCGGGCGCTGGACGAGTTAAGCCCGCCACAGCGGGCGGAGTTCGAGCACTTCGAGGGCAATGCCCAGGGCTTCCGGGTGGTCACCCGGCTGCAGAACCCGGACAACCGCGGTGGTCTGCAATTGACCTACGCGACCCTCGGCGCCGCCCTGAAGTACCCCTGCCCCGCCCACGCCATCGACCCCGGCTACGGCATCAGCCGAAAGAAGTACGGCTATTTCGTCGCCGAAGCCGATCTCTTCCGCGCTGTGGCCCAGACCAACGGCCTGCTCAAGCAGGCCCCGCGCACCTACTGCCGCCACCCGCTGGCCTTCGTCATGGAGGCGGCGGATAACATCGCCTACCTGATCGTCGACTTCGAGGATGCCTTCCGGCTCGGTATCCTGGAGTACCGCACGGTGCACGATCACTTCCGCGCCCTCCTCCGAGGCAAGGACCAGGGCACGGTGGAGCGACGCCTGGCCCGGCTGCGGGACGACAAGGAGCGGGTGGAGTACCTGCGTGCGCGCGCCATCAATGAGCTGGTGGAGGCCAGCGCCCGCGCCTTCATGGATCACGAGGCGGAGATCATGACCGGTCGCTTCGAGCGGGAACTGACCGACACCCTGCCATTCAGTGAGGCCCTGCGCGCTATCGCCGGGGTGTCTCAGGAGCGGATCTACGACCACCTGGAGGTGCAGGGGGTGTGCGCGGCGGGTTACAGCGTGATCGGCGGCTTGCTGGACCTGTTTCATGAGGCGGTCCACGACACCGCCGTGGCCCTGGAGGAGGGTAAGCAGGCCCCACCGCGCTCGCGCACTGTGACCAACCTGGTGCCGGAGCAGTTCCTCTACCAGTACGACCCCGATTCCGGCCGGCGGTATCGGGTCACCGACCCCTACCTGTTGCTGCTCAATCTCACCGACTTCATCGCCGGCATGACCGACGGCTACGCGGTCTCGCTCTACAAGAAGCTGACCGGGATGGCTCTGCCCCACCACGGCTGAGGCGGGGCGTTACCGGGCGGTCGCGGCGCCGAAGGGCTCTGCCAGACGCCGGCGAAGCACCGTCAACGGCATGGGGCGGGCGAAGAAAAAGCCCTGCAGCAGGTCGCAGCCGCGATCCTGCAGGTCCCGGCGCTGGGCCTCGGTCTCGATGCCCTCGGCCACCACCGCCAGCTCCAGGTGGTGGGCCATGGTGATAACCCCCTGGACGATGGCGGCGGTGTTGCGGCTGTTGGTGACATCCTGGATAAAGCTGCGATCCAGCTTCACCTTGTCGATGGGTAAGTAACGCAGGTAGCTCAGGCTGGAAAAGCCGGTGCCGAAGTCGTCGATGGCGGCGTGGACGCCCAGCGAGCGCAGCGCCGCCAGGGTGTCGATGGTGGCCTCGGTGTCGGCCATCAGCACCCCCTCGGTCAGCTCCAGCTCCAGCGTCTCGGCGGGCAGTCCGCTCTCGCTGAGCACCTGCGCCAGGTTATCCAGAAACCCCGGACGCCGGAACTGCAGCGGCGAGATATTCACCGCCACCGGAAGGGTGCGTCCGGTGCGCGCCTTCAGATCGGCCATGTCACGGCAGGCCCGGTGCAGGATCCAGTGCCCGATATCGATGATCTGACCGGTCTGCTCCGCCAGCGGGATGAACACCCCAGGCGGGATCAGCCCGCGTTCGGGATGTTGCCAGCGCACCAATGCCTCCACGCTGTGCAGATACCCCGTGGCCGCATCGACCACCGGCTGATAGTGCAGCATGAGCTGATCACCGGCGATCGCCTCCTGCAGGTCGCGGCGCAGGCTGATGTCCTCGCCCTGCGCCCTGGTCCCCAACTCGCCGGCGTAGCGGCGCCAGGTGTTGCGCCCCTGCTGCTTGGCCTGCTGCATCGCCCGGTTGGCGAACTGCACCATCTCCTCCGGGCTTTTCACATCCCGGTGGTTCAGGGCGATGCCAATGCTGGCGCTGATGTGCACCTCGTGCCGGCCCAGGCTGTGGGAGCGCTTAAACAGCGTGAGCACACGATCGGCCACCGCCAGCGCCTCCGCCTCCCCGGACAACCCGGGTAACAGCATGACGAACTCATCACCGCCGAACCGCGACAGCGTGTCACTGGGCCCGAGCAGCCGCTCCAGGCGGCGGGCGGCGGCGACCAGCAACTGGTCGCCAAAGGCGTGGCCCAGGCTGTCATTCACCGGCTTGAAATCGTCCAGGTCGATATAGAGCACGGCCAACAGATCGTTGTGCTGGCGACACAGATAAAAGTCGTGGCGCAGCCGCGACTCAAACTCGCGGCGGTTGGGCAACCCGGTGATGGTGTCGTGGCTGGCGTAATAGGCCAGGCGCGCCTCGTATTGCTTGCGCAGGGTGACATCACGGGCGATGCCGTAGATACCGACCACCCGGTCATCGACAATGATCGGCAGGTTGGTGATCTCCAACTCTACCTTGCTCCCATTGGCGGTCCGGGCCTGCACCTCGTAGTGCTGGGCCTTGCCGCGGCATACGGCCTCGAAGGCCGCATCGCTGCGGCGCCGGTCTTCACTGAAGACAAACGCATGGTAATGGCGTCCGAGCAGCTCGGACTCCGGCAGTCCGATCAGTCGGGTCGCGGAACGGTTGGCCGCCCGCAGCCGCCCCTCCAGGTCCACTTGGAACACCGCATCCGGGTGCTCGGTGAACAACGAGCGGTAACGCTGTTCGGCCTCCTGCAGCGCCCGCCGGTCGAGCTGGCGTTCCACCGCCAGGGCCACCAGCCCGGCGGCGCGCTGGATCTGTGCCTGATCATGCGCCGTCGGCTCGCCCGGTTGACGGTAGTAGGTGGCGAAGGTGCCCAGAAGCGCCCCGCTGCGGGCGATCACTGGCACGGACCAACAGGCGCGCACCCCCTCGTCCCGGGCCAAATCGTGAAACCCGTTCCAGCTCCGATCCGCCATGATATCGGCGGTGGCCACCAGGCGCCGTTCGTGGGCTGCGCTGCCGCAGGTGCCGATCCCGGGGCCCACCGGGATTCCCTGCATGGCCTGACAGAAGCGCTCGGAGAAGCTGTGACCACCGCTGAGGTTGAGGGTGCGCTCTTCCGGATCGGCCAGCATGATCGAACAGAGGGCCCCTGGCAGGTGCTCCTCGATCATCCGGGTGATGGCGGCCAGGATCTCGTCGAGCGGCGCATGCCGCGCGATCAGGTCCTGGATCGCCTGCTGGGTCTCGAGTTGTGCGCTTACGCCAGTCACGGTAGCTGCTGCATCCCGGGTGGGGCCGACGAGGAGTGGCTCAGGCGGCCATCCCGGGTTTTTGCCCTTTATTTTTTATAGGTATAGCGCGAGAACACCCACGAACGAACTAGTCTCTTCGGAGTATAACACCGCAAAACCAGCAAAGATTTTCCGCCCCTGCGGCTAAAGGTTGCCGCAATTCAGCCGATCACCCGGTGGCATTTCAGCGTCCGGAGCCCGCCATGCACATCGCCGAGTACAGCATCCAGATGGCCAGTCAGCGCTTGTCGTTTGAGCAACGTGAGGTCCGCGAACAGTGGGTGGCCGGGCCACCTCCCGCCGGCCCTCCCGGCCGACCGGCAGCCCCACCCGGCCTCGCCCTGGGCCTGCGGGGCGAGGCCCCCAATGGCGCCGGAGCCGGCGCGACGGCCCCAGGCCCGACCCGCGCCCTGGCGCCGGCGGATGCCGAACCCGGCCCGCTGGATGACCTCAAGATGAACCTGCTGCGCCTGCTGGTGGAGCGCCTCACCGGCCGCAGTCTCCGGGTCATCAGCCCGCGCGACTTGGTCCCCGACACCCCGGAGGCGGACGTACCAATGCCGACCGGCTCGGCGCAGCCGGGCACCCCTAATCGCAGCGGCTGGGGCGTGGCCTATGAGTACCACGAGCGCCGGGTAGAGGTGGAGAGCACGCGGTTCCAGGCCAGCGGCACGATCCACACCGCCGATGGCCAACGCATCGACCTGGCAGTGGAACTGGACATGTCCCGGGCCCTTATGGAGGAGACACGCCTCAGCGTGCAGACGGGCGCGCAGCGGTTGCACGACCCATTGGTCATCAATTTTGACGGCAACGCCGCAGAGCTTACAGAGACCCGGTTCCGGTTCGATCTGGATGCCGATGGCCAGGAACAGCAGATCGCCTTCCTCCAGCCCGGCAGTGGCTTTTTGGCCATCGACCGCTCGGGCAGCGGCCGGGTGGATAACGGCGGTGAGCTGTTCGGGCCGCTCACCGGCGACGGGTTTGCCGAGCTGCGCGCCTACGACGACGATCGCAATGGCTGGATCGACGCCGATGACGCCGTCTATGACCGCCTCCGGGTCTGGACCCGCGACGCGGAGGGCAACGATCACCTGCTGGCGCTGGGCGAGGTGGGCGTGGGCGCGATCTATCTGGGCCACGTGAGCACGCCGTTCGACCTGAGAAGCGGTGCCAATCAGCTTCAGGGCCATATTCAGAGCACCGGGCTATGGGTGGGTGACTCCGGCCGCGCCGGCACCGTGCAGCACGTGGACCTGGCCGTCTGAGGACGGCGGCCTGCGGGGGCTCAGAGTGGCGGGCGGCCCACTGCATGGGCCTTGAGGTCCTTTAACGAGACCACTCGCAGCGCGGACTCGTGGGTGGCCTCCAGGATCACCGGCGGGGCACACCCCGCATGGCAGGCCTCGTCCCAGCGGGCGGCGCAAAGGCACCAGCGGTCGCCCGCCTGCAGCCCCGGAAAGCCCAGCTCCGGCCGGGGGGTCTGCAGGTCGTTACCGCGGCGCCGGGAGAAGGCCAGAAAGTCATCGGTCAGCAGCGCACACACCACATGCAGCCCCTCGTCAGAGACGTCGGTGTGGCAATAGCCGTCGCGGTAGTAGCCGGTCATGGGATCCCGACAGCACGCCTCCAGGGGCGTGCCCAGTACGTTCAGGGCGTCGCTGCTCATGGACGGACCTCGGTTGCCAGTGCCGATAGCCCCGACCCCCGCGGGGACCGGCGCTGGCCCTATAATAGTACCCCAAGCGCCGACGGCACAGCCCGCCCGGATTGCAGGGCGGCCTACCCGGGTCCGTTGGTGGGGCTTAAGCCGCACTCCCCTGCAAACGGTCTACCAGCACCGGGAAGATCCGCTCAGCGGCCTCCTCCGACCACGGTTGGCGGTACTTCTTCCGGATCCCGTAATCGGTCAGCAACTCATGCCAGGTGGGGGTCACATCGTGCCGCGCCAGGCAGTTGCGCACGCACTGCAGTTGGCAGCCATCCAGTGCCAGGATTGGCCGGCCCGAGCGAGCCTGTTTGACCAGTGGCGCCACATCACCCCCGACACCGGCGATACAGGACATTTCCGCCACGCCCGCTGTTTGCAGGCGCAAGGCCAGTTGGTTGGCCAGTTGCGCTACGCTGGAGCAGCCGGAGCAGGCGTAGACCAACGGTCCACGGGAGTTCGATACTGTCATGGGGCCTCGCACTTCAATGCAGGATGAACCTGGCGGGCAGCCTGCCGCCCGCCCCGCTGTTCTGCCTTGATGGAAGGCAAGGAAACAATGCCCTTTTATTGCCCCTTTCTGGTGGAGGCCGTAACGTCTGACCCACCATGAACGCCCACGATGCCACCGCCTCCCGACGCCCCCGCCGCATCCCGGCCGACCGGTTCTTTTTCCCGGCAGCGGTGACCTATGCCCTGGTGGCGGTGCCCCTGTCGGTTCAAGGCCTACTGGGCGACCCGGCCTGGGCCCCGGGCCTGGCCAGCCCCTTGGGTCACGGTCAGGGGGTGTTGTTCGGCTTCGCGCTGGCCCTGGTGGCCGGCTTTCTGGTCACCCGGGTCTCCGCCGGCATCCTGGCCGCGCTGGCGGGGCTCTGGCTGCTGGGCCGGGTGGCGACACTTTGGCCCGCCGGGATGATCGCGCTGGTACCGGACGCCCTGTTCGTGGTCCTGCTGGCCGTGCTGATCGTCCCTCCCCTGCTCCGCCGGGCCAAGAAGTGGCGCAACCTGGCCTTCGGCTGGCTGCTGCTGACCATCTGCCTGGCCGCCCTCACCGCGCCGGTGCTGCGGCTGCTAACCCTGCAGGGGCCGGCCTGGCTGCTGCTGCGGGAGGCGGTGTTGCTGTTCGCCCTACTGATGCTCTTTGTGGGCGGGCGCATCATCGCGCCCGCCGTCGCGGGTGCCATCGAACGCCAGGGCGGCCGCCTGACGGCACGGGTGCAACCGCGGCTGGAGGCGGCGCTGCTGATCCTGATGGCGGCGGCCGCGATCGCCCTCGCGCTGCCGACGGCCGGCATACTGGCCGGCTCGCTGCTTTGGGCGGCGGCGGCCCTGGCCGCCATCCGCCTGCTCCGCTGGCGCCTCTGGCGGTGCCGCCACCGCCCGGACCTGATCACCCTGGGTATCGGCTACGCCTGGTTGGTGGTTGGCATCGCCCTGCTGGGCGCCCAGCAGCTGGGCGCAGTGACACCGGGCACCGCCACCCACGCCGTCACCGTCGGCGCGCTGGGTCATCTCGCCAGCGCCGTGATCACCCGCACCTGGGGGCATCGGCACCGCTGGCGGCCGGAACAGTACCGGTACCTGCTGCCACTCTCCGGGCTGCTCAGCCTGAGCGCCGCCGCCCGGCTGCTCTGGGCGGATACGGTCACCGGCCTCTGGTTGGCGGCTGGCCTGTGGAGCCTCGCCCTTGGGCTGTTGCTGGCCCAGATGGTACGCATGGCCTGGCGGCCCGCCCCAAGACCCGATTCCCCCACCCACCCGTCGGAGAACAGATGATGGAGCTCTACCTCAATGCCACCTCCCCCTACGCCCGCGTGGTCCGCATCGCGGCCCTGGAAAAGGGCCTGGAGACGGCGATCACCCTGCAGTGGTGCGACCCGTGGAGCGACGACCCCCGCCTATTGGCGGTCAACCCCGCCGCCCGGGTTCCGGCCCTGGTCACGGATGAGGGCCACACCCTGAGCGAGTCCCTGCTCATCGTCCATCACCTGGATGCGGTGGGCCCTGGGCCGGACCTTGTGCCGCAGGCAGGGCGCAGCGAGACCCTGCAGCAGACGGGCTGGGGTCAGGGCCTGATGGAGGCGGCTTTTCAGACCGTGATCGCCCGCAAACACCAGGGGGCAGCAGCCGATGAGAGCGTATTGGGGCAGCGACGGCTGCGTGCGATCGATCGCACCCTGGCCGCGCTGGCGGACCACGGGATGGATCAACCCGGCACGAACACGGTCACTCTGGGGGGAATCGTGGTGGCGGTGGCACTGGATTACCTGCTGTTCCGATTGCCCGAGGTGGCTTGGCAGGACCGTCACCCGGCGCTGGCGCGCTGGCACGACGAGATGAGCAATCGGAGCAGTTTCCTCCGGACCCGTTTCCCTTGAAGGGGCGTGGGGAAAGAAAGCACCCCACCCGATGGCGCCATCGGGTGGGGGCATTGGCGGCCTTCCGGCTCTCCGGACCGTACCTTCCAGTGGCGCGGCCGAGGCATCCTTGCTGCGCTTCTTGCTGCATCATGCTGAAGTTATATCCCGTCACATCCTTGTGACGGTCGACCTCCCTGTCTGGTTACGTAAGCTACGCCTATTCGGTCATCTATAAATTGACCTGCATCAATTCATTCGCATCCTTGAGACTTTCTAGTCTATGATTTTATTACTATTCCTCACCCATTATGACTATTTCTAATCACCCAAAAGTGGGATTACCAGCAGGGTGCTCACCAGCACCAGTAATGGCAGGGCCGCCGCGGTAACCCACGCCCCAGCATAGAGCATATCCGTAACCCGAAGCCGTTCGCTGCCAAAGATAATGGCATTCGGGGGCGTGGCCACAGGGAGCATGAAGGCACAGGAGGCCGCCAGCGCCACCGGCACCGCCAGCAGCAGCGGGTCGAGCTCCAGCATCAAGGCCAGGGAGACCATCAACGGCAGCAGCGTCGCCGCAGTGGCGGTGTTACTGGTCACGTGGCTAAGCAGCATGGTCAGTGCGGCGATTACCGCAATCAACGACCAGACCGGCCACCCCGCCAGGTCAGTGAGCAACAGCGCGATGGCGCTGGACAGGCCGCTTTCCTCGATCGCCACCCCCAGGCTCAAACCACCGCCGACCAGCACCAGCACTCCCCAAGGCAGCTCGCGGGTCGAGGCCCAGTCCAGCAGGAACTGCTGGCGGCGCCAGTCCACCGGGACCAGAAAAAGCGCCACCCCCGCGGTCAGGGCGATACCGGCATCACTCAGCACCCCCCACGGCCAGACCTGCTGCAACAAGGGCCGACTGACCCAGGCCAAGGCGGTGAGCGCGAAGATGATCGCGACCCGGCGCTCGCCCCGGCCGATCCGCCCCAGTGATTTCCGCTGGGTGGCGATCAGCTCCGTGATCCCCTCCATGGTCTGGCGCTCCACGCGGTAGACCTTGTGGGTCAACAGCCACCAGGTGATCAGCAGCAGGGTCAGCGCCAGCGGGACGCCCAACAACATCCACTGGGCGAAGCCGATCACCACGCCCTGGCGATCGGCCAGGAACCCGGCCAGCAGCGCATTGGGCGGCGTCCCAATAAGGGTGCCCATACCGCCGATGTTCGCGGCAAAAGCGATACCGATGAGCAGGCCGAGGACGAAATCCCGCTCGATCCGCCCCCCTCTGTCCTCCAGCAGGGCAATCACCGACAGTCCGATCGGCAGCATCATGGCAGCGGTGGCGGTGTTGCTGACCCACATACTGAGGCCCGCCGTGGCGACCATGAAGCCCCCGATCAGCAGGTCCGGCCGCCGGCCGGCAAGGCTCAGGATGGTGATCGCGATACGCCGGTGCAGATTCCAGCGCTGGATCGCCATGGCCAACAGAAAGCCACCGAGGAAGAGAAAGATCAGCGGGTTGGCGTAGGGGGCCGCGGCACTCTCCACGCTGCTGACCCCCATAAGCGGCAGTACCACCACCGGCAACAGGGCCGTGACGGGCAGCGGCAGCGCTTCACTGACCCACCAGGTGGCCATCAACAAGGTCAGCGCGGCGACCCGCCAGGCCTCGGGCGAGAGCTCCCCGGGCGGCCCCAGTCCCACCATCAGTGCGAAGAGCGAAGGTCCCAGCAACAGCCCGAACACCCGGCGCCAGTGATGGGCCGCGCGTTCGGGCTGTTGCGTATTATCGGGACCGGGCGGACTCACCTCAGACCTTGAACTGCCCCACCAGCCCCTTCAGCTCCCGGGCCAGTTTCGCCAGCTCATCGCCAGCAGTGGCGGTCTCGCGGGACCCGTTGGCCGTCTGCTCGGCCACATCGGTGATGCTGGTGATATTGCGGTTGATCTCCTCGGCCACCGCGCTCTGCTCCTCAGCCGCACTGGCGATCTGCTCGTTGGAGCTGCTGATGGTCTGTACCGAGGAGGCGATCTCCTTCAAAGCCTCGCCGGCATCGCCCGCCTGCCCCACGGTCTGCTGCGCCTGGCCGTAACCGGCCTCCATGACCTGGACCGCGGTCTGGGTCTCCTGCTGCAGGCCGCTGATCATCTCCTGGATGCTCTGGGTGGACTCGTGGGTCCGGCTGGCCAGCGAGCGGACCTCGTCGGCGACCACGGCAAAGCCGCGACCGGCGTCGCCGGCGCGGGCCGCCTCGATGGCGGCGTTGAGCGCCAGCAGGTTGGTCTGTTCGGCGATCTCCCGAATCAGGTCGGAGACCTCACCGATGCGCTCGCTGTCCACTGCCAGCTTGCGGATCACCTCAGAGGCCTTCTGCACCTCCTCGGCCAACCGGTCGATGCTGGCGATGGTGCGCTCCACCACATCCTGGCCCCGCTCCGAGGCCTCGGCACCGGCGCGGGTGGCCTGGGCGGCGTCCTGCGCGTTGCGGGCCACCTCCTGGGCGGTGGCGGTCATCTCATTCATGGCCGTCGCCACCTGTTCGATCTGCTCGCGCTGGGACTCCACCCCCTGGTTGGTCTGCACGGTCACGGACGAGACCCGGTCTGCGGCATCGGTCAGCCGGCTGGCGGTGTTGACCACCCGTTTCACCAGGTCGTGGAACTTGTCCATGGTGTGGTTGAAGGCCAGCGAGGCCTTGCCGATCTCATCCGTGCCCCGGTCGGGCAGCCGGCGGGTCAGATCCCCGTCACCGCTGGCGATGTCCTCCAGCCGCTCGGTCATATCGCTGAGCGGCGCGGAGACGAAGCGTTTGATGAACAGATAGACCACGCCCAGCAAGGGGATGCTGAGCAACACCGCCAGGCCGAAGACCAGGGTGCCAAAGCGGAACACGGCCTGGTTCACCTCCTGCAGGCCGATGCGCATGCTGACCGCCCCCAACACCTCGTCCTCCTCGGCCATGGCGTGACAGGCCATGCAGTTTTTACCCAGGTAGTCCCGCGCGTTGACGTTCGGGATGACCGCGTAAAGGTGATCACCCCCCGGCTCCACCTCGATATGCGCCTCACCGCTGGCCAGCACCTGCTCCTCGACGGCATTGGCCGGCTGGCTCACCGCCAACCCCTCGCCGAACTGCCGGCTGACGGCCTCGGAGCGCAGCACGCGCAGGTCCTCCATGTTGTGGAGGGCGAGGATCTGGTCCAGGAACTCGTCCCGGTCATCCATCTTCCAGAGGATCATCAGCGTGGTGAGACCGGCCATGGTCATTTCATTCATGGTCTCACTGAAGGTGACCGCCTGGGTGAGCGCGGTGTTGCGCTGTTCGTAGACCGACCAGGCGATGAGCGCACTCCAGGCGACCACCAGCATGAGCCAGATGGCCAGCAGCAGCCGCACCCAGATTGGCCAGTTGTTGAAGCGATTGACAAGATTCATTGGACACCTGCCCCGTAAGGTCCTTTTCAGTCATGGCGTGCCCTCTTAACATCGACGCCTTACGGGGTAACTTGAGCGGGTGCGGCAAACGGTGCCCTCCGGTGTCAGAAGCCCATGCCCGGCGGCAACTGTCCGCCGCCCCCGCCGAGCTGGCGCATCATCCGCTGCATGCCGCCCTTTTTCTTCATCTGCTTCATCATCTTCTGCATCTGTTTGAACTGCTTGAGCAGGCGGTTGACCTCCTGCACCTGGGTGCCGGAGCCCTGGGCGATGCGGCGCTTGCGGGAGCCGTTGATGATATCGGGCCGGCGCCGTTCATCCGGGGTCATGGAATTGATGATGGCCACCAGGCGGCGCACCTGCTTGTCGTCCATCCGGCCCTTGACCTGCTCGGACATGTTGCCCATGCCCGGCATCTTGTCCATCAGCCCACCGATGCCCCCCAGCTTGTTCACCTGCTCCATCTGCGACTTGAAGTCCTCAAGGTCGAAGCCCTTGCCCTTCTTGAGCTTCTTGCTGAGCTTCTCGGCCTCGCTGCGGTCGACCTTGCGCTCCACCTCCTCGACCAGGGAGAGCACGTCGCCCATGCCGAGGATCCGGGAGGCGACCCGGTCGGGGTGGAAGGGCTCCAGGGCGGTGGTCTTCTCCCCCACCCCCAGGAACTTGATGGGCTTGCCCGTGATGTGGCGGATGGACAGGGCCGCCCCGCCCCGGGCGTCGCCATCGGTCTTGGTCAGGATCACGCCGGTGAGCGGCAGGGCGTCGTGGAAGGCGCGCGCGGTGTTGGCCGCGTCCTGGCCGGTCATGCTGTCGACCACGAACAGCGTCTCCACCGGCGTCACGGCCTTGTGCAGGCGCTGCACCTCGTCCATGAGGTCCTGATCGATATGCAGCCGGCCGGCGGTGTCCACCAGCAGGACGTCGAAAAACTGCTTGCGGGCGTGATCCAGCGCCGCCCGGGCGATCCGCTCCGGGTCCTGATCGGCGGCGCTGGGGAACCACTCCACGCCCACCTCGTCGGCGAGGGTACGCAGCTGCTCGATGGCCGCCGGGCGGTAGATGTCGCAACTGACCACCAGCACCTTTTTCTTCTCCCGCTCGGTGAGATAGCGGGCGAGCTTAGCGGTGCTGGTGGTCTTGCCCGAGCCCTGCAAGCCGGCGAGCAGCACCACCGCTGGCGGCTTGGCGGCCAGGTCCAGGGCGTCGTTCTCTTCGCCCATGACCTGGACCAGTTCGTCCTTGACGATCTTGATCAGTGCCTGTCCGGGGGTGAGGCTTTTCATCACCTCCGCCCCCATGGCGCGCTCGCGCACCTGGGCGATGAACTCGCGCACCACCGGCAGGGCCACATCGGCCTCCAGCAGCGCCATGCGCACTTCGCGCAGGGTATCTTTGATGTTGTCCTCGGTCAGACGCCCTTTGCCGCGCAAGCGGCCCATGGCGTCCGAGAGGCGTCCACTGAGGTTGTCAAACATGGTTCATCTCGTCCCGTTGCCGGGGGTGGGCGTCCACCCACCCGGAGTTTGGCATCAGTATATCGTTAGCGGCCTTCGCTGACTTCCCGTGTTTCAGCTTGTATGCGATGATCAGCGCAGATTCCCAGTTTGCCCCCCTGTTTCCCGGGGGCTGCCCGGAGACGCTTCAACCTGACCATGCTGTTGCTTATCGCCATGCTGGCCGCCGCTCTCCACCTTCTGGCCGGCGGCCTGCTGTTCCTACGCCTGATCCACGGCACCGCCCGGGTGACGGGCCGCGGCCTGCCCCTGGGGCTGGCGGCGGTGGCGGCGCTGCTGCACGCGGTCGTGGTCTGGTCGGCGGTGTGGACACCGGTTGGGCTCAACCTGGGCTTTTTCAATGCCCTGGCGGTGGTCAGCCTGTTCATGGTGGTGGGCATGCTGCTGGCCACCAGTCGCCTGCCGGTCTGCCACCTCGGTGTCATCCTGCTGCCGATCAGCGCCTTCAGTGTGCTGATGGCCTGCACCCCCGACTGCGGCACGGTGGTGCCGCGCGAGCCCGGGGTCGACCTGCACATCCTCACCTCCATGCTCGGCTACAGCACCCTGGCCCTGGCGGCCATTCAGGCGCTGATCCTGGCCGCCCTGGATTACCGCCTGCGGCACCGGCGCATGGGGGGCTTCGTGCGCCGGCTGCCGGCACTCAACACCATGGAGCAACAGCTGTTCGGGATGCTCTGGCTGGGCTTCGCGCTGCTCTCCGTGGGCCTGCTCACCGGCCTGGTGTTCGTGGATGACCTGCTGGCCCAGCACCTGGTCCACAAGACCACGCTCTCGGTGGTCGCCTGGGTGGTCTTCGGCACGCTGCTGGTGGGCCGCTGGCGGCTGGGCTGGCGGGGCCAGACCGCCGTGCGCTGGACGCTCGGCGGCTTCGCCGCACTGATGCTGGCCTATTTCGGCAGCAAATTCGTGCTGGAATTGCTACTCGCCTGACCTGGGGCGGCCGGCGGCGGGCCCTCACTGCCCCACCGCCGCTGTTTCGCGACTAGAAGTAGGCCGGCTCGTTCCCCGGTTTCCACTTGATATTGCAGCCCATGCTCGGCCGCTGCTGCTCCTCAGGGAGGGTCTCGCCCCGGAGCAGGGCGTCGGCGGCCGCCCGCAAGTCCCGTCCGTCCACCGGTTGGTCATTGCCGGGTGTGGCCGCATCAAACCGGCCCCGGTAGACGAGCTTGAGATCGGCATCAAACAGGAAGAAGTCCGGGGTGCAGGCCGCACCGTATGCCTTGGCCACCTCCTGGGTCTCGTCCAGCAGATAGGGGAAGTCGTACCCCGCCACCCGCTTCTCCTCGGCCATGGCCTCCAGGTTGTCCTGGGGGTAGGCCTCGATGTCGTTGGCGCTGATCGCCACGGTGTTGATGCCCTTGCTGGCGTAGTCCCGGGCGAACGCCGCCAGCCCACCGCGGATGTGCTTGACGTAGGGGCAGTGGTTACAGATGAAGGCCACCAGCAGGCCGCGCCCGCCACGGACCTGCTCCAGGCTGACCTCGCCACCCTCGGTGGAAGGCAGGGTGAAGTCCGGGGCCGCTGTCCCCAGCGGCATCATTGTCGATTCGGTCCTTACCATGGTATCGGCTCCTTGGTTCACTCGTTGCGTAGCCCGCCAGGCGTTCCGCCGTCCGGCGCGGCCGGGCTTCAACATACCCCCGTTCCCGGACATAAGAAAAGGCCTGCCGGTAGCGGCAGGCCTTTTCCATTGGGGCCAGGCCCCTTGGCCGGCCACGGGCCGACCTGGGTCGGGCACGCTCAGTCCCGGTGCGCCTCCACCGTCTCCAGCAGGAGGTCCAGGATCTGGCCACCCCGCTCGCCGGTCATCTCCACGTAGGTGTCACGCACCGGCATGCTGGCCTCGCGGAAGGCCTCGCGGGTCTCCTCGTCGATATCGATAATCTCCACATCCGGCCGCGCCTCGAGGATCTGGTCCATGCGGCGGTCGTTGAGCTCCACCTGGACCTCGTGGATGTACTCCACCAACTCCTCGTTGACCTCACGGATGACCTGCCTGTGCTCCTCGGAGAGGTTGTCCCAGAAGTCCCGGTTGGCCAGCCAGGCGGCGACGAAGGGCTTGTGCCGGCCAAAGATCATGTAGTCCTGGACTTCGTAGAAGCTCATCTCCTGGTGGGCGAACACCGGCTGGATGTTGGCGTCAATGGAACCGGTCTCCAGCGCACCGTAGATGTCGGCATAGCTGACGGAGGTCGGATCGGCGCCGTAAGCGCTGTAGGTCTGGCGCAGCAGACGGTTATCCATCACGCGGATGCGCACGCCCTCGAAGTCCTCCACGCTGCGAATCTCTACATTACCGGCCCAGACCTGCCAGCCCTCAGGGACCAATGAGAGGATCTGGACATCGCGGTCGCGGAAGGCCGATTGCAGCGGGTCACTCCAGAGAAATGCCTCATCGTTGAGGATCTGGGTGTTGGTCCACTCGTCGTCGGTCAGCACGAAACTCAGGCTGAAGACGTCGTTTTCCGGGACCACCCCGCCGAAGAAGCCGGAACCAAAGCCGAACTGCACGGCCCCGTCCTGAAGCTGGGTGTAGATCTCATCGAAGCTCGGGCTCAGCTCACCGTAGCTGTAGATGACGAACTCCACATCGTCCGTGCGCTCCTCCACCAGCTCGGCAAAGCGTTCCGCATAGCGGTGCTGGACACTACCCTCGATCTCCTCCAGAGCGACGCGCCAGGTCTGCATCTCGGGCGCGGGCGCGGCCGCCTCACCATTCGCCTCGGTATCCGGCGCATCCCCCCCGCAGGCCGAGAGACCCAAAGCTGTCACAGCAGCCGTGGAGATCAGCCAAGACGTTCTCTTCATCAGAGTCTCCTTAGTTATCCAACAATGCACGCTTTCAATTGCCCGGCGTGGACCCCACAGGTCCCAGGCCGGCCGACGGTAATCACGCGTCTTTTACAACCCTAGCACAGAGTGGCCGCATGCACGCGTCCGGGCCCGGACGCCCAACGTCGCCAAATGCCGACGTCTGGTTTAGGCTTTACGAGGATCAGTTTATATGGTTTATGCTGAAGCATACGACCCACTTCACACAAAACGGCAGCCATAACGCATGAGCACTCAGGGTGGGCCCGGCAGCGGGTTGAGCGGCAAACTGACAATAGCAATCCGGTTGCTTGACCGGGGCGTGGAGCATGTGGAGGGCCTGCTGGTGGGGGCAGGCGTGTTACTGATGGCCATCGTCGCCATCAGTAACGTCTACACCCGGAACTTCCACGGCTTCAGCATCCCCGGAACCGAGGACATCACTGTCATCCTGCTGGTCATCGTGACCTTCATGGGGATCGGGTTCGCGGCCCGCCAGGGCCGGCACATCGCCATGACCGCCCTCTACGATCAGCTCTGGGGGGTATGGCGCAAGGGGATGCTGGTGCTCATCAGTCTGTGCACGGCCGGGCTGCTCTTCTACCTCGCCTTCCTGGGTTACGAATACGTGGAGGCGCTCCACCGCCGCGACCGCACCTTCCGCGGCATGGCCATCTACGCCTGGCAGATCCACATCCTTTTGCCAGCCCTGCTGGCGCTCTGGATCGGCTACTGGGCCGCCTGGCAGCGCGGCCTGCGGCGTACCGGCGCGTTCCTGGGCGCCCTGCGGGGCAGGGATATCGGCGCCTGGGTCACCACCGTGGTCACCGGTGCCGCCCTGCTCTGGATTGCCGGGGTAGTCATCGTCCATTTGTTGGCCGACCCGGGCACAGGGCCACTGGGCTGGCAGACCCAGCTCCGACAGTGGATTCCCTACGCCCTGGTGCCCATCGGCCTGGCCCTGGGGGGGGTACAGTTCCTGCTGACCGCGTTGCGCAACCTCACCAGCCGGGAGATCTACCGCTCGTTCACCCAGAAGGAGCAGTACGGTGACGCTAACCCCGATGAGCCGTAAGTCACCCGCCGCGCCCGCGGGCAGGGGCCGGCCATTGCAGAGATCGACTCGAGGAGTTTACCGCCGATGATCTGGATCATGGTCGGCATCATGGTGGGGCTGCTGCTCCTGGGCTTCCCGCTGATGGTGCCGCTGCTCTCCGCAGCCCTCTACGTCATGCTGTTCGAGCTGGATTTCATCAGCACGAACCGCATTGTCGCGCAAATGGTCTCCGGCATCTCCTCGCCGGTGCTGGCGGCGGTGCCGTTGTTCATCCTCGCCGCCGACATCATGACCAAGGGCCGCACCGCCAACCGTCTGTTGGATCTGGTCATGAGCTTCTTCGGCCACCTGCGCGGGGGGCTGCCGGTCACCGCGGCCATCAGCTGCACCCTTTTCGGTGCGGTCTCCGGCTCCACCCAGGCGACGGTGGTGGCCATCGGCGGGCCGCTGCGCCCAAAGCTGATCAAGGCCGGCTATAAGGACAGCTTCACCACCGCACTGATCATCAACGCCAGTGACATCGCCCTGCTCATCCCGCCGAGCATCGGCATGATCGTCTACGGCGTGGTCTCCCGCACCTCGGTGCGCGAACTGTTCATCGCCGGCATCCTGCCCGGGCTGCTGATCCTGCTCTTCTTCTGTGTCTACACCTATATCTACTCCCGGCTAAAGCAGATCCCGGTGCAGGACAGGTCAACCTGGTCGATTCGGCTGCAGGCCCTGCGCGGGGCCTTGCTACCCATGGGCTTCCCGATCATTGTCGTGGGTGGCATCTACGCCGGCTTCTTCTCCCCCACCGAGGCAGCGGCCGTCTCCGTGGCCTACGCCTTCCTGCTGGAGGTGGTGATCTTCCGGTCGCTGCACATCAAGGAGATCTGGCCCATCGCCCTGTCCACCGGGTTGATCACCGCGGTGGTCTTCGTGCTGGTGGCCTCCGGCCAGGTCTTCTCGTACGTGGTCTCGGCAGCGCGGATCCCCCGGGAGTTGATCGGGCCGCTGATCGAGACCCTGGCGGGCAACCCCGAGATGGCGTTAATCGTCATCGCCCTCGCCTACTTCATCGGCTGTATGTTCGTGGACCCCATCGTGGTCATCCTGGTGCTGACACCGATCTTCACCCCGCTGGTGGACGCCACCGGGCTCGACCCGGTGCACGTGGGCGTCATCGTCACCCTGCAGGCGGCCATCGGTTCGGCCACGCCACCCTTTGGCTGCGACATCTTCACCGCCATCGCGATCTTCAGGCGACCTTACTGGGACACCATCAAGGGCACGCCGCCGTTCATCTTTATCCTGTTGCTGTCCACGGCGGTGCTCATCGCCTTCCCGCAGATCTCGCTGTTCCTGCCGCAACTGGCCTTCGGCTAGGCGCCACGGGTACGGCGAACGGCGCCTGCCCGTCGCGGGCGGGCGCCGCCATCACGAAAAAGGGGAGACCCGTCACCGGGCCTCCCCTTCTTATTGGCCTGAGCGGCCAGCAGGCCGGGCCCATCCCGCGGACCGAGCCATCGGCCCCCGGGATGGCGTCAGGCGATCACTCGCCGTCCTGCACCGCCTTCATGCTCAGCCGGATACGGCCCTGGCGGTCCACCTCCAGCACCTTGACGCGCACGGTGTCACCTTCCTTGAGGTAGTCACCCACCCGCTCCACGCGCTCGTTGGAGATCTGGGAGATGTGCACCAGGCCATCCCGGCCGGGCAGGATGTTGACGAAGGCGCCGAAATCCATCAGCTTCGAGACCTTCCCCTCG
Source organism: Alkalilimnicola ehrlichii MLHE-1 (assembly GCF_000014785.1). NCBI lineage: Bacteria > Pseudomonadati > Pseudomonadota > Gammaproteobacteria > Chromatiales > Ectothiorhodospiraceae > Alkalilimnicola > Alkalilimnicola ehrlichii. Next base: position 2,211,016 of record NC_008340.1, read on the forward strand.
TAGACCGTCCCCACCTCCACGTCGGCGGTGAGCAGCTCGATGCGCCGGCGGGCCTCGTCGGCCGCGGCCTTGTCCGCGGAGGCGATGGTCACCTTGCCATCGTCGGAGATGTCGATAGTGGTGCCGGTCTCCTCGGTCAACGCGCGAATGGTGGCGCCACCCTTGCCGATGACATCACGGATCTTGTCCGGGTCGATCCGGATGGTGAGCAGGCGCGGAGCGTACTCGGACATCTCGCTCCGCGGGCCGCTGATGGCATTGTTCATCTCACCAAGGATGTGCAGGCGGCCTTCCCGGGCCTGCTCCAGCGCCTGCTCCATGATCTCGCGGGTAATCCCCTGGATCTTGATGTCCATCTGCAGCGCGGTCACGCCGCTCTCGGTCCCGGCGACCTTGAAGTCCATGTCGCCCAGGTGGTCCTCATCGCCGAGGATGTCGGAGAGCACGGCGAACTGCTCGTCCTCCTTGATCAGGCCCATGGCGATACCGGCCACCGGTGCTTTCACTGGCACGCCGGCGTCCATCAGCGACAGGGAGGTGCCGCAGACGGTGGCCATGGAGGAGGAGCCGTTGGACTCGGTGATCTCGGAGACCACGCGGATCACGTAGGGGCAATCGTCCGCGGCCGGCATGACCGCTTCAATGCCCCGCTTGGCGAGCTTACCGTGACCGATCTCGCGGCGCTTGGGCGTGCCCATGAAGCCGGTCTCGCCCACACAGTAGGGCGGGAAGTTGTAGTGCAGCATGAACTGCTCTTTGCGCTCGCCCTCGATGGCATCGATGATCTGGGCATCACGGCCGGTCCCGAGGGTGGTCACCACCACAGCCTGGGTCTCGCCGCGGGTAAAGATCGCCGAACCGTGCGTACGCGGCAGGCTCCCCACCTCGATGTCGATGGGCCGGACGGTCCGGGTATCCCGCCCGTCGATACGGCGCTCACCCGCCAGGATGCGCCCGCGGACGATGTCCTTCTCCAGCCCCTTAAAGGCGTCGCCCACGTCCTTCTCGGGCCAACCGCCCTCTTCCTCACGGTTCTCACCCAGCGCCTCGACGGCCCGCTGCCGCAGTTCGCCGATCCGGTTCTGGCGCTCCTGCTTTTCCGGGATCTGGTAGGCGGCGGCCAGGTCGTCGCCCACCAGGTCCTTGATCGCCGTCTCCAGGGCAGCGTCGCCTTGCGGCGGGTGCCAGTCCCATCGCGGCTTGCCCGCCTCGGCGGTGAGCTCGTTGATCGCCTGGATAGCCACCTGCATCTGCTCGTGGCCGTACAGCACGGCGCCAAGCATGGCCTCCTCGGGGAGCTGGTTGGCCTCCGACTCCACCATCAGCACGGCGTTCTCCGTGCCCGCGACCACCAGGTCCAGGTCGGAGGCGGCGGTCTCCTCGAAGGTGGGATTCAGCAGGTACTCGCCGTCCTTATAGCCAACACGGGCGGCGCCGATGGGGCCATCGAAGGGGATACCGGAAATAGACAGTGCCGCGGAGGCCCCGATCAATGCCGGGATGTCGGCATCCACCTCAGGGTTCATGGAGAGCACGGTGGCCACCACCTGCACCTCGTTATAGAACCCCTCCGGGAACAGCGGCCGGATGGGCCGGTCGATCAGACGGCAGGTGAGGGTCTCCTTCTCGGAGGGGCGGCCCTCACGCTTGAAGAAGCCTCCCGGGATCTTGCCCGCCGCATAGGTCCGCTCCTGGTAATTGACGGTCAGGGGGAAGAAGCCCTTGCCCGGGTCCGCCTCCTTGCGACCGACAGCGGTGACGAGCACCACCGTATCACTCATGTTGACCAGCACGGCGCCATCGGCCTGCCGTGCGACGCCACCGGTTTCCAGAGTGACCGTGTGGTTTCCGTACTGAAAGCTCTTCTTGACTGATTTCACGATAATATCCGGCTGCTCTTGAAATGACTGACGAGGTGCCCCGCCCCTGCGGGACACCCGGCGCACGCGCCCATTGGCGGCGTGCGGACGGGCGTGCCCTTACTTGCGCAGGCCCAGGTTCTCGATGAGGTCGAGATAGCGCTGGCGATCCTTACGCTTGAGGTAGTCCAGCAGCTTGCGCCGCTGGCTGACCAGCTTGAGCAGGCCCTGGCGGGAGTGGTGGTCCTGCTTGTGCTCGGCGAAGTGACCGCTCAGGTGCTGGATGCGGGCGGTCAGCAGCGCCACCTGCACCTCGGGCGAACCGGTGTCGGAGGCGGTACGTGCGTGTTTCTTGACGATTTCGCCCTTCTGCTCAGCGGAAAGCGACATGTAACTGACTCCTGAAAACTCAAACAGTTGGTATGGACCTGATGGTTAATCGGCGTATTTTAGCCCCCGGCCGCCAGGGGTAACAAGCAACATCGGGTTACTGCTTACCGCCCCCGCCCGTTGCCAGCAGGCGTTTGGGCGCGATGCGGCCCTCCGCATCCGGGCAGCCCATGCCCAGGAAACGGCCCTCGCGGGTATAGAGCCGCAACCAGGCGGCCTCCGGAATGCGGGGCACCCACACCGGCTGCCCCTGCATGAGAAAGAAGGCGACGTCCTCGGCCAGCTCCACGGCCGGCCACTGCACAAGGGCGCTGTCCATCGGCAGCAGGCAGTTGTCCAGTGCCTCGAGGCCCTCTCCGGCCGCGGCCTCCAGCGCCTCCAGCGTGAACATGTCGGGATCGTCGAACGGACCCAGCCCGGTGCGGCGCAGGCCGATGACGTGGGCTCCGCAGCCCAACGCCCGGCCGATGTCCTCGACCAGGGTGCGCACGTAGGTGCCCTTGGAGCAGCGGACATCCAGGGCCAGGGTGTCACCCTCCAGCGCCACCAGCGTGAGCCCATTGATGCGCACCGGGCGCGGCTCGCGATTGACTTCTTTACCCTCACGCGCCAGCTTGTAAAGCCGCTGGCCCTTGTGCTTGAGCGCGGAGTACATGGGCGGCACCTGCTCGATGTCGCCCCGGAATCCGGCCAGTGCCGCCTCCACCCGGTCCGCGTCCAGTGCCGGCACCGGGGTCTCCTCCAGCACCTCACCCTCGGCATCGCCGGTATCGGTGGTGACGCCCAGGCGGCAGCGCACTTGGTAGTGCTTGTCGGCGTCCAGCAGAAAGCCGGAGACCTTGGTGGCCTCACCGAAACAGAGGGGCAGCAGGCCGGTGGCCAGCGGGTCCAGACTGCCGGTATGACCGGCCTTACGGGCCTGGAACAGCCGTTTCGCCCGTTGCAGGGCCTGGTTGGAGGACAGCCCGGCGGGTTTGTCCAGCAGCAGGATGCCGTTGACCCGGCGCAGATGCTTACGTGCCATTAAGCGCCCCGTCAGCCGTTGTCCGGCTTGTCGTCGTCGTGCTGCTGGCGGTCTTCCTCCACCGCCTCATCAATGAGCCGGCTGAGCCGGTCGCCGCGGTCGAAGGCGGTGTCGTGCTGGAAGTGCAGGGCCGGCACCTGGCGGATACGCAGGCGCTGGCCGAGCAGCTTGCGCAGGTAGCCGGCTGCCCGGGTCAGCACCTCGACGGTCTTGGCGTTGTCCTCATCGCTGCCGCCCAGGGCGGTCACGAACACCTTCGCGTGCGCCAGATCCCGGCTGACCGTCACCTCGGAGACCGTGACCATACCCAGCCGCGGGTCGCGGAGTTCGTCACGGATCAGCTCGGCCAGCTCGCGCTGGATCTGCTCGCCGACCCGGCGTGTTCTCGGGAAATCCCTGGGCATCTCTACCTCACAGCTCGCGGCGCACTTCCACGCGCTCGTAGCACTCGATCTGGTCGCCAATGCGGACGTCGTTGTAGTTCTTAACGCCGATACCACACTCGGTGCCGGACTTGACCTCGGTGACGTCGTCCTTGTGGCGGCGCAGGGACTCCAGCTCGCCCTCGTAGATGACCACGTTGTCGCGCAGCACGCGGATGGGGTTCTTCCGGCGCACTGCCCCCTCGGTGACCAGACAGCCGGCCACCGCGCCAAGCTTGGAGGAGCGGAACACGTCCTTGACCTCTGCCAGGCCGATGATGTGCTCCTCGAGTTCCGGTTCCAACATCCCGGAGATGGCGTTTTTCACCTGCTCGATGGCGTCGTAGATGACGCTGTAGTAGTGCAGGTCGACGTCGTTCTCCTGGACCAGACGCCGGGCAGCCGCATCGGCACGCACGTTGAAGCCGATCAGGATGGCGTTGGAGGCCAGGGCCAGGTTGACATCGGACTCGTTGATGGCGCCCACGCCGGAGGAGATCACCTTGACCTGGATATCGTCGGTGGAGAGGTTGGCCAGCGATTGCTGCAGCGCCTCGGCACTGCCCTGGACGTCCGCCTTGACCACCAGGTTGACCGTGTTGACCTCATCCTCCTTCATCTGGTTGAAGAGGTTCTCCATGCGGGCCGCCTGCTGCTGGGCCAGACGCTTGTCGCGCTGACGCTCCTTGCGCATCTCGGCCACCTCACGGGCCTTCTTCTCGTCGTCGACCACCACCATGTCGTCGCCGGCGGAGGGCAGACCGGAGAGCCCAAGCACCACCACGGGGATCGAGGGCCCGGCCTCGTCGACCCGCTTGCCGGTCTCGTCGATCAGCGCACGCACGCGGCCGTATTCGGTGCCGCAGAGCAGGCTGTCGCCCTTCTTCAGCAGGCCGCTCTGCACCAGCACCGTGGCCACCGGGCCGCGCCCCTTGTCCAGACTGGACTCCAGCACGATACCGGAGGCGTTGCCCTCGGCCACGGCCCCCAGCTCCATCAGCTCGGCCTGCAGCAGGATCGCCTCCAGCAGATCATCCAGACCCTCGCCCTGTTTTGCCGAGACGTGGATGAACTGGACATCACCGCCCCACTCCTCGGGGATGACCTCCATCTGCGAGAGCTCCTGCTTGACCCGGTCCGGGTCCGCATCCGGCTTGTCGATCTTGTTGACCGCCACCACCATCGGCACCTCGGCCGCCTTGGCATGGCGCACCGCCTCTTCGGTCTGGGGCATGACGCCGTCGTCGGCCGCCACCACCAGCACCACGATGTCGGTCAACTGGGCACCACGGGCACGCATGGCGGTGAAGGCCTCGTGTCCCGGGGTGTCCAGGAAGGTGACCATGCCGCGGTCGGTCTCCACGTGGTAGGCGCCGATGTGCTGGGTGATCCCCCCGGCCTCGGCGTCCGCCACCTTGGCCCGGCGGATGTTGTCCAACAGCGAGGTCTTGCCGTGGTCGACGTGGCCCATGACGGTGACCACCGGCGGCCGCGGGGCCTTGTCGCCCTCCTGGGCCTGGGAGGTATCCTGCAGCACCTCCTCCTCAAGGGCGTCCGCACGCACAATCACCGGCTTGTGGCCCATCTCTTCGACCAGCAGGACCGCGGTGTCCTGGTCCAGGGCCTGGTTGATGGTCGCCATCACCCCCTGCTTCATCATCTCCTTGATGAGCACGGCGGCCTTGACGCTCATCTTCTGTGCCAGATCACCGACGGTGATGCTCTCAGGGATCTCCACCTCACGCACCACCGGCTGGGTGGGTTTGGCGAAGCCATGCTGTAGCTGCTTGGCCGCCTCACCACCGGAGGCGGCACGCCTGCCGCCCTTCTTGCCCCCCCGGCGGCCGGGCTTGCCGGCGCCCATGGAGAGGCTCTCCCGGCCCTTTTTCTGCTTGCCCTTGGCAGCAGGCGCGGTGGCGCCGGTCTTACGGGCCGCGCGCTCCTCGGCCTCGCGTTCGCGCCGGGCCTCCTGCTCCAGCCGGCGGCGCTCCTTCTCTTCCTCGCGCCTGCGCGCCTCTTCCTTCTCGGCAGCCAGTCGTGCCGCTTCCGGATCGGGCTGGGGTTCGGCCTTGTCCGCCTCGTCGGCGACGCCGGCCGTCTCGGCCGTGGCCTCACGTTCGGCCTCCGCCTGACGGAGCGCCTCGGCTTCCGCCTGTCGGCGCTCGGCCTCCTCCTGCTCACGGCGGCGGGCCTCAGCCTCCTCGGCCTCCCGACGCGCCCGCTCCTCCGCCCGCTTGCGGTCCTCGATCAGGGCCCGCTCCAGGCGCTCGACGTCGTGTTTGGACTCTTCGGCCTCCACCACGCTGCGTTTCACGTAGGTGCGCTTCTTGCGCACCTCCACGTTGACCGTGCGCGTCTGCCGGGGGCCCCGGGCGCCGCTGCCCCCGCCCCCGCTGGCGGGCATCTTCAGCGTACTGACCTTCTTGCGCCGGAGGGTGATCTTGCTGGGCGCCTGGTCGTCGTCCTGCTCACCGCCGTCACGCCCCTTGCGCAGGTATTCGAGCAGGGTGGCCTTGTCCAGATCGGAAAGGGGGTCCTCCGGCCCACGCCCACTGATGCCCGCCGCCTCCAGTTGGGACACCAGGCGCTCCACCGGGATGCCGACCGTTTCCGCGAACTCTCTTACCTTGTCTTCAGCCATCTCTACTCTCTCTCCCGCATACCCTGTTGCCGACAACGGGGGCTGGCGCCCCCAAACTTAACGCAACCGGGTGCTATTCATCGTCCTGCTGGTCCGCGAACCACGGCTCCCGGGCCTTCATGATGAGCTGACCGGCACGGGTCTCGTCCATGCCCTCGATCTCCATCAATTCATCCACGGACTGTTCCGCCAGGTCCTCCATGGTGCACACGCCCCGTGCGGCGAGCGCCCGGGCCAGGTCCTCGTCCATGCCTTCCATGGTCAGCAGATCCTCTGCCGGCTCGGTGCCGGCACTCTCGCGCTCCTCCGCCTCACTGACGAGGACATCACGGGCCCGCGCCCGCAACTCGTCAACGATGTCTTCGTCGAACTCCTCGACCTCCAGCAGCTCGGCGGCCGGGACATAGGCCACCTCTTCGAGGCTGGAGAAACCCTCCTGCACCAGGATGGCGGCGATCTCCTCGTCCACGTCCAGCTTCTCCTGGAAAAGCTGCTGGTACTGAGCCGCCTCCTCCTGGTTCTTGGCCTCGGCCTCCTCGGCGGTCATCACGTTGAGTTCCCAGCCGGTGAGCTCACTGGCCAGGCGGACGTTCTGCCCACCGCGCCCGATGGCCTGGGAAAGCTGCTCCTCGGCCACGGCAATATCCATGCTGTGGCGGTCTTCGTCCACGACGATGGACTCCACCTCGGCGGGGGCCAGCGCGTTGATCACGAACTGCGCCGGGTTGTCATCCCACAGGATAATATCGATGCGCTCACCGGCCAGTTCGTTGGAGACCGCCTGCACGCGGGAGCCGCGCATACCCACACACGCCCCGACCGGGTCAATGCGCGGATCCAGCGCCCGCACGGCGATCTTGGCCCGAACGCCGGGGTCGCGAGCGGCGCCCATGATCTCGATCAACTCCTGGCCCACCTCCGGCACCTCCAGCTTGAAGAGCTCGACCAGGAATTCCGGCGCGGTGCGGCTGACGAACAGCTGCGGGCCGCGCGGCTCCGGACGCACATCCTTCAGATAGCCGCGCAGCCGGTCCTCCCGCCGCACCGCCTCGCGCGGGATCATGGCCTCACGCGGGATCAGCGCCTCGGCGTTGCCGCCCAGGTCCATGATCACGCTGCCACGCTCCAGCCGCTTGACGGTGCCGGTCACCAGCTCGCCGATCCGGTCCTGGAAGGCCTCCACCACCTTGGCACGCTCGGCCTCCCGCACCTTTTGCACAATGACCTGCTTGGCGGTCTGGGCGGCGATACGGCCGAACTCCACCGATTCCATGGGCTCTTCCAGGCACTCACCCACTTCGATGTCCGGCTGGCGCTGGCGTGCCTCCTCCAGCGTGATCTGACGGGCCGGCGATTCGACATCTTCGTCGCTCTCCACCACCCACCAGCGCCGGAAGGTGCTGTAATCGCCGGTGTTGCGGTTGACCTCCACGCGGGCGTCGATGTCCTCCGGGTGACGCTTGCGCGTGGCAGAGGCCAACGCCGCTTCGATGGCCTCGAAGATGACCTCGCGGTCCACGCCCTTTTCGTTGGAGGTCGCCTCGACAACCAGCAGGATTTCTTTGCTCATGCTCCCGTCTCCACCATCAGGCCGATCACGGCTCCAGGATCAGCCTTGCCTTTTCAATGAGGTCCAGGGGGATCTGCACTTCATCCCCCTGGGCTTCGACAACCCGGACGCCCTCGTCGCCCAGACCCGCCAACACGCCCTTGAAACGCCGGCGCCCCTCCCAGGGGGCGCTCAGGCGGATCTTGATCTGCTCACCGGCAAATCGATCGTAATCGGACGCCTTGAAGATGGGCCGATCCAGACCCGGCGAGGAGATCTCCAGGGTGTATTCCCCGGGGATGGGATCCTCCACATCGAGAACCGCGCTGATCTGCCGGCTGCAGGTCTCGCAATCGTCCAGGGTGATCCCGTCGGGGCTGTCGATATAAATGCGCAGTAATCGCTTGCCGGCCGGGCCGCCGTATTCAATGCCCACCAGCTCGTAGCCCATGCCTGTCAGCAGGGGGTCGATCAACGCATATAGGGTGTCTTCGGTTGCCGCCATAGCACCTGCTACAAATAAAAAAAGGGCCCAAGGCCCCTTCCCTGTGCCGGCCGGAGGCCTGGGGTGCCGCACCCCTGGGCCTTCCTCCAGCTACAAAAAAGGGCCGCAAGCGGCCCTTTTCAAGAAACTGGTAGCGGGGGCAGGATTTGAACCTGCGACCTTCGGGTTATGAGCCCGACGAGCTGCCAGACTGCTCCACCCCGCAACTGATGCTGCGCATTCTACAGCGCTTGCCGGCTTTACGCAAGGGCCTTGCCTGCTCTGGCCGGCCGCCCCGGGGGGCGCCCCTCGTTCAGGGGACGCGGATAATGACACAGCCCCACCGCCGCGTGCAACCCCTCCCCCAAGGCGACAAACCGTGAACGACCGCGCCCCTTCGGCGCCCGACGGCGGAGTGGGCGCCGCCACCGCCCCCCGCTATCGCGATGGCCGAACACTTTCCCCCGTCATCGCGAGGGCCGACGGCCTTCCTCCCCGTCATCGCGAGGGCCGAAGGCCCGTGGCGATCCAGAGCGGTAGACTGCCACGTCGCTTCGCTCCTCGCAGTGACGGCGGGGGAAGCCCCGTCATCGCGAGGAGCGAAGCGACGCGGCTATCCACACCCCGCCATGGACTGCCACGCCCCTGCGGGGCTCCCAGTGACGGTGGGGGAAGCCCCCGTCATCGCGAGGAGCGCAGCGACGCGGCGATCCACACCCCGCCTGGACTGCCACGCCCCTGCGGGGCTCCCAGTGACGGTGGGGGAAGCCCCCGTCATCGCGAGGAGCGAAGCGACGCGGCGATCCACACCCCGCCATGGACTGCCACGCCCCTGCGGGGCTCCCAGTGACGGCGGGGGAAGCCCCCGTCATCGCGAGGAGCGCAGCGACGCGGCGATCCAGGTGGCGCGTGGACTGTCAGGTCGCTTGCCGCCTCGCTGTGCCGACCGGACACCCAATGGCGTTCAGCTCACCGATGCCGGAGTTCCCAGCAATAATGCACGTGGGGATTACGGGCGTAATCTGGGGGGATCGTCTCCCGGGTGATCTCCCGGCAGGCGTAGTCGGACGCCACCGCCTCATCCAGGGAAAACCCCCGCCGGTTACAGGAAAAGACCAACAACCCATCCGGGGCCAGCAACTGCATGGCCTGGCGGATCAGCCGGGGGTGATCGCGCTGCACGTCGAAGCTCTCGCACATGCGCTTGGAGTTGGAAAAGGTCGGCGGGTCCATGAAGATCAGGTCGTAACGCCCGGGCCGGCTTTCCGCCTGCCCGGCCAGCCAGGCCAGGCAGTCCGCCCGCTCCAGCCGATGGCGCGCTCCCGGCTCGATGCCGTTAAGCAGGAGATTATCCCGCGCCCAACCCAGGTAGGTGGCCGACAGGTCCACGGTGATGGTCTCTCTGGCACCGCCTAACGCCGCATGCACCGTCGCCGTTCCGGTATAGGCGAACAGATTGAGGAACCGCCGCCCCCTGGCCTGCTCCCCGAGTCGCAGCCGGGTGATGCGATGATCCAGGAACAGACCGGTATCGAGATAATCGCTCAGGTTGATGTAGAACCGGGCCGGGCCCTCCTGCACCACCCACCGCTCGCCGGTCTGGTCCACCGGGCGGTACTGGTCCGCCCCCTTCTGCCGGCGGCGCACCTTAAGGTGAACCCGCTCCGGCCCCACCTCCAGGTGCGCCGCGATCACCTCCAGCGCCTCACGCAGCCGCCGCCGGGCGCTGCGTGGGTCGACGCTGCGCGGGGCCTGATACTCCTGGACATGGGCATGGCGCCCCGATTCCGTTTCGTAGACATCCACCGCCAGCGCATACTCCGGCAGATCACCGTCGTACAACCGGTAGGCCTTAACGCCCTCGCGTCGCAACCAGCGCCGGAGGTGGCGGTGATTCTTCTGCAGCCGGTTGTCCAGGGCCGTGGCCCCCTGACTCCGCCGGTCCGCGCCCTGCTCACGCAGGGCGAAGACGGCCAGTTGGGTCTCCAGGGCACCGTTATACAAGGCGTGCCGGCGGGCGATGGAAAGCCCCAGGTAATCGAGCAGCTCCGGCGCACCGCTAAAGACGGCACCCTGCCAGCCACCGAAGGCCCCTCGCAGGCGGGCCCCCAGGCTGGCGTAGAGGGTGACCAGTGCCTGGCGCTGGCCCAACCGCTCCCCATATGGAGGATTGACCACCACCAGACCCGGCCGCTCCCCGACCGGTTCCGCCGCCTCCAGCGACCGGCGCTCGAAGTGGACGCGGTCTCGCAGCCCCGCCCGCTCGCGATTGTCCAACGCCGCGCGGATCGCCTGCGGGTCCTGATCGTAGCCCACCAGCGCCAGCCGTCGCCGGCCCCCGGCGGCGGCGCGCTCCTCGGCCTCGTCGCGCAGACGCTTCCAGTAGACCGGGACGTGCCCTGCCCAGCGGCTGAAGCCCCAGCGCTCGCGCCCCAGCCCCGGAGCACGGTCCAGCGCCATCAGGGCCCCCTCCAGCACCAGCGTCCCGGAGCCACACATGGGGTCGAGCAGACCACCGCCGTCCTCGGCAATGCGCGGCCACCCCGCCAGCCAGAGGAGTCCGGCGGCCAGGTTCTCTTTCAGGGGGGCACGGCCCCCGCCCTGGCGGTAACCACGCCGGTGTAGGCTCTCGCCGGAAAGGTCGATCCCCAGACGCAGCCGCCCGCCCGCCAGTACCGCATTGATGCGCAGATCCGGGGCGGCCGTGTCCACCGAGGGCCGGGGGTGGCCAACGGCCCGCATGCGATCCACCACCCCATCCTTCACCCGCTGCGCCCCGAACCGGGTATGGCGGATGGCGGCATTGCTGCCATGAAAATCCACCGCCAACGTGTCACCCGGCAACAGATGGTCCTCCCAGGGCAGGTCGCGAGCTGCTTGATAAAGGCCGTCGGCATCCTCCACCGGGACGGTGCTCAACCCGAGCAGGATCCGGCTGGCGAGTCGGGACCATAGGCAGGCCCGGAGCGCACTCTCCAGATCCCCCTCCCAGGCGACCCCGGCGCGCTGCGCCCGGGGCTGGGCGACCCCGAGCCGGGCCAACTCCTCGACCAGCGCCGGCTCCAGGCCCCGGGGGCAGGCCGCAAACAGGGAATGGTGTTCGTTCACCCGGTCATTACCACATCAGGTCGTCGGGAATGGGGTGCTCCTCGTAGGCGGGATCGGCGTCGCCGCCGCCGGGCTCATTGAGGAGGACCAACGCCTCGGGATGCTGCTCGCGGACCTTCTCCCCCGTCTCCCGGGGCACCAGGGCGTACTCCCGGTCCAGCGCCACCACCGCCAGACGGCCCTCGGCCAAGGAGCGGGCCTGGTGTTCGGTCACGAGGATCCGCTTGATCACCTTGCCGACCGCAAAGTGGAAGGGCACCTCGCCCCGGTTGTCGTCCACCCGGACCTTGCGGATCAACTGCTGGACGGCGGCACGCCCGGCCTTTGCCGCCTTGGCGGCCTCACGCCGGCGGTTCAGCTCGCGATCACGCGCGCGCTTCTCCGCCTGTGCCCGTTGCGCCTGGCGCTCCGCCTGGTCGGCGGTGGTGTCGGGTTTGGCCGCCTTGCCGCCTTTACGCCGGTTTTTTGAGCGACGCCGTTCGCGCAGTTCACGCTGTGCATCCTTGGCCTGCTCCTTGGATGCCAGGCCCGCCTTTAAAAGTTGATCCTGCAACGATTCCATGATGGTCGGCCCGAGCCATTATCCGCTTTGGGGAAACGGGTAGGCTAGCAGGCGCCGCCCGGGGCGCCAAGGACCGGCCATTACACTAAAACCCTGGTGGAAAACCCCGGTTCCATACATTACAGTTAAGCATGTGTCGTATACGACACGCCTGTTGTTTTCACGAGACATTCGCCAGCGCCTTGCTGGCACGGGATTTTCGGCCCGCGGCACGTCTCCGGCACCCAGCCGGGCCGTGGGCCAGGGGTCAGGCCGGCGGGCGGGGCGACTCCCACCAGCCGGCCCGGGTAGCAGAAGCAATCCATTGGATGAAGAGGAGTACGCCACTCATGATGCGTAAACTGACCTGCTATTGCAGCGCGGCGGCGCTGGCTGCCGGTGCGTCGCTCTCCGGCGCGGTGATGGCCGACGAGGCCCGGATTGCCGAACTCGAGGAGCGTATCGAGGCGCTGGAGGCGAGTCCGGCCACCGGCGACGGCATCCGGTTCGGGGGCGCGCTGCGCTTCAACGTCCGTTACGACGACACCGACGCCGGCTCCGCCATCCGCGACCGCGGCGGCGATATCAACCTGGACACCTTCCGCGTCAACGTGGACGGCCGCCAGGATCGGGTGACCTTTGCCGCCGAGTATCGCTGGTATCCGGACTTCGACCAGCACTTCCTGCACACCGGCTGGGTGGGCTACGACTTCACCGACACCACCACGGCCCGGATTGGTCAGCAGCGTGCCGCCTTCGGCCTGCAGCCCTACCAATCCAACAACTTCTGGTTCAGCAGCAACTACTATGTCGGGCTGGAGGACAAGCTAGCCATCGGCATCAACGTAGACCATGAGCAGGGCCCGCTGAAGCTGGACCTGGGCTTCTTCAGCAACCCGGCCTCCGGCAGCGCCGGCAGCTCCGGGCACTACTCCACCGAGGTGGCCCCGGCCGCTGACTGTGGCGCCGGTGCCGACGCCGGGTTGTGCAACGAGGAGATGAACCAACTCTACGCCCGCGCCGCCTACACCTTCGACCATGGACCGGACGCCGCCACTGAGTTCGGCATCTCCGGCATGGCCGGCAAACTGCGCAACACCCTGACCGGTGACCGCGGTGACAGCTGGGCGGCGGCCGCGCACCTCAACGGCCAGTATCAGCGCTGGAATGTCATGGCCCAGTTTGCCTCTTACGAGCATGATCCGCGCAACCCGGACGGGGCCAACGACGACATCATCAACATGAGCATCCAGGGCTTTACCGGCTTTGGGACCCCGTCAGAGGCGGACACCTTTATCCTGAATGTCGCCTACGACCTGCCGGTCAGCTTCGGCCCGGTGAGCAACCTGCGCTTCTACAACGACTACTCCACGGTGCGGAGCAAGTCCGACAGCTCCCGCAACACGGAGCAGAACGTCACCGGGATGTCCATCACCGCGGGTAACATCTTCACCTACGTGGACATCATCCGTGGCAAGAACCAGCCCTTTGTCGGCGGCCAGACCATGGTCGGTGATGACGGCAGCTGGGAGACCCTGTACAACATCAACATCGGCTACTATTTCTGATCCGATAGGCGACTGTTGTACACGCCATAACGCGGGCCCCTGGCCCGCGTTTTTTTGCCTAGATCCCATCCGCGCCTGCCAGCCCCGACCCCCTCAGCACCGCCCTCCAGGCCTCATTCAGCGGGCAGTCAAGGTGCAGCCGCGCCCCTGTCCCGGGATGCCGAAAGGCAAGCCGTGTCGCCCGCAACAGTAATTCACTGGCACCAAACCGCTCCCGGAACAGGCGGTTGTGGGGCCCCTTGCCGTAGGTGGTGTCACCGATGATCGGGTGGCTGATGTGCTTCATGTGCCGCCGCAACTGATGTTGCCGGCCGGTGATGGGGCGCAGCTCCAACAGCGCGTAGCGTGCGGTCGGATGCGGCGGCATGGGGATCGGCAGCTCTGTGGTCGCGAGTCGGTGGAAATCGGTGACCGCCGGCTGGCGCTCGGATCGCCCGGGTCGCCGGAGCGGGTGCTCCACCCGCCCCTGCTCCAACGGCCAGCCCCGAACCACTGCTAGGTAGCGTTTCTCCACCTCACGCTGCTGAAACTGCGCAGCGAGGGCCCGCGCGGCCTCGGGATGCAGGGCGAACACCACCAACCCCGACGTGGGCGGGTCCAGCCGGTGCACCGGCCAGAGCCACTGGCCGAGCTGGTCGCGCAGCCGTTGCAGCAACACAGCGTCGCCGGGATGGCGGCGGGACCGGTGCACCGGCATACCCGCCGGCTTGTCCACCGCCACCAGGTCGTGATCCCGGTGGATAATGTCCAGGGGCGCGTCCGAAGTCATGGTGAGAGGGATCGTCGGGGCGGCGCGCACCCCGCCACCGTCCTCCCCCGGCCCCAGGAGGGGCCAGAGGGGTGGCTAGTCCTGCGATGCCGCCCGGCGCAGGCGGTCACTCCGCTCCTTGCGTTTCTGCAGGTGCTTGCGCAGATCGTGCCGATAGATGAAGCCCGGGAGTGCGAATACCGCAAACAGGCACAGGGTGGTCACATAGAACACCCAGTCCTTGGGATAGATGTCGCCGGTGACGCTGTACTCCAAGCCAATGGCGGCCGCCCCGGCGACCAGGTAATACACCCCCCATTCCAGGAAGCGCACCCACTCCCGTTTACCCCGGGGCGGGGTTGGCGCGACAAGGAAGACGCGCTCGGTCAGCCAGGGCAGATTGGCCGCCACCACCGCGAGCAGGAATAGCAACGCGATCGCACTGTTCTCACCCATAACTCACGCCAAAGGCCGCCATGCAGGCGGAGATCAGGCTGTCCGGGAAGATGCCAAGCAGCAGCACGGCGATGCCGTTCGCCACCAGAAGGCCTCGCATCGCCGGCGAGCCGGTTTGCGGCGGCGCGTCCGTCTCGGGCTTATCAAAGTAGACGAACTTGAGGACCCGCAGGTAGTAGAAGGCGCCGATAACGGCGAAGACCACGGCGAACACCGCCAGCCAGACCAGGCCCACGTCCACCACCGATTTGATCACCAACCACTTTGCGTAGAAGCCCACCGTGCCGGGGATACCGGTCATGGAGAACATCAACAACAGCATCATCAGCGCCATGGCCGGACTGCGATCGTTCAGCCCCTTGAAGTCACTGATATTCTCCGCCTCAAAGCCGCGGTGGGAGAGGAGGATGATGAGACCAAATGCCCCGGCCGACATGATGCCGTAGGTGATGGCGTAGAACAGCGCCGTCGAGTAGCCCTCAGCGGTGCCGGCAATGAAGCCGAGCAGGATAAAGCCCACGTGTGACGCGGTGGAGTAGGCCAGCATGCGTTTGATGTTGGTCTGCGCCAATGCCGCCAGGTTACCCACCACCAGGGAGGCCACCGCGAGCAGGATGATCATCGGTTGCCACTGGTCGTGGATTGGCCCCAGTCCCTCGGAGAGCAGCCGGACGAACAGCGCCACCGCCGCGACCTTGGGTGCGGTGCTGGCGAACAGCGCCACCGTGGTCGGCGCGCCCTGATAGACGTCGGGCATCCAAGTGTGGAACGGCACGGCGCCGAACTTGAAGGCCACGCCTACCACCACCAGGGTCATCCCGAGCAGCAACAGCCAATCGTTCGCGCCCTGCTCACCGGCATAGACCGCCACCTCGGCCAGGTTCAGCGAGCCCGTGGCGCCGTAGATCAGGGACATGCCGTAGAGCAGGATGCCCGAGGCGATGGCACCCAGAACGAAGTATTTCATCGCCGCCTCGGTGGCCCGCAGGTTATCGCGGTTAAAGGCCACCATGGCGTACAGGGTGAGCGCCAGCAGCTCCAGGCCCAGGTAGACCGTCATGAGATTGTGCGCCGAGGCCATGATCATCATGCCCAGCAGCGAAAAGAGCCCGAGCACGAAGTACTCACCCTTGAGCAGGCCGCGGTCCTCCAGGTAATCGCGGCAGTAGGCAAAGCTGAGGAAGCCCAGACCGGCGATGGCCACCTTAAGGACCGCCGCCAGGTTGTCGGAGACATAGGTGCCACTGAAGGTGACCGCAGGCTCACCCCAATGGGCGACAATGGCCAGCACCCCCGCCACCACCAGGGTGAACTGGGTCAGCATGAAGGTCATCCCGCGGCGGCTGTCCTGGCTGTACAGGTCCACGACCAGCACCACACAGGCCATCACCAGCATCCAGATCTCCGGCAGCGCCAGGGAAAAATCCGGCATCACGAAGTCCGGCGTCTCGACGGTCATAGCAGATCCTCAGCAACGGGCCGCCGGCGCGGCCCCTCGTTCCCATGTCAGTTTGGTAAATCCGTGGTCCGGCCGCCCCGGTTCAGGCACCCGTGACCTGGTTCAGCAGGTGAAGCAGGCTCGGCTCCATCACCTCAACCAGCGGGGCCGGCCACAGGCCCAGGAGCAGCACCATGGCCGCCAGCAGCCCCAGCACCAGCACCTCGCGCCGATTCACGTCCTCGAGCTTGGCCACATTCTCGTTGGCCACCTCGCCAAAGATCACCCGCTTCACCATCCACAGCGAGTAGGCGGCCCCCAACACCAGGGTGGTCCCCGCCACGAAGGCGTACCAGAAGTTCGCCTGGAAGGCCGCCAGGATAACCATGAACTCGCCGACGAAGCCGGAGGTGCCCGGCAGCCCGGCATTGGCCATGGCGAACAGGACGAAAAAGGCGCCAAACCAGGGCATGGTGTTGATCACGCCGCCGTAGTCGGCGATCTGGCGGGAGTGCATGCGATCGTACAGAACGCCGACGCAGAGGAACATGGCCGCCGAGATGAAGCCGTGGGAGATCATCTGGACCATGCCACCCTGCAGCGCCAGCATGCCCCCCTGCTCACCGCCCCCGTTGGCCATGATCTGGAAGATCAGGAAGAAGCCCAGGGTCACGAAGCCCATGTGGGCGATGGAGGAGTAGGCGATCAGCTTCTTCATATCCTTCTGGACCATGGCCACCAGGCCGATATAGGCCACGGCCACCAGGGACATGAGGATGATCAGCCAGTCCAGCGTCATGCTGGCCTCCGGGGTGATCGGCAGCGAGAAGCGCAGGAAGCCGTAGCCGCCGATCTTCAGCATGATCGCCGCCAGGATCACGGACCCCCCGGTGGGCGCCTCCACGTGGGCGTCCGGCAACCAGGTGTGCACCGGCCACATGGGCACCTTCACCGCGAACGCGCCCAGGAAGGCCAGGAAGATGAGCACCTGGGCGGTGAGCCCCAGGTCGAGGCCGTGCATGTCCAGGATGCCGAAGCTGCCGGCCTGCAGCCGCAGGTAGATCACCGCCACCAGCATGAGCACGGAGCCCAGGAAGGTGTAGAGGAAGAATTTGATGGTCGCGTAGATGCGGTTGGCCCCGCCCCAGATGCCGATGATCAGGAACATCGGCACCAGCATCGCCTCGAAGAAGACGTAGAACAGGATGGCATCAAGGGCGGAGAACACGCCCACCATGATGCCCTCCATAATCAGGAAGGCGGCCAGGTATTGGGACGGCCGATACTTGATCACCTCCCAGCCGGCAATGACCACCAACAGGGTACAGAAGGTGGTGAGGATGATCAGCGGCATGGAGATGCCGTCCACACCCAGGTGATAGTACACCTGCAGCGCCGATACCCACTCCCGCTGCTCCACGAACTGCATCTCGTGGGTGCCCGGCTCGAAGCCGAAATACAGCGGGAGGCTGGCCAGGAAGGTCACCAGCGCAATACCCAGAGCCGTCCAGCGGACCCGATCGGGCGCACTGTCCCCCAGGACCATCACCGCTACCCCACCGAGGATGGGCAGCCAGATCAGCAGACTCAGCAACCAACCGTCAAACATCCGCTATTTCCTTACCAAATCAAAGTCCGCGAGACGGGTTCCTGCCTGGCGCTCGCCCCAACTCAGAACAACTGGCCCCCGAGGAACCAACCGATGAGCACCAGCAGGCCGATAATCATGATAAATGCGTAGTGGTACAGGTAACCGCTCTGGAGCAGACGCACCCGGGCGCCCATCCGCCCGATCAACTGCGCCGTCCCGTTGACCAGCGCACCGTCGATGAAGCTGCGGTCACCGACCTGCCAGAGGGCATTGCCCAGCCCGCGCCCGGCCCCGGCGATGTACTTGATGTACAGATCGTCGAAGCCGTATTTGTTCTCCAGCACCCGGATGGCCGGGGCGAAGGTGCGGTTGACGCCAGGCAGCAGGTCCGGCCGCTTGATGTAGAAGAACCAGGCGGTCAACACCCCGGCAGCGGCCAGGTACACGGGCGGCGCCGCAAAGCCGTGCAGCAGCAGTGCCATGGCCGAGCCGTAGCTGGCACCCACCGCGGCCAGGACGTCGTTGCCCTCGGCAACGTGGATCGCCGGACCGAAGAAGTCACCGAACAGCATCGGCGTGACCGTATAGAAGCCGATCAGCACCGACGGAATGGCCAGCAACAGCAGCGGCACCGTGACCACCCGCGGACATTCGTGCAGGTGCGAGCGGGTGTGTTCATCCATCCGCTCCTTACCGTGGAAGACCAGGAAGAAGAGACGGAAGCTGTAGAGCGCGGTGACGAAGACGCCAAGCATCACGCAGAGGTAGGCGAAGGTGGCGCCGGCGCGCTCCGACTCACCCACCGCTAGGATGATGCCGTCCTTTGAGAAGTAGCCGGAGAAACCGGGGAAACCAATGAGCGCCAGCGTACCCAGCAACATGGTCCAGTAGGTGATGGGCATGTACTTCTTCAGCCCGCCCATCTGGCGCATGTCCTGCACGTGGTGCATGGCGATGATCACCGAGCCCGCACCCAGGAAGAGCAGCGCCTTGAAGAAGGCGTGGGTCATCAGGTGGAAGATCCCGGCGGCGTAGGCGGAGACCCCCAAGGCGACGACCATATAGCCGAGCTGCGAAAGCGTGGAGTAGGCCACCACCCGCTTGATGTCGTTCTGGACCAGGCCGATCAGGCCCATGAACAGGGCGGTCACCGCACCGATGATCAGAACAAAGGAGAGTGCCACTTCGGACAGCTCGAACAGCGGCGACATGCGGGCCACGAGGAAGATGCCCGCGGTCACCATGGTGGCGGCGTGGATCAGGGCCGAGATCGGGGTCGGGCCCTCCATGGAGTCCGGCAGCCAGACGTGCAGCGGCACCTGGGCCGATTTGCCCATGGCACCTATGAACAGCAGGATGCAGGCCACGGTGAGCACCGACCACTCCGCGGTGCCGAAGATCGACAGGGTCAGTCCGGCGTTCGCCTCGGCGGCGGCGAAGGCCTCCTGATAGTCCAGGGTACCGAAGTAGAAGACGATCAACGCGATGCCGAGCAGGAAGCCGAAGTCCCCCACCCGGTTGACCAGGAAGGCCTTAAGGTTGGCGAAGATCGCCGTATCACGCTTGAACCAGAAGCCAATCAGCAGGTACGAGACCAGGCCCACGGCCTCCCAGCCGAAGAACAGCTGCAGGAAGTTGTTCGCCATCACCAGCATGAGCATGGCGAAGGTGAACAGTGAGATGTAGGCGAAGAAACGCTGGTAGCCGTCGTCATCGTGCATATAACCGATGGTGTAGATGTGCACCATCAACGAGACGAAGGTGACCACCGTCATCATCACCGCCGTCAGGCGGTCGATCAGAAAGCCCACCTCCATCTGCAGGCCGCCGACCACGGCCCAGGTGTAGACCGTCTCGTTGTAGACGGGGGCGCCGGCCCAGACCTGGTCGTAGAGCACCACCGTGGACAGCAGGAAGGAGGCCCCCACGGCCAGGATGGTCACCCAGTGGGCGCCGGCCCGGCCGATCTGCTGGCCGAAAAAGCCGGCGACAACGGCCGCCAGCAGCGGGATGAGCGGAATGGCGAGATAGATCGTTTCCATGAACATCAGCCCTTCATGCTGTCCAGATCGCCCACATTGATGGAGCCCCGGTTACGGAACAGCGCCACCACAATGGCCAGGCCAATGGCGGCCTCTGCCGCCGCGACGGTGAGGATGAAGAACACAAAGACCTGCCCGGCCAGATCCTGCAGATAGGCCGAGAAGGCGATGAAGTTCATGTTCACCGCAAGCAGGATCAGCTCAATGCACATCAGCAGCACGAGCAGGTTCTTCCGGTTGATGAAGATCCCGGCCACGCCCAGGGAGAACAGCAGTGCCCCCAATATCAGATAGTCGGCAAGTCCAATCATGGTTGTTCGCTTACTCCGACGCGTTGTTTCCCCTTGCGGGGGCTTATTCCCGCCCCTCGGACTTCATGCTGACCAGGCGTACCCGGTCCTCGCGGCGCACCCGCACCTGCTTGGCCACATCCTGGTGCTTGGTGCCCTCCCGGCGGCGGAGGGTGAGCACGATGGCCGCAATGATGGCCACCAACAGGATGGCCCCGGCGATCTCGAACGGGTAGACATAGGTGGTGTAGAGCAGGCCACCGAGCCCGCGGATGTTGTCGACGTCGGCGGGCACCTCCGGAATCACGCCACCGGCGATGCCGGTGTGGTCCGAAACCAGGACCAGGCCCAACTGCACCGCCATCAGCACCGCGACCAACGCGCCGGCCGGCAGGTATCGGGTGAAGCCCTCCTGGTGAACGCTCCGCCCGATGTCGAGCATCATCACCACGAACAGGAACAACACCATGACGGCACCCACGTAGACCACCACCAGGGCGATCCCGAGGAACTCCGCGCCCGCCATCACCCAGAGAATGGCGCTGTTGAAAAACGCCAACACCAGAAACAGGGCGCAGTGCACCGGGTTACGGGCGGTGATGACCATCGTCGCGGCAAACAGCAGCACCGCGGCGAACACATAGAAAATGACCTGCTCCATGGGTGAGTCCCCAATGCCTATGCCAGGAAACCGGCTGCCGCGCGGAGCGGGCGCGCGACAGGTCGAATCACATTATCGTTGTCGCCGGTGGTGATCACCGGTAGGGCGCATCGGCGGCCCGGTCGGCCGCGATCTGGGCCTCGTACTTATCGCCGTTGGCCAGCAGCCGCGCCTTGTCGAACACGCGCTCCTCACGGTGCTCCATATGGTATTCGTGCTCCCGGGTCTCGACGATGGAATCCACCGGGCAGGACTCCTCGCAGAACCCACAATAGATGCACTTGAACATGTCGATCTCATAGAGCGTGGTACGGCGGGTGCCGTCGTCCTCACGCGGGCCGGCCTCAATGGTGATCGCCAGGGCCGGGCAAACCGCCTCACACAGCTTGCAGGCAATGCAACGCTCCTCGCCGTTGGGATAGCGACGCAGCGCGTGCATCCCCCGGAACCGCGGCGACTTTGGCGTCTTCTCCTCTGGATACTCCAGGGTGACGCTGCGGCTGAGAAAATGCTTCCCGGTCAGCCGAAGCCCTTGGAGCAGCTCGACCAGCAGGAAACTCTTGACGTAATCCCTGAGGGCAGTCATGGCGTCTCCTCTCAGAACCAGGGCCCGAAGCCGGTGACGATGAAGATGGTCAGCACGATGAGCCAGACCACGGTGACCGGGATCAGCACCTTCCACCCCAGCCGCATGATCTGGTCATAGCGGTATCGCGGGAAGGTGGCGCGGAACCACAGGTAACAGAACATGAAGAAGGCGGTCTTGAGCATGAACCAGACGACACCGGGGACCCAGTCGAGCATCGGGCCCAAAATCGGCCAACCGTGGAAGGGCGAATACCAGCCCCCCAGGAACATCACCGCGGCCACCGCGGAGATGAGGATCATGTTGGCGTATTCCGCCAGGAAAAAGACCGCGAAGGAGGTCCCCGAGTACTCCACGTGGAAGCCGGCGACGATCTCGGACTCGCCCTCGGCAACGTCGAAGGGTGCGCGGTTGGTCTCGGCCACACCGGAGATCCAGTAGACCAGGAAGAGCGGCAACAGCGGCAGCCAGAACCAGTGGAAGATACCGCCCGCCTGGGCCTGGATGATCTGGCCCAGGTTCATGGAACCGGCCGCCATCAGCACGCCGACCAGGGCGAAGCCCATGGCAATCTCGTAGGAGACGACCTGCGCGGACGCCCGCAGGGTCCCCAACAGGGCGTACTTGGAGTTGGAGGCCCAGCCGGCAATGATGATGCCGTAGACCCCCAGGGAGGTCATGGCCAGGATATAGAGCAGACCCGCGTTGATATCGGCGATGGCCCAGCCCTCGGCCACCGGAATGACCGCCCAGGCCGCCAGTGCGGGCATGATGGCCAGCAACGGTGCGATGACGAACAGGACCCGGTTGGCGTTGGACGGGATGCTGATCTCCTTCATGACCAGCTTCAGCGCGTCCGCGATCGGCTGCAACAACCCCTGATAGCCCACGCGGTTCGGGCCGCGTCGGTCCTGCATCGCCCCGATGACCCTGCGCTCGGCGTAGGTCAGGTAAGCCACTGCAAGCATCAGCGGCACCACCAGCGCCATGATCTTGAGCGTTATCCAGAAAAGTTCTGTGAAAACCGCCATGCGATTACGCTTCCCGTAGCCCCTGGCCGGCTCAGTGGCCAGCCACGTCCAGTTCGCCGTTCATCGGCCCCAATGCGGCGCTGTCCCGCAGCGCGGCCGGCACCCAAACGGTCCCCTCCGCAATCTCGTCGGACACCCGTACCGGCAGTTCCACCGAGTCCTCACCGAGACGGATACGCCCCCCCTCCTCGACGCCGAGCCGGGAGGCGGTCGCCGGCGCCAGCCACGCCTCGGCCGCCACCGCGTGCCGGGTCTGCTGCAGCGGCGCGGACCGCCGTACCAGCGGATCCACCGCGTAGATCGGCGTCGCCGACGCCCGCTCCAGGCCCTCGCTCCGGGGGGAGACCGGTTCCGGCGCCACCCAGGGGTACGCGGCCGAGGGCGTCACCTCGCCCACCCGGGCCTGCAGCTCCCGCAGGATCTCCTCGGAGGACTCGTACTCGAACCCATCCAGCTCAAGCAGGTTGCCCAACACCCGCAGCACCCGCCAGCCGGGCCGGGCCTCGCCCACCGGTCGGCCGATACCCGGGAAGCTCTGCCAGCGCCCTTCCAGATTGACGAAGGTGCCGGAGGTTTCCCCGAACGCGGCGATGGGCAGCACCACATCCGCCTCGCGGGCCAGTTCCGGGGTCAACCAGCTGCTGAACGCCACCACGGCCTGCGCGGCCGTCAGCGCCGCCGCAGCCTGCCGGCCGTCCCAGCAGTCGAGCTCCGGCTCCACGTTGTAGAGCAAGTAGCCCTGGCGTGGCTGCGCCAGCATCTCGCGGGCATGGAGGCCGACATTGTCGGCCGCGTCACCGCCCGCCTCGCGGTGCGGGACCGCGCCGGCCAGCCAACCGCCGACACTGTTGGCAGCCTCCGGCAGGACACCCAGCACCGCGCCGGTCTGCTCGGCCAGCGCACTGGCCAGCGCCCGCAGCAGGGCGGCCCGCGGGTTTGCCGCCGCCTGATTCCCTAGCAGGATAGTCGCCCGTTCCGCCTCGACCAGCTGCTGGGCAATCGCCTGGTGGTGGGCTTGCGGCTTCTCCCGATAGAGGGCATCGACGCCTTCCGGCAGTTTGCCCCCCTTTTCCGTGACCACCGCCTGCAATACCGCGGCCAGTTCGGCAATCTGTGCCGAAGGACCGGCCAGGATCTCCTCGACCAGATCGTAGTTGAAGTCGTAACGGCGGTTGTTGATCACCGAGACCCGGGCCCCGGCCTTGGTGGCCTTACGCAACCGGTGATTCAGGATCGGCTGCTCGTGGCGCAGGTAGCTGCCCACCAGCAGCGCCGCCTGGACATCCTCCAGGGCGCTGATCGGCTGGCCGAGCCAGGGGAAGGCGGGGGCCTCCGCCTGGTCACTGCAATCGCCGTCGCGTAGCCGGTGATCGATATTCGGGCTGCCCAGACCGCGGGTCAGCCGATTCAGCAGGTACATCTCCTCGGCGGTACTGGTCGGCCCCACCAGGGTGCCCAGCTGGTCGGCACCGTGCTTTGCCGCCACATCCCGCAGCAGCGTTACGGCGCGGTCGAGCGCCTCCTCCCACTCGCACGGGCGCAGCTCACCGTCCACCCGGACCATCGGCCGGTCCAGGCGGTCCTCGCTGTACACACCCTGGTGGCTGAAGCGGTCGCGGTCGGCGATCCAGGTCTCGTTGACCAGTTCGTTTTCGCGCGGCACCACCCGCATGATCTCGCCGCGGCGGTGGTGCAGGTGGACGTTGGAGCCCACCGCATCGTGCGGTGCGACCGAGGGGTGAGCCAGCAGCTCCCAGGCCCGGGCCTTGAAGCGGAAGGGCTTGTTGGTCAGGGCCCCCACCGGGCAAAGATCGATGATGTTGCCGGAGAGCTCCGAGTGGACCCCGCCCTCGACGAAGGTGGAGATCTCGGTGTACTCGCCACGGTTCATACCCCCGAGCTCACGCTTGCCGGCGATATGGTCGAGGAAGCGCACACACCGGGTGCAGTGGATGCAGCGGGTCATTTCGGTGGCGATCAGCGGCCCGAGGTTCTCATCGTCCACCACGCGCTTGCGCTCACTGAAACGGGAAACCCCGCGACCGTAGCCCATGGAGACGTCCTGCAGCTCGCACTCACCACCCTGATCGCAAATGGGGCAGTCGAGCGGATGGTTGATCAGCAGGAACTCCATGACCCCGCGCTGGGCGGCCACCGCCCGCGGCGAGTCGGTGTAGATCTTCATGCCCTCGGCCACCGGCGTGGCGCAGGCCGGCAGGGGCTTGGGCGCCTTCTCCACCTCCACCAGACACATCCGGCAGTTGGCCGCAATGGGCAGCTTCTTGTGGTAGCAGAAGCGGGGCACGTCCACCCCGTGGGCGTCGGTGGCCTCAATGATCATCGAGCCCTTGGGGGCCTGGATCTCCTGGCCGTTGACCTCGATGGTCACCATGTCCTGCGGCTTGTCTTCGACCTTGGCACTCATGCTCAGGCGGCCTCCACCATGGAACGCTTATGCTCCACGTAGTATTCAAACTCGTGACGGAAGTGCTTGAGGAAGCTCTGCACCGGCCAGGCCGCGGCCTCGCCGAAGGCGCAGATCGTGTGGCCGGCGATCTGCCCCGCCGCCGCCTCCAGCAGTTCGATGTCCTCGTGCCGGCCTTTGCCTTCGACGATGCGCCGGAGCACCCGTTGCATCCAGCCAGTGCCCTCCCGGCAGGGGGTGCACTGACCGCAGGACTCGGCGAAGTAGAACCGCGAGATGCGCAGGATCGCCTTGACCATGTCGGTGGTCTCGTCCATCACGATGACCCCGCCGGAACCGAGGGCCGAGCCGATCTCCGCCAGGCCGTCGTAGTCCATGGTGGCCTGCAGCATGGTCTCGCCGGGGACCACGGGCATGGAGGAACCGCCCGGGATCACGGCCTTGAGCTTACGCCCGCCGCGCACGCCCCCGGCCATCTCCAAAAGGTCCTTGAACGGCGTCCCCAGCGGGACCTCAAAGTTACCCGGCCTTTCCACGTGCCCGGAGACACAGAAGATCTTCTCACCGCCGTTATTGGGCTTGCCCAGCTCGAGGAACCACTCGCTGCCCTTGCGCATAATCGAGGGCACGGAGGCGAGGGTCTCGGTGTTGTTGATGGTGGTGGGGCGCCCGTATACGCCGACCTGGGCCGGGAAAGGCGGCTTGTAGCGGGGCTGGCCCTTTTTGCCCTCCAGCGACTCCATCAGCGCCGATTCCTCGCCACAGATATAGGCGCCCGCCCCGATATGATTGTGGAGCTCGAAATCGATGCCACTGCCTTGGATGTTGCGCCCCAGCAGGCCGGCCTCGCGGGCTTCGCGCACCGCCTGCTCGATCCGCTCGAAGGGCTCGTGGTGAAACTCACCGCGCAGGTAGTTGTAGCCCACGGTGGCACCCATGGCATAGCCGGCAATCGCCATGCCCTCCACCAGGGCGTGGGGATTGAAGCGCAGGATGTCGCGATCCTTACAGGTGCCGGGCTCCGATTCGTCAGAGTTACAGACAATGTACTTCTGGCCCGGCGCATTTCGGGGCATGAAGCCCCACTTAACCCCGGCGGGGAAGCCGGCGCCACCGCGGCCGCGCAGGTTGGCCTTTTTGACCGTCTCGATAATCTCTTCCTGGGGCGTCTTCTCCTTGAGAATCTTCTCCCAGGCCTGGTAGCCGCCCATCGCCCGGTAGGTCTCCAGGCTCCAGGGGGTTTCCTTGTCCAGCGTGGTCAGACACACCTGATTGGCCATGGTTTACTCCAGCGCGTCGAGAATCTGATCGATCTTCTCGGGGGTCAGATCGGTGTAATAGTGGCCGTCCACCACCATCATCGGCGCCCCCGTACAGGCCGCCAGGCACTCCTCTTCGATCTTGAGGGTGATCCGCTGGTCGGGCGTGGTCTCGCCGAGCTTGATACCCAGTTTCTTCTCGGTGTAGGCGACGATGTCCTCGGCGCCCTTCAACCAGCAGCAGATATTGGTGCAGATGTTGACCTTATGCCGGCCCACCGGCTCCAGGTCGAACATGGAATAGAAGGTGGCCACCTCGTAAACGGCCACCGGGTCCATGCCCAGGTATTCCGCCACCGCGTCCATCTGCTCGCGCCGCAACCAGCCACCGCTGTTGTCCTGCACCACATGCAGCGCCGGGATCACCGCCGATTGCTTCTGATCCTCGGGATACTTGGTCAGCCAGTGGTCGATCTCCGCCCGCATCTCGGGCGTCAGCACCTTTTCTGCAAGCCCGCTGCTCAACGGTCAATCTCCCCGAAAACAATGTCCTGTGTACCGATAATGGCCACCACGTCAGCCAGCATGTGGCCGCGCGCCATCTCATCCATGGCGGACAGATGGGCGAAGCCCGGTGCCCGCAGCTTGACGCGATAGGGCTTGTTGGCGCCATCGGAAATCATGTAGCAGCCGAACTCACCCTTGGGGGCCTCCACCGCGGCGTAGACCTCGCCCGGGGGCGTGGTGTAACCCTCGGTGAACAGCTTGAAATGGTGGATGAGGGACTCCATGTCGTCCTTCATCTCCTCCCGACTGGGTGGCGCGACCTTGTGGTCCTCGAGCATCACCGGGCCGGGGTTGTGACGCAGCCAGTCCACGCACTGCTTGATGATGCGATTGGACTGGCGCATCTCCTCGATACGCACCAGATAGCGGTCGTAGCAGTCCCCATTGGTGCCCACCGGGATGTCGAACTCGACCCGGTCGTAGACGTCGTAAGGCTGCTTCTTGCGCAGATCCCACTCGATCCCGGAGCCCCGCAGCATCGGGCCACTGAAGCCCAGTTGCAGCGCGCGCTCCGGCGAGACCACGCCGACGTCCACCAGGCGCTGGCGCCAGATCCGGTTCTCGGTGAGCAGGGTCTCGTACTCGTCCACGCAGCCGGGGAAGCGCTCGGTGAAGTCCTCGATGAAGTCGAGCATCGTCCCCTGCCGGGCCGCGTTCATGAGCTCCAGCTCCTTCTTGCTCCGGAACTTGCTGGGCTCATACTTGGGCATGCTCTCAGGCAGGTCGCGGTAGACACCGCCCGGCCGGTAATAGGCCGCGTGCATACGCGCGCCGCTGACCGCCTCGTAGCAGTCCATCAGGTCCTCACGCTCGCGGAAGCAGTAGAGGAAGGCGGTCATTGCGCCCACGTCCAGGCCGTGTGCCCCCAGCCACATCAGGTGGTTGAGGATGCGGGTGATCTCGTCGAACATCACCCGGATGTACTGGGCCCGGATCGGCGCCTCGATGCCGAGCAGCTTCTCGATCGCCATCACATAGGCGTGCTCGTTGCAGAGCATGGAGACGTAGTCCAACCGGTCCATGTAGCCGATGGACTGGTTATAGGGCTTGGACTCGGCCAGCTTCTCGGTCGCCCGGTGCAGCAGCCCGATATGCGGGTCCGCACGCCGGACCGTCTCGCCCTCCATCTCCAGCACCATCCGCAGCACCCCGTGGGCGGCCGGGTGCTGGGGGCCAAAGTTGACGGTATAGCTCTTGAACTCACGCATCGCTGGCACCCTCCTCCCGGCGCTTGCGATCGGCATAGCGGTTGTCCTCGCGAACCACTCGCGGCACCAGCACGCGCGGTTCAATTGAGACCGGCTGATAGATCACCCGGCGCTTTTGTTCGTCGTAGCGCACTTCGACGTTGCCGATCAGGGGGAAGTCCTTGCGGAACGGATGGCCGACGAAGCCATAGTCGGTGAGGATACGGCGCAGATCCGGGTGGCCGTCAAAAATGATGCCGTAGAGATCGAAGGCCTCGCGCTCGAACCAGTTGGCGCCGCTCCAGACATCGACCACCGAGTCGAGCACCGGGAAGCGGTCGTCTTCACAGAAGCACCGCACCCGCAGGCGCTGGTTAAGCTCCACCGAGAGCAGCTGATAGACGGCGGCAAAACGCCGGCCGGTGTTTTCGGTGATCTCCTGGACGCCGTAGATCCCGGTGATTCCGAGGCGGGCAAAGTTGTTGCCCTGGACGCCGCGGCTGAACCCCGTCCCTTCGGCGGTGTCCGTGAACCACTCGTCCTCGCCCCAGGCAGCGTAGTCGACACCGGCGAGGTCCATCAGCATATCGAAGCGCAAGCCCTCGGCGTCGCGCAGCGTGGTCATTGCCTGGTGCAGATCGGCCGGGGCCACCTCGATGGCGAGTTCACCCCGGTCGGCATCCAGAACGCAATCGCGCAGTCTTTCTCCCAGCCGTTCCTGAACGGCTGTTTGGAGCTGTTCCAGCTTCTTGGCCATCCGACTCCCCTTAGCGGGCGATGGTATTGGTGGTGCGAATCTTCTTCTGCAGCTGCATGATGCCCCAGATCAGGGCCTCGGCCGTGGGTGGGCAGCCGGGGACGTAGACATCCACCGGCACCACCCGGTCGCAGCCGCGCACAACGGAGTAGGAGTAATGGTAGTAGCCGCCGCCGTTGGCACAGGAACCCATGGAGATCACCCAACGGGGCTCGGGCATCTGGTCGTAAACCTTGCGCAGCGCCGGGGCCATCTTGTTGCAGAGGGTGCCGGCGACGATCATGACATCGGATTGGCGGGGGCTGGGCCGGAAGATGATCCCGAACCGGTCCAGGTCGTAACGGGCGGCACCGGCCTGCATCATCTCCACCGCGCAGCAGGCAAGACCAAAGGTCATCGGCCACATGGAGCCGGTGCGGGCCCAGTTGATGACTTTGTCCGCCGAGGTGGTGACAAAGCCCTTCTCGAGCAGGCCTTCTACTCCCATTCCAGCGCCCCCTTCTTCCACTCGTAGAGGAAGCCGATCAGCAGCAGGCCGATGAACAGCGCCATGGCCAGGATGCCGAACATGCCGATGTCGTCCAGTACGATCGCCCAGGGAAAGAGAAAGGCGATCTCCAGATCAAAAATAATGAACAGGATGGCGACGAGATAGTAGCGCACGTCGAACTTCATGCGGGAGTCTTCGAATGCCTCAAAACCGCATTCGTACGGCGAAAGCTTCTCCGCATCCGGCTTGGAGGGCGCCAACAGGAACCCCACCGCCAGAAAGACCATCCCGAATAAAAGCCCAAAGATGATGAAGACCAGAATGGGCAGATAGTTTTCCAGCATCTAGACTCGCCTCTCTGCTGGGCGCCCCGCGCCGGCCCGGCCAAGGGCCGGCGCTGTGGGGCTGCTCCCCGACGTTAGGTTTAGATCGCCCCCATGGACGTCAGGTCGGGACTCTTTTCTTTTTATGCATTTATATGGTGCCGATGGCCGGACTCGAACCGGCACGGCTTTCGCCACTGCCCCCTCAAGACAGCGTGTCTACCAGTTCCACCACATCGGCATTTATTCGGTGGTAACTCGCCCCTTTTTGAGGGCAAGTGGTACTCGTTGAAAGCGGGGGTAAGTCTACCAGTTTGCCCCCGCCATCTCAACGCAAAAACGCCTGCCGGGATCACTCTCCGGCAGGCGGCGGCAGTTCGTCATCAACCTCCGGGGCCTCTGGCTCATCGTCAGCGGCCGGCGGCACCGTCTCCTCCACCTCCTGCTCGCGTTCCAGCAGGCTCCCCGGCGCATCCGTTCCCCTGGCCGCGAGGATCGCCAAGACCAGGCTGGTGGCGAAAAAGGTGATCGCCAGCCCGGTGGTGACCCGGGTCAGGAAGCTACCGGCGCCGCGGGAGCCGAACACGGTGGACGAGGCCCCGCTGCCAAAGGCCGCCCCCATATCGGCACCCTTGCCTTGCTGCAGCAAGACGAGCACGACCAGAACGACGGCGATAATCACGTGTATGGCGAGCAGAATCTGAAACATGGAGCCTCTGTCACGTCGGGTTGAAGGGGAGCGGGGCGGCCAGGTTCAGGGCCGCGCCGCAGAGATGATCTCCAGAAAGCCGTCCGGGTCGAGCGAGGCACCGCCGATCAGCCCACCGTCCACATCGGCGCAGCCGAACAACTCCCGGGCGTTGCCCGGCTTGACGCTGCCGCCGTAGAGGATGGGCAGTCGCTGGGCCAACTCGTCGCCGAGGGCATCGGCCGCGCGCTGCCGAATGAAGGCATGCACTGCCTGAGCCTGCTCCGGGCTGGCGGTGCGGCCGGTACCGATGGCCCAGACCGGTTCGTAGGCCAAGACAAGCTTTTCGACCACGAAACCGCCTAACTCGAGCACCGCGTCCAACTGACGACCCACCACCTGCTCGGTCTCGCCAGCATCCCGGGCCTCGAGGGTCTCGCCGACACAGACGATGGGCGTCAATCCGGCGCGCAGCGCCGCCTGCACCTTGTCGACCACCACCTCATCGGTCTCGGCGTGCATGGCCCGGCGCTCCGAGTGGCCGACAATGACATGGCGGCAGCCCATTTCGGCAAGCATGGCACCCGCCACCTCACCGGTGTAGGCACCGGAGTCGTAGCGGGAGACGTCCTGCCCGCCCAGCGCCACGCCGGACTCGTCCGGAACCGCGCGGCGCAGCGGCCCGATATAGGGAAACGGAGGGCAAACCAGCACGTCGACGGCGCTGCAGTCGACATCGGCCAGGGCCCGCCCCATGTCGTTGACTAGCGCCAGGGACCCATTCATCTTCCAGTTGCCCGCAACCATCGGCTTACGCATGGCACACTCCTTGCCGTAACAATTAACCGCCGGGAAGAATACCGTCGGCCACGGGCAGGGTCAATTTAACGGGGGGCGGTCAGGGTGGCGTGCGCCTCACGCACGGCGCCGGCGATGGCCTCGGCGGTGGCTGAAACCTCGGCCTGATCCGGCCCCTCGACCATCACCCGCAGCACCGGCTCCGTCCCGGAGGGCCTCAGCAGCACCCGCCCGCGGCCGGCGAGCCGGGTTTCCGCATCGCGCACGGCGTCGGTGACGGTGGCATGGTCCTGGACCGGCACGCCGCGGCTGATGGGCACGTTGACCATGATCTGCGGCAGCCGGTCCATACCGTCCGCCAGCTCCGCCAGCGTCCGCTCCTGCGCCGCCATGGCCTCCAGCACCTGCAGCGCCGAGACAATACCGTCGCCGGTGGTGGTCCGGTCCAGGCAGATCAAGTGGCCGGAGGATTCACCACCGAGGATGCCGCCTTCACGGCGGAGCATCTCCATCACGTAACGGTCGCCCACCTTGGCGCGCAGGAAGGGCAGCCCCAAGCGGCCGATGCCCTGCTCCAGACCCAGGTTGCTCATGACGGTACCCACCACCGGACCGGCAAGCCCGCCGTTGGCCATCCGCTGCCGGGCGATGATGTAGAGCAGACCGTCGCCGTCCACCACCTCGCCCCGGTGATCCACCATAATCACGCGGTCGCCATCCCCGTCAAAGGCGATGCCGGCGTCCGCATCGTGCTCACGCACGGCGGCCTGGAGGCCCTTCGGGTGCAACGAGCCGCAGTCGGCGTTGATATTCAGACCATCCGGGTCATCGGCCAACGGGATGACCTCGGCGCCCAGCTCGTGGAAGACCGCGGGGGCCACGTGGTAGGTGGCGCCATTGGCACAGTCGACCACCAGGCGCAGGCCCCGCAGGCTCAGTTCGTAGGGAAAGCTGCGTTTACAGAACTCGATATAACGCCCCGGGGCGTCGTTGATCCGGGAGGCCTTCCCCAGCCGCGCGGAGGGCGCCGGCTTGAGGGGTTGCCGCAGTTCGGCCTCAATGGCCAGCTCGGTGGCATCGTCGAGCTTCTCCCCATCATCGGAGAAGAACTTGATCCCGTTGTCTTCGTGGGGGTTGTGTGAGGCGCTGATCACCACCCCGGCGGCGGCCCGCAGAGTGCGTGTCAGGTAGGCTATGGCCGGGGTGGGCATGGGCCCGAGCAGTTTGACGTTGACCCCGGCGGCCGCAAAGCCGGACTCCAGGGCGGACTCCAGCATGTAGCCGGAGATCCGGGTGTCCTTGCCGACCAACACCGAGGACTGCCCGGCGCGCGCCAAAACCCGCCCGGCCGCCCAGCCCAGATGCAGCATGAAATCCGGGGTGATGGGCGGCTCCCCGACGGTGCCGCGAATGCCGTCGGTGCCAAAGTATTCCTTTTTCACGTTACTGTTTCTCCTGCCCCGTTATGGGTGCTCCCTGTGCCGCGGCCATCGCCGCCCCGGCGACCCGCAGCGCATCCACGGTCGGCGCCACGTCATGGGTCCGCACGATGCGCGCGCCACGCTCCACGGCGCACACGGCCGCTGCCAGGCCGGCGGCGAGCCGCCCGTCCACCGGACGACCGGTGACGCCCCCCAGCATGGATTTGCGCGACATGCCCACCAGCACGGGCGGCCCCAGCGCACAGACGGCATCGAGCCGGCCCAACAGGGTGTAATTATGATTGAGACTCTTGCCAAACCCAAAGCCCGGATCAAGCAGCAGCCGTGCGCGCGGGATGCCGGCCTGTTCGCAGGCCCGGACCCGTGCCATGAGGAAGGCATTGACTTCGTCGACCACATCCCGGTAGCGGGGGTCGCGCTGCATGGTCCGCGGCTCACCCTGCATGTGCATGAGGCACACTGGCAGACCGCTGTCGGCGGCGGCGGCCAGGGCACCGGGCGCCCGCAGCGCATAGACATCGTTGATCAGGGCGGCGCCGGACGCGGCGGCTGCGGTCATCACTGCCGGCTTGCTGGTATCCACCGATACGGGCACATCGAGCTCGCCCGTCACCGCCTCCAGGACCGGGAGCACCCGCTCCAGTTCCTGCTCCGTCGGCACCGGCTCGGCGCCCGGCCGGGTGGACTCACCGCCAATATCGATGATATCCGCGCCCTGCCCCACCAAACACCGGGCCTGGCGGATGGCAGCCGCCCGGGAGAGGTGGACCCCCCCGTCCGAGAAGGAATCGGGAGTGACGTTCAGGACCCCCATCACCAGGGGCCGGGTCGACGGCAGCCGAAAACGCCCGAGGCGCAGCGGCGGCTGCGCCTCGGGCCCTGCTTCACTGCCCGCCATCAGTGTTCGCTGGTGGCGGGGCCGCCAATACGGCCGCGCTCGTCCTTACCCACCTTCTCGCCCTCGGCACGGTCATCGTCATCGTCCGAAGGCCCGGACCAGCCCTTCGGCGGCCGCGGCTCGCGCCCGGCCATGATGTCGTCGATCTGAGCACGATCGATGGTCTCGTAGCGCATCAGTGCATCGGCCATCACGTGAAGCTGATCCATGTGCTCGCGGATGATCTTCTCCGCCGCCGTGTAGTTGGCGTCGATGATGGCCCGCACCTCCTCGTCGATGGCGTGCTGGGTCTCTTCCGAAACGTCCTTATGCTGGGTCACCGAATGACCGAGGAAGACCTCGCCCTCCTCATCTCCGTAGGCCAGGGGGCCCAGGCGGGCGGACAGCCCCCACTTGGTGACCATGTTGCGGGCAATCTCGGTGGCCCGCTGGATGTCATTGGAGGCGCCGGTGGTCACCCGCTCGTGGCCGAAGATCAGCTCCTCGGCGATACGGCCGCCGAACAGGCTGGCGATCATGCTGTTCAGGCGTTGCTTGGTGTAGCTGTAACGGTCCTCTTCCGGTAGGAACATGGTCACGCCCAAGGCCCGGCCGCGGGGGATGATGGTCACCTTGTGCACCGGATCGTGCTCCGGGGTGACCAACCCGACGATGGCGTGGCCGGCCTCGTGGTAGGCGGTCAGGCGCTTCTCATCCTCCTTCATCACCATGGACTTACGCTCGGAGCCCATCATGATCTTGTCCTTGGCCTTCTCGAAGTCCTCCTGGTCCACCACCCGCTTGTTGGCGCGGGCGGCGAACAGGGCGGCCTCGTTGACCAGGTTGGCCAGGTCAGCGCCCGAGAAGCCCGGGGTGCCGCGGGCCAGGATCGCGGGGGTGACATCGTCGTCCAGGGGCACCTTCTTCATGTGCACCTTGAGGATGTGCTCGCGGCCGCGTACGTCCGGCAACGGCACCACCACCTGGCGATCAAAACGGCCCGGGCGCAGCAGGGCCGGGTCGAGCACGTCGGGGCGGTTGGTGGCGGCGATGACGATGACGCCCTCATTGCCCTCGAAACCGTCCATCTCCACCAGCAGCTGGTTCAGGGTCTGCTCACGCTCGTCGTGCCCCCCGCCCAGGCCGGCACCGCGCTGGCGGCCCACGGCGTCGATCTCGTCGATGAAGATGATGCAGGGGCTGTGCTTCTTGGCCTGGCTGAACATATCGCGCACGCGGGAAGCACCCACGCCGACGAACATCTCGACGAAATCGGAGCCGGAGATGCTGAAGAACGGCACCTTGGCCTCACCGGCGATCGCCTTGGCGAGCAGCGTTTTACCGGTGCCGGGGGGGCCGACCATCAACACCCCGCGGGGGATGGTCCCGCCCAGGCGCTGGAACTTGGACGGATCCCGCAGGAAGTCCACCAGCTCCGCCACGTCGTCCTTGGCCTCGTCGCAGCCGGCCACGTCGTTGAAGGTGACCTTGCTCTGCTCCTCGGTCATGAGCTTGGCCTTGCTCTTACCGAAGGACATGGCCCCACGACCCGCGCCACCCCCCTGCATCTGGCGCATGAAGTAGATCCACACGGCAATCAGCAGCAGGAACGGGAACCAGGAGATGAGAATCTGCACCAACATGTTGCGGCCTTCCGGCTCGCGGGCATCGATGGTGACGTCGTGCTCCAGCAGGGTGCCAATCAGCGCCCGGTTGTCCGACTCCGGGTTGTAGGTGTGGGCCCGCGTGCCATCGGCGCGCTCCACGGTGATCTTATCGCCCTGGATCATCACCTCACGGACCTCTCCGGCCTCCACATGGCGGAGGAACTCGGAGTATTTCATCTGCTCCGGCCCCGGGGCACCGCGTTCCTGGAAGTTGCTGAACACGGACATCAGGACCACGGCGATGATGATCCAGAGGATCAGATTCTTGGCCATGTCATTCACGGGCCGACCTCTCCTTCACTTGCATGGGGCCCGGCGCGGACGCCGGGCCACCAGTGAGCTGAATGCAATTCCCTAGAACCCTACTACAGTCCGAACCCGCGGGCCAGCAGGTAGGATTCACGGCTGCGGGCCCGCGAAGCACGCGGTTTTCGGGTGATTACCTTGCTGAATTGACGTTGTAAATCGCGCCGATAGTCATCCAGGCCTTCACCATGGAACACCTTGGTCAGAAAATCACCGCCCGGTTGTAATACTTGACCTGCAAAGTCAAGTGCAAGTTCCGCCAGATACATGGCCCGCGGCTGATCCACCACCCGGACACCGGAGAGGTTCGGGGCCATGTCGGAGAGCACCAGGTCCACTGGCCGACCCTCCAGCGCCTGGAGCAGCGCCTGCAGGGGCGCCTCCTCGGTGAAATCGCCCTGGATGACGTGGACGCCGGGCAAGGCCTCCATGGGCAGGATATCCAGCGCGAAGACGGCACCACGGTCGCCCACCAACTCCGCGGCGACCTGGCACCAGCCACCGGGGGCCGCGCCCAGGTCCACCACGGTCATGCCCGGGCGGATGAGGCGGTCCTTCTCCTGGATCTCCAGCAGCTTGAACGCCGCCCGGGACCGGTAGCCGGCCTTCTGCGCCTGCTGCACCCAGTGGTCGCTGTGGTGCTCGTCCAGCCAGCGCCGGCTGCCCGGCCTGCGCTTACGACGCCCCATGATCCCGCTCCCGTTGCTGCGCCCGGACCACCCGGCGGGTCCGCCAGGCCACCCAGAGGCCGCCGCCAACGCCCACTGAGATCAGGATCAGCAGGTCCGCCAACAGCCCCAAGTCCGTGGCCACCACCACCAGGGCGGCACAAAGCGCCAGCAGGGTGACCGCGCCCAGCTCCAGCTTGACGCTGCTGAACGGCCCGCTATCCGTGCGCAGGACCGGCCGCCGTGGTAGTCTTTCGCGCCCATCGCTATCCGACATCTTCTCAGGAGTTCCTCATGCGGCTCAACGAGTCCCAGCGTCGCCACCTGCGTCGCCTGGCCCACGACCTCAAGCCCGTGGTCCGCACCGGCAATGCCGGCCTCACCGAGGCGGTGATGGCCGAGATCGAACTGGCGCTGGAGTCCCACGAGCTCATCAAGGTGAAGCTGGTGGGCCTGGAACGCGCAGACCGGCAGCCCACCATCGAGCAGATCTGCGTCGAAACCGGGGCCGAGCTGGTGCAGAAGGTGGGTCAGGTGGCAGTGCTCTATCGCGCCAACCCGCGCCGGAAGCCCGGCCAGCGGGTCAGTCTGCCGTGACCCCCTCCGGGGCCGGCTTCGGTTCTGGCGCCGGCCCGGTCCCCGCCAGCACCAAGACGAAGGCGATGACGCTCTGGACCAGGTAGATCGAGGCGGCGGTGCGGTGCAGGGAGGCAAACAGCTCCCCATCCGCCTCACCCGAGGCCTTTACCTCGGCCATCTGGGCGGCCAGCACGAACTCGGCAAAGGCGGTCAGCGCCAGCACCCCCAGCACCAGCCAGAGACGCCAATGAGTGGCCCAGGGCCGGACCCGGCGCAGCAGTTGGCCCAGGAGCAGCACCGCAAGGCAAAACAGCCCGATATGGTTGATGCGGCTCAGGATCTCTCCGGCCACCTCGCCGGCGGTGACCTGGTCCAGGGTCTCAAACAACCCCGGCACCACCACGTAGCCCACCGCCCAGAGGCTGCCGGCCCAGAACACCAGCAGGACCCACTCCACCGGGCGCAGAAGGGGGGCCAGGGGCCGAAAGACCCCCGCTCCGGTGGGTCGACCTTTGCGATCAGGAATAGCGCACCTCGACGATCTCGTATTCGCGCTCCCCGCCCGGGGCCTGCACCGTCACCAGATCACCCTCCTCCTTGCCGATCAGGGCCCGGGCGATGGGTGAGTTGACAGAGACCAGGCCCTGCTTGATGTCGGCCTCATCCTCACCGACGATCTGGTAGGTAACCTCCTTGCCGGAGTCCTCGTCCACCAGGTCCACGGTGGCGCCGAAGATCACCTTGCCCTGGGCATTGACCGCGGCCGGGTCGATCACCTGGGCGTTGGACAGCTTGCCCTCGATCTCCTGAATCCGGCCCTCCACGAAGCTTTGCTGCTCGCGGGCGGCGTGGTACTCGGCGTTCTCTTTCAGGTCGCCGTGCTCACGGGCCTCGGCGATGGCCTGTATGATGCGCGGGCGCTCCACGGTCTTCAGGCGCTGCAGTTCCTCCCGCAGCTTTTCCGCGCCGCGCGCAGTCAGCGGAACCTTGCTCATGCGGTTGCCTCCCTGTGCAGATCCTGCAGGCGGTTGACGTCGGCGGCATCCAGGTAGTCCAGCGCCAGCAGCGTGGCCCGGGCGCCATTGATGGTGGTGGTGTAACACACTTTGTGCTGCAGGGCCTCGCGGCGGATGGAGTAGGAGTCGGCGATGGCCTGACGCCCCTCCGTCGTGTTCACGATCAGGTCGATCTCATCGTTCTTGATGGCATCAACGATGTGCGGCCGGCCTTCCAGCACCTTGTTGATCACGTCGCACTCGACGCCGGCCTCGGAGAGCGCAGCGGCGGTGCCGCGGGTGGCCACCAAAGAGAAGCCCCGCCGGATGAGCTCGCGCGCCACCTCGATGGCACCCGGCTTGTCCACGTCACGGACACTGATGAAGCAGCGTCCGCTCCGGGGCAGCTTGACGCTGGCCGCCACCTGCGATTTGGCGTAGGCCTCGCCAAAGCTGCGGCCGATACCCATGACCTCGCCGGTGGACTTCATCTCCGGGCCGAGGATCGGGTCCACGCCGGGGAACTTGATGAAGGGGAAGACCGCCTCCTTCACCGAATAATAGGCCGGAATAACCTCACGGGTGATCCCCTGCGCGGCCAGCGTCTGCCCGGCCATGCAGCGGGCGGCCACCTTGGCCAACGGGGTGCCGATGGCCTTGGAGACATAGGGCACCGTACGCGAGGCGCGCGGGTTAACCTCCAGCAGATAGACGTCACTGCCCTTGATGGCGAACTGGATGTTCATCAGCCCGACCACACCCAGCTCCAGCGCCAGGGCCCGGGTCTGCTCACGCAACCGGTCCTGGACATCGGGCGCCAGGGTATAGGGCGGCAGCGAACAGGCGGAATCCCCGGAGTGCACGCCGGCCTGCTCGATGTGCTCCATGATACCGCCGATCAGCACGTCCTCGCCGTCGCAGATGGCGTCCACGTCTACCTCCACGGCATC
This sequence comes from Alkalilimnicola ehrlichii MLHE-1, assembly GCF_000014785.1. Classification (NCBI taxonomy): domain Bacteria; kingdom Pseudomonadati; phylum Pseudomonadota; class Gammaproteobacteria; order Chromatiales; family Ectothiorhodospiraceae; genus Alkalilimnicola; species Alkalilimnicola ehrlichii. The sequence goes on from NC_008340.1 coordinate 2,249,423, forward strand.
GTCCAGGAAGCGGTCCAGCAGCACCGGCGAGTCGTTGGAGACCCGCACGGCCTCGTGCATGTACTGCAACAATTCATCCTCGCCATAGACGATGTCCATGGCGCGGCCACCCAGTACGTACGACGGGCGCACCACCAGCGGGTAACCAATCTCCGCGGCCAGGCGCAGGGCCTGATCGGCGCTGCGGGCGGTGCGGTTGGGCGGCTGCTTGAGCCCCAGCTTGTTGATCAGCCCCTGGAAGCGCTCGCGGTCCTCCGCCAGGTCGATGGAGTCCGGGGTGGTGCCAATGATCGGCGCCCCGGCGGCCTCCAGGTCGCGCGCCAGCTTGAGCGGCGTCTGGCCACCGTACTGAACAATGATGCCCTCGGGCCGCTCGATCTCGACGATCGCCAGCACGTCCTCCAGGGTGAGCGGCTCGAAATAGAGCCGGTCGGAGGTGTCGTAGTCGGTGGAGACCGTCTCCGGGTTGCAGTTGACCATGATGGTCTCATAGCCGTCCTCACGCATGGCCAGGGCGGCGTGCACGCAGCAGTAGTCAAACTCAATGCCCTGGCCGATCCGGTTAGGGCCGCCGCCAAGGACCATGATCTTGCGCCGGTCGGTGGGCTCGGCCTCGCACTCCTCCTCGTAGGTGGAGTACATGTAGGCGGTGGCGGAGGCGAACTCGGCGGCGCAGGAGTCCACCCGCTTGAACACCGGGCGCACCTCCAGTTGCAGGCGGCGCGCACGCACGTCCGCCTCGCGCACCCCCAGCAGGCGGGCCAGCCGGGCGTCGGAAAACCCTTTCTGCTTGAGATTGAACAAGCGGTCACGGTCCAGCGACTTCAGGCCGCCGGTGCGCAGGCCCTGTTCCACCGCCACCAGTTCCTGGATCTGGGCCAGGAACCAGGGGTCGATCCAGGTCAGCTCGAACAGCTCCTCGAGGGTGAAGCCGGCGCGGAAGCCATCGGCCAGGTAGAGCAGCCGCTCCGGCGAGGGCTGACGCAGCTCCTGGCGGATCAGGTCGTTGCCCCCCTCGACGGACAGGTCCACCCGCTCGTCCAGGCCGGTCAAATCGTTCTCCAGGCCGCGCAGGGCCTTCTGCAGCGACTCCTGGAAGGTGCGGCCGATGGCCATCACCTCGCCCACCGACTTCATCTGGGTGGTCAGCCGCGGCGGGGCCTTGGGGAACTTCTCGAAGGTGAAACGCGGGATCTTAGTGACCACGTAGTCGATGGTCGGCTCGAAGGAAGCCGGGGTGGCACCGCCGGTGATCTCGTTGCGCAGCTCATCCAAGGTGTAACCCACCGCCAGCTTGGCGGCCACTTTGGCGATGGGGAAGCCGGTGGCCTTGGAGGCCAGCGCCGAGGAGCGCGACACCCGCGGATTCATCTCAATCACCACCATGCGCCCGTCCGCCGGGTTGATGGCGAACTGCACGTTGGAGCCACCCGTCTCCACGCCGATCTCCCGCAACACGGCGAGAGAGGCGTCGCGCATGATCTGGTATTCCTTGTCGGTCAGGGTCTGCGCCGGGGCCACGGTGATGGAATCCCCGGTGTGCACGCCCATTGGGTCCAGGTTTTCGATGAAACAGATGATGATGCAGTTGTCCGCCTTGTCGCGCACCACCTCTGTCTCGTACTCCTTCCAGCCCAGCACCGACTCCTCGATGAGCAGCTCGTTGGTGGGCGAAAGGTCGAGACCACGCTCACAGATCTCGATGAACTCCTCACGGTTGTAGGCGATGCCCCCGCCGGAGCCGCCCAGGGTGAAGGAGGGCCGGACGATGGTGGGGAAACCGATGCGCTTTTGCGCATCCAGCGCCTCTTCCATGGAGTGGGCGATCTCCGCATGGGCGGTCTCCAGGCCGATGCGGGCCATGGCCTCGCGGAAGGACTCGCGGTCCTCCGCCATGTCGATGGCCTCTTTGTTGGCCCCGATCATCTCGATGCCCAGGCGCTCCAGCACGCCCTCGCGGGAGAGGTCCAGGGCGCAATTCAACGCCGTCTGCCCCCCCATGGTGGGCAGCACCGCATCGGGCCGCTCCTTTTCCAGGATGCGCGCCACGGTCTGCCACTCGATGGGCTCGATGTAGACCGCGTCCGCCGTCTCGGGGTCGGTCATGATGGTGGCCGGGTTGGAGTTGACCAGGATGACCCGGTACCCCTCCTCGCGCAGGGCCTTACAGGCCTGGGCGCCGGAGTAGTCGAATTCACAGGCCTGGCCGATCACGATGGGACCGGCGCCGATGATGAGGATGCTCTTGATATCGGTACGCTTGGGCATGCCGCGCAGTCTCAACCTTGGGTGAGCGAATGGGATTGGGTGACCGGGCGCCTCAGCGGCCCTCGGCCGCCATCAGGTCAATGAACCGGTCGAACAGCGGTTGCACGTCCCGCGGCCCGGGGCCCGCCTCCGGGTGTCCCTGGAAGCTGAAGGCCGGCCGGTCGGTCCGGGCCACGCCCTGCAACGAACCGTCGAACAGCGACCGGTGGGTGGCCCGGAGGTTGTCCGGCAGGCTGTCCTCGTCCACCGCGAAGCCGTGGTTCTGACTGGAGATCATCACCCGGCCGGTATCCAGGTCCTGTACCGGGTGGTTGGCCCCGTGGTGACCGAACTTCATCTTCACGGTGCGGGCACCGCTGGCCAGGCCGAGCAACTGGTGGCCCAGGCAGATGCCGAAGGTGGGTCGACCGGCCTCCACCACCTGGCGGATCGCCTCAATGGCATACCCCAACGGCTCGGGATCGCCGGGCCCGTTGGAGAGAAAGACCCCGTCCGGGTTCATACCCAGCACCTCGTCGGCGCTGGTGCGCGGTGGCACCACGGTCACCCGGCAGCCGCGATCCGCCAGCATGCGCAGGATGTTGTGCTTGATCCCGTAGTCCCAGGCCACGACGTGGAAGCGGTCCGCCGGCTGGTCGCCCGCATCGCTGACCCCCATACCCAGGGCCCAGCTGCCGCGACGCCATTCGTAGGGCACCTCGGTGCCGGCATCGGTGGCCAGATCCATGCCCTTCAGGCCGGGGAACTCGCGGGCGGCGGCCAGCGCCTTGTCCTCGTCCACCTCGCCCGCCATCAGGCAGGCGTTCTTGCTGCCCTGCTCGCGCAGCAGACGGGTGAGCTTCCGGGTGTCGATGCCGGCGATGCCCACTACGCCCTGCTCGCTGAGCCAGCCGGAGAGGTCCCCGGTGGCCCGCCAGTTGCTCATGCGCGGGGGCACGTCGCGCACCACCAGCCCGGCCAGGCGCGCCCCGCTGCTCTCCGGATCCACCTCATTGGTGCCGGTGTTACCGATATGGGGGTAGGTCAGGGTGACGATCTGCCGCGTGTAGGAAGGATCGGTGGCGATCTCCTGATAGCCGGTCATGGCGGTATTGAACACCACCTCACCGGTCACCAGGCCGTCCACCCCGATGGACCGGCCGCGAAAAACCGTGCCGTCCTCCAGTACGAGAATAGCGGGCGTGCTCAAGAGACCTCCTGGTTGCGCGCGCAAAAACGGGAGGGAATCCTTGGACACCCTCCCGCTCTTAGATGACTGCCATTCGATGTGGCGGGGATTTTACCGCCACCCGATAGCGCATGTCCAACGCCGCTTACCCGGCGAGCGCCTGCCACCGAACCCGCCTGCATCTCATGTAAGATGCGCCGGTTATCATCACACGCTTGGCAACCGTTTCATCCGCCACGACAAGGGGTGTCATGACCGCGCTGTCGCTGACCAATATCAACAAGATCTACGATGACGGCACCATCGCCCTGCGCGATATTCACCTCCGCGTCAGTCGAGGGGAGTTTTTCGGCCTGCTGGGGCCGAACGGCGCTGGAAAATCCACGCTGATCGGCATCGTCAGCTCCCTGGTGCGCAAGAGCGCCGGCCAGGTCCGGGTGTTCGGGCACGACCTCGACCGGGACCCGTGGGGGGCCAAATGCAACCTGGGCCTGGTACCGCAGGAGTTCAACTTCAACAACTTCGAGACGGTCGAGCAGATCCTGCTCAACCAGGCCGGCTATTACGGTGTGCCACGCCGCCTGGCGCGCGGGCGGGCGGAGAAATACCTCAAGGCCCTGGGGCTGTGGGACAAGCGCAACACCGTCTCGCGCAACCTCTCCGGGGGCATGAAGCGCCGGCTGATGATCGCCCGCGCCCTGGTCCACGAGCCGGGCCTGCTCATCCTCGACGAGCCCACCGCCGGCGTGGACATAGAACTGCGCCGCTCCATGTGGGACTTCCTGCGCTACATCAACGACGAGGGCGTCACGATCATCCTCACCACCCACTACCTGGAGGAGGCGGAGAGCCTGTGCCGTAACCTGGCCATCATTGACGGTGGCCGGATCATCGAGAACACCGACGTACGCAGCCTGCTGCGCACGCTCTCCACCCACAGCTTCATCCTCGACCTGGTGGAGCCGTTGGCGGAATTGCCCACCATTCCCGATTACCGGCTGAAAAAGCTCGATGACTACACCGTCGAGGTGGAGGTGGACCGCCACCGCAGCCTGACGGAACTGTTCGCCCAACTGGATAAGCACGGCATCCGCATCGCCAGCATGAAGAACAAGGCCAACCGCCTGGAGGAGACCTTCATGCGGCTGGTGCAGAAGGAGGAGTCCCAAGGTGCATAGCTCGCAGCTCCAGCGGTCGCTGATCTCGCTGCAGACCCTGGCCTGGAAGGAGACCCATCGTTACCTGCGGATTTGGGTCCAGACCCTGGTACCGCCGGCGATCACCATGACCCTCTATTTTGTGATCTTCGGCAATCTCATCGGCCCGCGCATCGGCCCCATGGAGGGCTATTCCTACATGGAGTACATAGCGCCGGGGATCATAATGATGGCGGTGATCACCAACAGCTACGCCAACGTGGTGTCGTCCTTCTTCGGCGCCAAGTTCCAGCACCATATCGAAGAGGTACTGGTCTCACCCACGCCCAATTACATCATCCTGCTGGGCTATGTTGCCGGCGGCGTGGGGCGGGGCCTACTCACCGGTCTTATCGTGACCATCGTGGCGCTGTTCTTCACCCGCCTGCCGGTCAACAACCTACCCATCACCATCTCGGTGGTCTTCCTGACGGCCGTGCTGTTTTCCCTGGGCGGCTTCATCAACGCCGTATTCGCGCGCAAATTCGACGATATCGCCCTGATCCCCACCTTTGTGCTGACACCGCTCACCTACCTGGGCGGGGTCTTTTATTCCATCAACCTGCTGCCGGATTTCTGGCAGGGCGTCTCCATGGGCAACCCCATACTCCACATGGTCAACGCCTTTCGCTATGGGATATTGGGCCAGTCGGACATCGGCATTGTCACCGCCTATGGGCTGATCCTAGGGTTCATTGTTCTGCTGGGAAGTATTAGCCTGTGGCTATTGCACCGCGGCACCGGCCTGAGGAGTTGAAAAAACCATGGATCCACTGCGCTCGCCCCTGCTGACGGACCTCTACCAGCTCACCATGCTGGAGAGCTATTACGAGCGCGACATGGTCGCCCCAGCCACCTTCGAGCTCTATGCCCGCAAACTGCCGCCCCACTGCGGCTACCTGATCGCCGCCGGGCTGGAGCAGGCGCTGGACTGGCTGGAGCAGTTGCGCTTCGGCCCGGAGGAGCTGGCTTGGCTGGATGGGAGCGGCCTGTTCAAACCGCGGTTCATCGAGCGGCTGGCGGACTGGCGCTTCACCGGCGAGGCGTATGCGCTGCCGGAAGGCACAGCGCTGTTCCCGGACGAGCCCCTGCTTCAGATCACCGCCCCGCTGCCGGAGGCGCAGCTGGTGGAGAGCCGGCTGATGAACCTGGTGCAGTTCCAGACCCTGGTGGCCACCCGCGCCGCCCGGGTGGTGGAGGCGGCCCAGGGCCGTCGGGTGGTGGATTTCGGCATGCGCCGCGCTCACGGGGCCGAGGCCGCTCTGTTCGCGGCCCGGGCGACCTACCTGGCGGGATTCGATGCCACCGCGACGGTGCTGGCCGGTGCGGAATACGGCATCCCGGTGACCGGCACCATGGCGCACTCCTACATTCTCGCGTTCGCCGAAGAGACGGAAGCCTTCAAGGCCTTTATCGAGGCGCACCCCGACAAGGCGGTGCTGCTGATCGACACCTACGACACCGAGGCCGCCGCCGCCAAGGTGGTGGAGCTGGCCCGCCAGGGCTACCGGGCCTCGGCAGTGCGCCTGGACAGTGGTGATCTGGCGGACCATGCCCGCCAGGTGCGGCGCATCCTCGACGATGGGGGATTGACCGAGACGCTGATCCTGGCCAGTGGCGATCTCGACGAATACGCCGTGGCGGAAATGGTCGGACAAGGCGTGCCGATTGATGGCTTCGGGCTAGGCACCCGTATCGACACCGCCTCCGAGCAGCCCTTTCTGGAGTGCGCCTACAAGCTGATGGCCTACGCGGGCGAACCCCGGCGTAAGCGCTCGGAGGGTAAGGGCCACTGGGCCGGACGCAAGCAGATCTGGCGCCACCACGACGCTCAGGGCCGCGTCCAGGCGGATACCCTCGGGTTGGCGGAGGAGCGCCCCCCGGCAGCCGCCGAACCGCTGCTGCAATGCGCGATGCGCGATGGCGAACGGCTGGTCGCCCCGGAGTCGCTGGACGTCATCCGCCGCCGCACCCGCGAGAGCCTGCGTCGGCTCCCCGGCCACTGCCGGGACCTGCAACAGCCCACGCCCATCACCGTACACCCCACCGATGCGCTGAAGTCAGCGGCCCGGCGAGCGGATCGCGTCACGGGTTATCAGGGGCCGTAGGGCACCCCCTGCCGATGAGAAATCGGGGCCGCCGGGACACCGCCCAACGGCCCCGCCGCCGGCCGGGACAGCAGCGCCTCAGCCGACGCGCAGCTCATCGATATCGCGCCCCTTCTGTTCCCACTCGTTGATCCAGCGCGGACGGCGCCCGCGGCCCGACCACGTCTTGGAAGGATCCTCCGGGTGGCGATAGATGGCCTTTGCCTTGGCCTTTTGCCCGCTGGCGGGCTGGGCATTGCCCACCAGTTCGTTGAGCGCAAAACCATACTTTTCGGCTACCGCCTTCAGCTCCCGCTGCGCCTCTTTTGCCTGCTGCTTACGGCGCTGACGGATCTCACGATCAATATCGGTTTTCAGCTTATTCAGCTCGCTGACAGAATACCCACTAAGGTCCATTGCCTCTCCTCGTTGGAAAACATGGCTTCAGATCAAAGAATACGACTTAACGATCCCTCGTTATGAAAGTATTTTATTCCACGGATTACAGCTGCGCAACAAATTGGCAGGTTCGGGCGCAAGATATTATGTGGCGCCCTTCTTTTGGGTCAATATGACCCGGTTGCGGGCGTCTGCCCCTAACCACCCCGGCGACTATCAATTAACTTGATAGACGGCATAAACAGTCCCGTGGACGTCACCCACCCTTTCTGTAAGAATTGGCCGCCCAGCCATCAACAACCGGTTCGAGACCCTTATTCCTATGTCCAGCCAACTTTCCGCTATTGCCGCCGTACTCACCGTGGAACTGGCCCCCGATGCCGTCGCCCAGGGCTACCAGCCGCCCCGCCCGCTGGAACGCGACCGGGGCGAGGAGTTGGCCTGGGCCCTGGCCGCGGACCTGCAGGAGGTCCTCGGCGATCTTCAGGACTACGGGCTGGTGATCCCCGCCGCTCTCTACGATTTGACCGAGATCCTGCGCCCCGGACTGCCGATGGTGGACATCCTGATGGAACTCTACCGGGGCGGATTGCAGGGTGGCGCCTTCCAGCCCCAATTAATGGCCATAGGTGCCCATCAGGGGCATTGGCCGGTGGAGGCCATCGCCCCCGAGCGCACCCCGGGCGCCGGCCCGATGCTGGGCCTGCCGCTGGTATTCATTGGCCCGGCAGAGACAATGGCGGACCTGGAGCGGCGGCTGGAGGAGCACCTGCTGGAGAAGGGGCGCGCCGGGCTGCGCACGCGGGAGCTGATGGAGAGCGATTTCCAGGTACCGGCGGTCAATCTGGCCTACGCCACCTTCAACGACCTCTGCGCCATGCTCCGGCTACAGCTGGAGCACCACGGCTTCGCCGAACTCTGGACGCTGCTGCAGGGGGCCCTGTTCCATCCTGAGCGGCGCCAGGTGACCCGCCTGGACAGTGGCAACGCCTTTTGGCTCGATGGGAGACGGGTCTACACCCCCTTCTACACCGTGGCCCAGTGGCAGGCCGAGCACGGCAGCGGCCTCGATGGCTATGCCGCCTGGTTGCGCACTCAGCGCCAATACATGGCCGGCCTGGGCGCGCACGGGCTCGAGGTGATCCTGTGCGCTGCGGACCCGGCACTGGCCGGGGCCTGTGCCAACAAGGGTGTGGCCCGGCTGCAGGAGAAGGCCCTGCCCCATCCGGACCGGCTGCGGGAGAAGGCGGTGGAGAGCCAGGAGGGCGACCTCACCGCAGCGACCCGGGTGACGCTGACCGAACAGCACCTCCCCGACCTGGGCCCGATCGCCTACACCGCCGAGTTGCACGGACCGGACGGCGAACTGCTGCAGCAAGTCCACGATTACCCGCTGCACCCGGGGGCGCTGCAATCGATTCAAGCCGACTGGCAGGCGCGGGCCCAGGGCCTGGGCGCGGCATTCGAGCTGTTTCGGCCGGGGCGGGTGGTGACCGACGCGCAGGCACCGGGGCAACTGCGCGGCGACCGGCCAGAGGCCCCCTGAGTGCGACAAAGGCTCGGGGCGGGGGCGACGATTCTCAGGGGTTGAGCAGCCGGTGGCACCAGCCCTCGGCGGTGTGCTCGTAGACGTCACGCTCGTGCAGCCGGCCGGGGCGGGCCCGCCAGAACTCGATACGGACCGGCGCCAGTCGGTAGCCGGACCAATGCGGGGGCCGCGGCACCGCTTCCCCGTCGGGGAACCGGGCGGCGTACTCCGCCACCCGCTGCTCCAGAACCTCGCGGGACTCCAGCCCCCGGGACTGGTGCGAGGCCCAGCCACCGATCTGGCTCTCCCGCGGCCGGCCGGCCCAATAGGCATCGGCCTCCGCCTCCGCCACCGGCGTGACCACCCCCTCAATGACCACCTGCTCGGCCAACGGCGCCCAGTGGAAGCAGACTGCGGCGCGCGGGTTCTCCGCCAATGCCTGCCCCTTACGGCTATGGCGATTGGTATAAAAGGCAAAACCGCGCTCGTCATAGCCCTTCAACAACACCGTACGCACCTGCGGCCAGCCACTGGCGCTGCAGGTGGCGAGGGTGCAGGCGGTATGATCCACCACATCCGCCGCTTCAGCGGCCCGGCCATAGACCTCTGCGAATCGGGCCAGGGCCTGCTCTAGCAACTGCATGTGCAATCCTTTCCGTCATCACGACGGGTCAGCGGGGTCACCACCCCGATGGTTGTTGGCACGGGAATCCCCGTACCGCTCAGGTATGTTGCAACCCCTCGTGGTGGCTGGCCGTCTCCGCCGGAGCGACCTTGACGTTCAGCCCCTCCATATCCACCACCACCAGGGCCTGTCCGGCCTTGACCGGCTGGTCGGTGAACGCATTCCAGAGCTCCCCCTGGATGCGCACCTTACCCTTGTGCTCGAAATCCGACACCGCCTCACAGCGCGCGCCGACAATGCTGTCACGGCCGCCCTTGCGTGGCCGACGCCAGGCCCGCAGGGCCATGGTCGCGATCCCCAGCACGATCACCAGGCTGGCGATGCCGAAACCGACGATCAACCCGAGGGAGACCTGAAAGCCCTCCACGTCGGTATCGAAGAGCATGATCGAGCCCAATATGAAGGCGATCACCCCGCCGATACCGAGGATACCGAAACTGGGCGCGAAGGCCTCCGCCACCATGAAGCCCAACCCCAGCAGGATGAGCGCCATACCGGCATAGCTGATGGGCAGTGCCTGGAAAGCAAACAGGGCCAACAGCAGGCAGATGGCACCCAGCACACCGGGGACCAGGCTGCCCGGGTTCATCAGCTCGAAGATGATGCCGTAGATGCCGATCAGCATCAGCATGTAGGCCACATTGGGGTTGGTGAGCACAGAGAGCAACTGGGTGCGCCAGTCCGGCTCGATCACCTCCAGCGTGGCGCCGGCGGTATCCAGGGTCACCTCGCCAACGCTGGTCTGCACCGTCTGCCCGTCCATGGCCTCCAGCAACGCCTCCAGATTGGAGACCCGGTGCTCGATCACCCCCAGCTCCAACGCCTCGCTGGAGCTGGCGCTGGCGGCCTCGCGCACGGCCTTCTCCGCCCAGTCGGCGTTGCGGCCGCGCAATTCCGCCAGCCCGCGAATGTAGGAGACCGCGTCTTCCAACACCTTGCGCTCGGTGGCCGAACCGGGGTCGCGCCGGGGCCGCTCTTCAGGTGCCTCGTCATTGCCGTTGGCCGCCTCGTCGTTGTCGTCCGCGGCCTCCTCCTGTTCCGGCTGGCCGCCCGGCGGGAAGCCGCCCCCGCCCCCAATCTGCACCGGCGTGGCCGCACCCAAATTGGTGGCCGGCGCCATCGCCGCCACGTGCGAGGCGTAGAGGATGTAGGTGCCGGCACTAGCGGCCCGGGCCCCGTCCGGCCCGACCCAGGTGGCCACCGGAACCGGAGAGGCGAGGATGTCCTTGATGATGTCGCGCATGGCGCTGTCCAGGCCGCCCGGCGTGTCCATACGCAGGATGACCACCACGGCGTCGCGCTCCTCAGCGGTTTTCAGACCGCCGGCAATGAAATGGCTGGTGGCCGGGCCGATGGGGCCCTCCACATCCAGCACCAGGGCCAGCCGGTCCGCGTCCGCGCCCAGGGGCAGTGCGGTGGCCAGATAAAGCAACAGGACTGCGAGGACGTTCTTCAACACAGGGATCCCACCTCGATTACTCCCGCGCGTGGCGTTCCCCACCCGTGGTCCGGGTAGGGCGCGTTCTTAACCCTCAGACAGCGGCGCGGCCACCGCCGTTCGCTCAACGCCAGCGGGCCAGCACCGTCGGCAACCGGCTCAGGTCCGCCAATTCCACATGAGGCAGCCGCTCCAGGTCCTCCGGCCAGGGTTCGCCCCGGCGGTTGAGCCAAACGGCCCCCATCCCAAAGCGCACCGCGCCCAGCACGTCGCTGTGCACCTCATCACCCACATGGACCATCTCACCGGGGGCGATGCCGGCCCGATGACAGGCCGCCTCGAAGATGATCCGGCTCGGCTTGGCCGCGCCGACCTCCACCGCTGAGACACTGAAGTCAAAGTACTCGCCCAAGGCCAGGCGGTTGACGTCGGCATTACCGTTGGTCAGCGCTCCGATCCGGTAGTGACGGCGCAATGCCGTCAGGGTGGGGGCCACGTCGTCATATGGCACCACTTCGTGGCGCCCCTCCATGAAGACATGGAAGGCCGCCTCCACCATATCCTCACCATAGCCGCAGGTCAGCGCGATGCGTCGCAGCGACGCACGGCGCATGGCGCTGACATTGATCCGCAACTCCGGGTGCTCCTCCGCCATACGCAACCGCAGCCGGCGCATGGCCTCCTCGTCGAAATGCTCGCTGACCCGCGGATAGCGCGCCGCCAGAAAGCGCTGCATGCGCTGCTCGGCACGCTGAATGACGTGTTCCAAGTCCCAGAGGGTGAAGTCGAGATCGAAGGTGACCGCCCGGATCGCGCCCGACTCAGGCATCACCCGCCACCTCCGGCCGGCGCCAGCGGCAACCCCCCCCGGAGGCCTTGTCGATACGGTCCAACAGCGCCTCATGGGCCCGGCGCTCGGCCTCCCCGGCCCGCACCACTGCAAGGCGGGGCCGATCCGACGGCAGCCGGCGTATCCCACCGCCCTCCCCTTCGTGGGCCTGAGCCTCCTCCTCGTCCAGGGTGAACAGGGCCTTCTGGCCGCCGGTCATCGCCAGATAAACGTCGGCCAGGATGCGGGCATCGAGCAACGCGCCGTGCAGTTCACGCTGGGTATTGTCCACGTCGTAGCGCTTGCACAGGGCATCCAGCGAGTTGCGCTGGCCGGGGTGACGTTGCCGGGCCAACAGCAGGGTGTCGAGCACCGAGGCAAAGTCCTCCACCCGGCCCCAGCCACGGCCCAGACGGCTGAGTTCGTAGTCCAGGAAGCCGACGTCGAAGGCGGCGTTGTGGATCACCAACTCGCTGCCCCGGATGTACTCGACAAAGCGCTCCGCCACCTCGTGAAAGCGCGGCTTGTCGGCCAGAAAGTCGTTGGTGATGCCGTGCACCTCCACCGCCTCCTGGGGCACCTCGCGATCGGGGTTCAGGTACTGGTGGAAGTTATTGCCGGTGGGCCGGCGGTCCACCAGTTCCACGCAGCCGATCTCGATCACCCGATCGCCCTGACTCCACTCCAGACCGGTGGTCTCAGTATCCAGCACGATCTGCCTCATGTCGCGCCCGCCTCCTGCATCTCGTCGATACCCCGATTGGCCAGGGCATCCGCCTGTTCATTCTCGGCATGGCCGCTGTGCCCGCGTACCCAGTGCCAGTGCACCTCGTGGCGTTGGTTGAGGGCATCGAGCCGACGCCAGAGGTCCTCGTTGAGCACCGGCTTGCGGGCCGCCGTGCGCCAGCCCCGGCGCTTCCAGCCGGCCATCCACTCCGTGATCCCTTTGCGGACATATTGCGAGTCGGTGGTCAGGTGCACGACACAGGGCCGGTCCAGCGCCTCCAGCGCCTGGATGGCCGCGGTCAGCTCCATGCGGTTGTTGGTGGTGTGGGGCTCGCCGCCGTGCAGCGTGCGCTCGTGCCCGCGATAGCGCAGCACCACCCCCCAGCCGCCCGGCCCGGGGTTTCCGCGACAGGCGCCGTCGGTCCAGGCGTACACTTCAGATTTGTCGGTGGTGGACATGGATCCTCGTTCTTGGTGTCGGCTGGACCAGCCGCCCCGGCACCTCCACCGGCGGCGTCTGCCAGACTTGCTTCATATCGATCGGGGCAGGCCGGCGCTTGCGCGCCTGCAGGAGATGAACACCCGCCAGCCAGGGGGCCAGCCGCCGCTCCCAACCGTTGCGCGCCCGGACCCGGGTGCCCGCCCGGGGCCAGGGGGCCTTGAGGCCGTGATAGGCCTGGTGCCGGCATTCGAGACCGTGGCGGGCCAGCAGCAAGGTCAGGAGCCCCGGGCCAAGCCCGCGCCGGCGCATTACCGGGCGGGCGCGCAGGTGGCGCAGCCCCCAGGTGCTCCAGGCGTTGAACCCCAGCACCCACAACTCCCCCTCCGGCGCCAGCACCTCGACGGCCTCGCGGATCAGCGAGGCGGGATCCGCGCTGCAATCCAGCGCATGGGCAAGCAGGAGCAGGTCCACACTCTCCTTGCGCAGCGGGAGCTGCTCCAGGTCGGTGCACGCATCGGCACCAGCGGTCGGCTCCCAGTCAAGCGCCCAGCAGTCGCTCGCGGGCAGTGCCATGAACAGGCCGTCCCCAAGCCAGCTGCCCCCCACCCGCACCACTCGCGCCCGCGGGCCATGGGGGGCGCTGCGCTGTATACGCTCATCGAGGACCGACCGCTCGATCCCGGCCAACTCCCGGCCTGCCGGGGTCTGAAACCATTGCACCAGCGAATCCAAGAGCCGGCACCTCCCCAGTTGCCGCATTGTCCGGTCCGGCGGGCCGCAGCCCCGCCCCGTGGCCCGGCCGACTAGCATACCGGCTCCGCAGGTTCACCTCACCCCTCTCCGCACCGTGGATGCCGGCCAACCGGGGCAGATCGACGCACTGGCGCGCCAGACCCCCGGCCCGCTTTTGCCCCTACGGGAAAAAGTGTTTACGATGCCGGAATGACTGAAATCGTAGCCATTCCCGCGTTTGCCGACAATTACATCTGGCTGGCCGTGGACCGGAACCGACGCCTCGCCGCGGTCGTGGACCCGGGCGACGCCGAACCGGTGGAGGCGGCCCTGCGGGCGTCGGGGCTGCGGCTCAGCGCTATCCTGATCACGCACCACCACCACGACCACACCGGCGGGGTGGAGGAACTGCTCGCCGCCCACCCGGTGCCGGTGTACGGTCCGGCCGATGAGAGCGTGCCGGGGGTGAGCCAGCCCCTCCGCGAGCCGGATGCATTTGAAGTACCTGGCTTGGGGTTGCCATTGCGGGTGCTGGACGTGCCCGGCCACACCGCCGGACACATCGCGCTGGTGGCCGACGGGGCCCTGTTCTCCGGCGACGCCCTGTTCGCCGGGGGCTGCGGGCGGCTGTTCGAGGGCACGCCGGAGCAAATGTACGCCAGTCTGGGGAAACTGGCGGCATTGCCGGAAGCCACGCGGGTCTACTGTGGTCACGAATACACCCTGGCCAACCTACGCTTTGCGCACCAGGTCGAACCGGACAACCCCAACCTGACGCAGCGCCTGCGCCAGGCCGAGGCCGCCCGTCAACGCGGCGAGCCGACCGTGCCCAGCCGAATGGCGGATGAGCATGCCACTAATCCCTTCCTGCGGGCACACCTGCCGGCAGTGCGGACGGCCGCAGAGCGCTGGTCGGGGCAGACCCTGGACGAACCCGTGGCGGTGTTCGCCGCGCTGCGTCGTTGGAAGGACCAGAGTTAACCGTCAAGCGCCACGGACCGGCCGACAGCCCAAAAGACAAAACAACTCGGCGAGGTAGTGACCGTGGTTCACACACGTATGATCCCGCTATGCCTGGCGCTGGCCCTGGGCGCCAGCGGCTGTGCCAGCCTGGACCCGCGCGGCGCCGACGGCGAATCCAAACGGGGCCATCACGCCCGTGTCATCCTCCCCGGCGAGCCCCTCGCCAATGTCCCCGTGCCGGAAGAAGAGCGCCGCCCCGCGGAGAGCGCAGCCCCGGCGGCGGCGGAGGATATTTGGGCCCGGCTTCGTGACGGCTTTCAACTGCCCGCGGTCACCCATCAGCGCATCGACCAGGAACGCGCCCGGTTCACCGGTCGTCAGAACTACTTCGACGCGGTGGGTCAGCGAGCCCGACCCTACCTCTACCACATCCTCGGCGAGCTGGAGGCGCGCGACCTGCCCACCGAATTGGTACTGGTCGCGATGGTGGAGAGCGCTTTCCAGCCCTTCGCCTATTCCCACGGTCGCGCGGCCGGCCTCTGGCAGTTCATACCCGCCACCGGCAAGCACTTCGGCCTGGAGCAGAATTGGTGGTACGACGGCCGGCGCGATGTCATTGCCAGCACCGAGGCCGCCCTGACCTACCTGGACTACCTGCACGGGTTCTTTGACGGCGACTGGCTGCTGGCACTGGCCGCTTACAACGCCGGGGAGGGCCGGGTACAGCGGGCGGTCAGGGCCAACCAGCGGGCCGGGAAGGCCACGGACTTCTGGAGCCTGAACCTGCCGGCCGAGACCCGCGCCTACGTCCCCCGGGTGCTGGCACTGCGCGACATCCTTGCCGAACCGGACCGGTTCGGCATCCGGCTGCCGCCCATCGACAACGAACGACAACTGGCGGTGGTCGAACTGGAGCACCAGTTGGACTTGGCCCTGGCGGCGGAGATGGCCGGCGTCGAGCTGGACAAGATCTATCGCTATAACCCCGGTTTCAACCGCTGGGCGACGTTGCCGGAGGGCCGCCACCGCCTGGCCATCCCCAAGGCGAGCAAAGAGCGCTTCACCGCTGCGCTGGCCGATCTCCACCCCTCCGAGATGGTCCGCTGGCAACGCCACGAGGTCCGGCGCGGTGAAACACTCAGCGGCATCGCCAGCCGTTACAACACCTCGGTCTCGGTTTTGCGCGACACCAATGACCTGAGCGGTGACCGAATCCGGGTCGGACAGGCGCTGCTGGTCCCCACCGCGAGCCAGGGCAACGAGGCCTACACCCTCAGCGCGGACAACCGGCGCCGCGCCAACCAGAACCGGCAGCGGGATGGGAGGCACAAGCTGGAGCACACGGTGCGCCCCGGCGATACCTTCTGGGAGCTCGCCCGGCGCCACGGCGTCAGCGTCCGGGAACTGGCGGGGTGGAACGATATGGCGCCCGGCGACCCCCTGCGGCCGGGCAACACGCTGGTCATCTGGAGTGGCGACGGCGCTGCCGCCAACGCCCGCAACAGCGGGCCGGGCGAGCGCCTGCAGCGGGTCACCTATACGGTGCGCAGCGGCGACTCGGTCTACACCATCGCTCGGCGCTTCAACGTCTCCATGCAGGACGTGAAGCGCTGGAATAACCTCCGCTCGGGCCAGTACCTGCAACCCGGCCAGACCCTGACCCTGAACGTCGACGTCACCAACCAGTCGGCCGGACTCTGAACGGCGCGATCCAGGGCCGGGTCAGCCGCGATCGTGGGCGGCGGCCTGGTCCTGTTGATCGGGCAGGGTGATGTTCAACTCCAGCACCTCGCAGTCGCCCTCCCGGTCAAGTTGGAAATTCACCGCATCTCGGTCCACCTGCACGTATTTTCGGATCACGTCCAGCAACTCCTCCTTGAGCATGGGAAGGTAGTCGGGCCCGGTGGCGGTCTGCGAGCGCTCCCGGGCGACGATGATCTGCAGCCGCTCCTTGGCCACCGAGGCGCTGCGCTTTTTCTGCGAACGGAAATAGCTGAGAAAGCCCATGCTCACCCCCCGAACAGGCGTCCGAAGAAGCCTTTCTTTTCCACGGTGAGAAACCGGTGTGGGCGCTCTTCGCCCAGGAACCGGGCCACCGCGTCCTGGTAAGCCTGGCCGGCATCCGAGTCCCCGTCCAGGATCACCGGGATGCCGGCGTTGGAGGCATTGAGCACCGCCTGCGACTCCGGGATCACCCCCAGAAGCTCCACCGCCAGGATCTCCCCCACATCGTCCACGGACAGCATATCGCCACGATCCACGCGCTCCGGCGAATACCGGGTCAGCAACAGCCGGCCGCTGATCGGTTCGCCGCCCTGCTCCGCACGCCGGGTCTTACTGGCCAGGATCCCCAGCACCCGGTCGGAGTCCCGCACGCTGGAGACCTCCGGGTTGGTCACCACAATCGCCTCATCGGCGAAGTAGGCCGCCATCAGTGCGCCCCGCTCGATCCCGGCCGGCGAATCACAGATGATGTAGTCGAACTGCTGGGACAGCTCATCCAGGACCCGCTCCACGCCGGCGTGGGTGAGCGCATCCTTGTCGCGGGTCTGCGAGGCGGGGAGGATGAACAGGTCCTTCACCCGCTTGTCCTTGATCAGCGCCTGATTCAGGTTAGCGTCACCGTTGATGACGTTGACGAAGTCGTACACCACACGGCGCTCGCAGCCCATGATCAGGTCCAGGTTGCGTAGCCCCACGTCGAAATCGATCACGGCGGTCCGGTGCCCGGCCTCGGCCAGGCCGGCCGCCATGGCGGCGCTGGTGGTGGTCTTGCCCACCCCGCCCTTACCGGAGGTCACTACGACGATCTTTGCCACGGGGTTATCTCCTCGATCCGTTGGGTCCGCCCTTACAGCGGGGCCACCTTCAGGCTGTCGCCCTCCAGGTAAATCTGTACGTTCCTGCCACGTTCGTCGTCGCCAATGTGCTCACTGACCCGGTACTGCCCGGCGATGGAGACCAGTTCCGGGTCCAGCCGGGCGCAGAAGATGCGCGCCTCGGTATCCCCCTGCACACCGGCCATGGCGCGCCCCTTGAGCGCGCCATAGATGTGGATATGGCCGTCGGCCAGCACCTCGGCACCGGCGCTGACCATGGAGGTGACGATGAGATCCCCTCCCCGGGCATAGACCTGCTGGCCGGAACGCACCGGTTGGGTGATCAGCATCGAACGGGTCGGTTGCGGCGCCGGCGCGGGGGCCGGCGAAGGCTCCGGCTCCGGCCCGGCCTTAGGGGGCGCCGGCGCCCGGCCACTCGCCTCAATCAGCGGCAGGCCGGCGCCTGCCGCGAATGCCACGGCCTGGTCACCGGCCGGCCTGACCCCCAGGACCACCAGGCCGTGCGCCTGTAGCGCCTGGCGCAGCGCCTCGCCATCCAGATCGGCCACTGTCTCGCCCAGCGGCTCGGGGTCGAGCAATACCGGGAGCCCGCGGAAAAACTCGGGGGCCTCCGCGATACGGGCAGCCAGGCTGTCCAGCAGATCCGTCTGCTGCGCGGTCAACAGACGCAGCACCGTGACGGTCATCATTCGCCCTTTAAACTCCAGGGCCCTCACACGCGTGGCCTCCACGCTCATGCGATACCCACCATCGCGGGGGCTAGGGTCTCACGTCTGGTGATCATGGCTTCCTGCAGGGTTCGGAAAACAAGGCGGCGCCCCCGCCGTCCCGGCCGGAGCGCCGCGCCCTTTATAGCGCGCTGCAGCATGGGCGATCAACCCGTACAGCGAGCCAATGCGGCCGAAGTCACCCAAGACACGCGCCCCAGGGCAATTAGAAAGCGCCGGTTAGTCGGCCAACGGCGCGACCCGGAAGGACTTCACCTCGCGCTTATGCCGCAGTGTCTGGGCCAAGCGCCGGAAATTAGCCAGGTCGACAGTAAGGCAGCACATGCTCGGCATGGGGGCGACTGGGCAACCAGCGCTCCAACACGTACATCGACCATGATACCCACGGCGGGCCAGTGGTGACCTGGCCGGCCAATGAGTTGGAGGCGTATCTCAGCCGGGTCAGCTGATGTCCCGGTGACCCGGCTTCCGGGCATCCAACCAGCATTTAGATCCGCCGCGCCATCCAGACCACTCGCCCGACAATGTTCAGTTCAGCGGCATCCTCGGTGCTGATATGCTGATCGGCATACTGCGGGTTATCACTCCGGACCCACAGCCCACCCTTCCAGTCCACCTGCAGGCGCTTGGCCACCACGTGGTGTTCGAGCCGTAAGACATAAATGGCGTCTTCGGCAGGCTCCTGCTCTCGGGTGTCCACCAGGAGCAGATCCCCATCCGCCACCGTCGGCACCATGGAATCGCCGCCGGCGCCGACCAGCACCAGCCCGTCCGGGGCCAGCCCCTCCCCTAGCAGCCAGTCACGGCGGAAGGCCAGCCGCTCCAACATCCGCTGCTCAGCGGGCTGGTCGGCAGAGGGATGGGACTGGGCGTCGTACCAGGGAATCAATGCGAACTCACCCGCGTACCGCGTCTGCAGGCTGCTCGCAACTCGCAGCCCTGCGGTCTCACCGCAATCGCGCACCGGTAACTCGCCGGTTGCCAGCCAACCGACCCGGATGTCCGCGGCGCGGGCGATCATAATCAACTTCTCGAGCCCGGGCATCGAGCCCTCGAGATACTTACGGATAAGGCTGTCGCTCATGCCACACTTCTGCGCAAAGCGAAACACTGGCTGATCACCGATCGCAAGACGCAGACGCCGGGAGAACGCCGCACCTACGCTTTCCGCCTCACGCTCCCCCCCTGACATGACTTCCTTGAGCCGCTGCTGCTCTTGTGCTTTATGCATAGTGACGCCTCACAGTCTGACGCAGGGCACTTGCCTCTTCCTGGCCGGGGCCGCTGACGCACTGATCACCACCGCCGCGGCCATCGACCGCGCCGGCTGCTTCTCCTCCTTTTCCCTAAGGATTACCATACCACCGATCGTTATTTTTTTCCGGCACGCCAGTCCGCGTCTGAAAAAACCTCGGACACAAAAAACGGGGGTGGTCCTAAGGCGACGGGTCGCTTATTATTCAAGGCAACCGGTAGCCCTACAGGCTCCGTTATATTCTAATTGTTTTGCCATTTTTTCCAACAATAACGTAAAAGACTCACACCCAGGAGCGAGTCGAGCCATGTGGATCTACGTCATCGTCACCGGCCTGATTGCGTGGCACGGTCTGACCTATCGCGACAAGAACGGTGAACACCCCCCTGTGCACCTACTCTTCGGGTGCATCGCCCTGATGTTTTGCCTGCGCTTCCTGCTGGTGGACATCATGGAACTCCCCATCCCGGGCGTCCCCATCTCCAGCTGATAGGCGCCCCGGGACGCGCTACCAGCGGCTCGCCTCCAGGTCAGGGCCGCTGCCGATAGGTCCGCTGCGCCGCATCCTCTTCCGGCATGCTCAGCATGCGTTCCTCCTCGGGGAGTGCCAGCTGGGCCCGCAGGTAATCGGCGCGATCCGCCACCGTAGGTGGTGGCTCGTCCATGTGCAGCAGGCGGGTGATCCAGCCTGGCCCGTCCGCCACCCCGTCATCCAGGTACAGGGCGTATTCATAGTCCGCCAGCGCCTGTTCAAAGCGCCCCATGCGGTCGTAAGCAATCCCCCGGTTGGCATAGGTCCCGGGAAACCCGGGCACCCGTTCGATGGCCTGATCAAACCAGTGGACGGCCTCCTCATGGCGCCCCTTCTGCAGCAGGGTGCGGGCCTTGCCTCGAATGGCATCGATACGCTCGGGGTCCGCCTGGAGGGCATCGCGGTAGTTGCGCAGGGCACGCTCATAGTGGCCG
Source organism: Alkalilimnicola ehrlichii MLHE-1 (assembly GCF_000014785.1). Taxonomy (NCBI): domain Bacteria; kingdom Pseudomonadati; phylum Pseudomonadota; class Gammaproteobacteria; order Chromatiales; family Ectothiorhodospiraceae; genus Alkalilimnicola; species Alkalilimnicola ehrlichii. The sequence goes on from NC_008340.1 coordinate 2,269,673, forward strand.
TCGGCAAAGGCGCGGTCCGCCGCCTTGTGGGCCACCTCGCCCGGCGCCGGGTCCGTGCGCAGGGCCTCGAAGATAATCCAGCCGGTGGACAGCACCATCACGGCCACAGCGAGTCGGGTTAGGATTCGACGGCTGAGTTCATCCATAGCTCGGCATACCCACGATATTGAGGCTGAAAATGAAGGAGAACGAGATACTGATGAAGGTGGCCAACACCCAGGCGCGCCTTTTTTGTCCGGCCAGTTCTTCCTCCGACAGCTCCCGCTGCACCCGAATCTGCAATCGGCGAACGCTGAAATTAAAAATCAAGTGTCGCACCGGAAACGACAAAAGGATTGCAAAGGCAATGACGTACATTGCGAACGTGAATGGCGTCATCGACACCTCCTAAAAGCAGAACGACGGGCCAGCCAGGGCCGACCCGTCGCTTCCAACACCGCTCAGCTCTTGGCCGGCGCAGGCTCTGGTTGCCTCACATCCGGGCTGCTGACCGCATCCTCGTCGTAGAGGATCTCGATCTCCTTCTTCGGCACGGTGCTCATCTCCATCTTGTAGCAAAGGAACCACATCATGAACACGCCGAACAGCCAGCACAGGATCTGGTAGACGTAGATGGACGGGAAGCCGAACACCCACCAGGTCGACGGATCACTCGGGTTACCGAACAGGTAGGTCCCGATGATGTTGCCCGGGCCGATGGCGAAGATGTAGTACACCGCAACGATGCCCCAGGCCACCGGGATGAGCCGGCGCTTATCCTGCGGCACCCCGGCGTGCTCCCGCAGCCACTTGTGGAACGTCTCCTTGTGTTCCATCTCGCGGGCATCCTGGGTGAACGCCGACACCGCAATGGCCACACCCATGTTCAGCACAATACCCCAACCACCGGAGTGGATGGTGAGCGGCCAACGGCCCCAGGGCAGATCCAGCCCCAGCGTGCTGGCCAGTGCCAGGCCCATGTTATCGGTGAACAGCACGGCCAGGATACCGACGATCAGGCCAGCCACCACGCCCTGCCGGGTCAGCCACGACCAGTAGCAGACCGCGATCAGCGGCACCCACATCTGCAGGCCCAGTGCCACCGCGGTACCGCCCAGCAACACCAAGGCGTCCGTGGTGAAGGTCGCCACCATCAACGCCGCAAACACCAGGATGACCACGACGATGCGACCCACTTGCTTCTGAACGTTGTGACTGACATTGGGGTTGATGAACCGCCGGAGCACATCGCGGGTATAGATCCCGGATGTCGTGGACATGTAGGCCGCACCCGTGGACTGGAACGCACCCAGCGCACAAACCGCCAGCAGACCCACAAACCAGGGGGCCACCCCCTCCAACAGGCCCATCAGCTGCGGCACCAGGCCGGTGTCACCACCACCCTCGCGGCGCAGGTCCACCCAACCGGCCACTTCACGCGGGTCCTCCCCGGCACGCAGGGCCACCAGACCGTCATCGATCATCTGGTTGACCTCGCCGCGGCTCAACTCCGGGTTGAAGGTCGCGATCAGGCCACGCTGCAGCACCACATCCTCCCGGCTGTCGTACAGATCCCGGTACTGCCCCAGGGTCTCCTCATAGGCCGGGTTGTGGACGTCGCGGGCCAGGTCCGTGTTGGCCCCCAGGCCGTGACCGGCCATGGCCTGCACCGCCAGCAGCACCACGATCACCGCACCGGAGATCAGGGCCGAGGCCCAGGTCTGCTGCGGGGCGAACGGCCGCGGGTCCTTGTTGGAGAAGGCCCACATGGTGAAGGAGGGCGAGGCCATGATGCCGGCCATGCTCATCATGTAGCTGAGCACCATCACCGAGGTCCAGGCACCACCGGTCGCATCCCCGACGTTGCTGACCCACTGGATCACCCCGGGTGTCGCCACGTAGCCGCTGTGCCCAGCCGGCGTAAGCCCCGGTCGACCAGCCTCCTGCCCACCGGTGATCAGGTCCCACTGGCTCGCCGCGGCGATCGCCCGTGACAGCTCGCCGATGGAGCCCATGTAGTTGATGGCCACGAAGCTGATCGCGGTCATGCCGAACAGCAGCAGGACACACTGCATGGCGTCCACGTAGGCCACCGCCCGAAGACCGCCGGAGGCGACGTAGAACAACACGATGGCAGAGAGCGCCCACATCCCCACGTTGGTGCCCAGGGCACCGTCAGTGAGGATGTTGAACAGGAACCCGGAGGCCCGCAGTTGGATACCCAGATAGGGAATCGCGAAGATGGTGGCGACGATGACCACCAGCCAAATGATGGCATTGCTGCGGAAGTAGGTCCCGTACATCTCTCCCGGCGTGACGAACCCCCAGCGGCGCCCGATCATCCACTGCCGCTTGAGGAACAACATACCGGAGATGGGGATGCCGATGGCGTACAGCCCAATGAAACCGTACTGCAGCCCGGTCATGTAAAGCAGGCCGGGGTGACCGACAAAGGTCCACCCCGACCAGGATGTGGCGGTGGCTGCGAGTATGAACACCCACATGGGCACCGACCGCCCGGAAATGAAATAATCACTGGCGGTTTTCGTCGCCAGGGCACCCTTGATGCCCCAGAAGATACAGTACCCCCAATAGAGGCCGACGAAAACCAAAAGCCATATGGCCTTGGGTTCCATTACTTCTCCCCTCCATCATATATTCAACTTATTTATACTGCAGAGCAGCACTGTCCCGAACTCGAAATGACGAGAAAACCGGTTCCAGCCCACTCTGCTCCGGATTCTAGTCTAGCGAATGGAGTTTTCCAACATCCTGTTTTTGCGTAGATTTTTTACTTTTTTGCGACTTCACTCCACTTTATTAGCACCACTCCAAAAAAACTTTAACGATCCTCTAAACGAAGGGGAAAAATACCCGAGGACCCCTTATTTTTTGCCCACACAAAAAGAAAAAAAGGGGATTAAACACTTGGGCCACAGGCACTTTTTTGTCAGTCTACATTCATCGCGAAAGCGGCTATCTTTGACGGCACACCACGATGGATCCCGATCCTTAAGCAGATCCAGAGGACTGACATCACATGGAGATCGAACGCCTGGCCTCGGCAGAGGCCTTCGGTGCCGTGGACAACGAAGCCTTGGGCGCCCTGCTGGCTCACGGCACCGAACACCGCCTAGAGGATGACGAGGTCATCTTCCGCATCGGGGAGCCGGATAAGAATATCCTGTACATTGTCTACGACGGTCGCGTCACCCTGACCGGCACCGACGGGAGTAGCACCCTGTACGAGGCCGTGGCGCTGCTCGGTCTCTCCAGCTACTTCGACGACGAGCCCTACTCCCTGACCGCCCGGGCCGCGGGGCCCTGCCAGCTCATCGAGGTACCGTTCAGCGCTGTACGGTGCCTGGAGCGGGAGCACCCTGCCCTCGCCGACGCCTTGAGTCACATCATTGCCGACCGCATCCGCGCCGGGACCGCCCAGTGGCGCACCGGGGCGGTGGGCGCCCTTTCACAGCCCGTCCGCTGGGCCATGACCGCGCCCCTGGTCTGCCTGCCAGGTGGCGCCAGCCTGACTGAGGCGTACCAGCTCATGGCCGCCCGCGGCATCGGCAGCCTGGGGGTGGTGGACGGGCAGGACCGGCTGATCGGGCTGGCCACCATCAAATCCCTCGCCCACCGGCTGCTCATCGAACGCCAGAGCCCGGATGCGCAGCTGTCCACCGCCGCCATGCCGGCCAGGCGCATTTCGCCGGATGCCGCCCTGTGGCAGGCGGAGGAGATCCAGGCACGGGAGGCGCTGAAGTACCTGGTGGTGGCGGAAAACGACCGCCCCCTGGGCATGCTCTCGCAGAGCAACCTCATCGAGACCATCCGCGCCCACCAGACCCTGTTGCGTGACCGGGTGGAGCGTACGGGCACCCTGGCCGACCTGCAGGCCCTCGCCGCCGAGTTACCCAGCGTCGCCCGCCAGGCGCGTGAGGCCAACCGCGAGGCCAGCCGGGCGGTAACCCAGCTCAGTGAATTCCACCTGCAGCTCCAGCGACGCTGCGTCGAGATACTCCTCACGGAGTTGGCATCGGAAGGTCTCGGCCCCCCGCCCCGGCGCTATGCCCTGCTGGTCATGGGATCGCTGGCCCGGCGGGAGTCGCTGCTCAATCCGGATCAGGACAACGCCCTGATCATCGCCGATAACCGGCCTGGCGAGACGGAGCCGAGCCCCCTCGACGACCGCGAGCGGCGTTGGTTCGACACCTTTGCTGATCGCCTGAATCACCGGCTGGACGCCCTGGGCTACGACTGGTGCCAGGGTCACATCATGGCCCGCACGCCGGTATGGCACCGTCAACTAGGTCAGTGGCGGCAATGGGTCATGACGGCGACACGACACCCGAACGGAGACCGGGCCCGCTGGGCCAATATCTTCCTGGACTTTGAACTGCTGCAGGGCGATGCCGGCCTGGTGGATGCGCTCTGGCGGGCGGTTCTGGAGGCCTTTGCGCAGCACCGAAAGCTGCTGCGGTTCATGGCCGCCGACGATGCCGAGGGCACACCGGCGCTCGGGCTGTTCAACCGGTTGGTCACCTCCGAGCGCGAAGAGGCCCGGGGTCGGGTCGATATCAAACGCAACGGCATGCGCATCCTGGCCAATGGCTGCCGCATTTACGCCCTTGGCCACCAGGTGCGGGCGACCGGCACCCTGGCCCGCTTGCAGGCCCTGCGCCACCAAGGCGTGCTCACGCCGGACAAGGTGGATTCGTTGGTGGCCGCCCAGGAGGCCCTGCTGGGCCTGCTACTGGACCACCAGCTTCGGCAGTGGGGCGAGGGCCGGCGCCCGGACAAGTACATCGCCCCGGACGCGCTGGACGAGATGCAGCGCCAGGCGTTGGTCACCAGCCTGCGCGCCATTCGCCGGTTCCAGGACCGGGTGCAAGGCGTCTTCGGCCTTTAGCGGGGTGCTGACTGATGCCTGACGTGACCCAGTCGCCCCGGAACGGAGACCACCGGTGCGCCCCGGAGCCCGAGCGTCAGCTGATCGCGGTTCGGCTGGAGGCGGCCCGCCGGCCGCGGGGGGCGGGGGACCCAACGCAGATCACCGCGGCACAGCAGCGGCTGGTGGCACAGCTCCGGGCCCGGGGCCTGCCCGCGGGTCGCATACAGCGCCGGCTTACCACCCTGAACAATACAGTCATCCGCCGGCTCGCCCGACAGGCGGTGGCCGTGGCGCTCCGGCGTGGCGCCGGACCGCCGCCGGTGCGCTTCTGTCTGCTGGTGATGGGCTCAGGCGCCCGTGACGAGCACTTCCTGGGGCCGGACCAGGACCATGGCATGGTCCTGGCGGACTACCCCGACCGGGATCATGACGCGGTCGATGCCTGGTTCCGCTGCTACAGCAGCCACCTGGTGGAGCGCCTGGAGGCCGCCGGCTTTCCCCGTGATACCGGCGACGTCATGTGCACCAACCCGCTCTGGCGCAAAACGCTGGGGCAGTGGACGCAGCAGATCACCACCTGGGCGCGGCGGGCCGATACCGTCAGCCTCTGCCTCGCCGACGTACTGCTGGACTGCCGCCCCCTGTTTGGGGCCCCGGCGCTGGCCCGCGCCCTGCGCACAGCGCTGACCCGGCAATTGGCCACAGCAGCGTTCCTGAAGGCCACGGTCATGGCCCATGGCGACCGCGGTGTCGGACTGGGGTGGTTCAACCGCTTTGTCACTATGGGCCGGTCCGATCCCCACCGGGGCTGCATCAACCTCAAGCACACGGCCCTGCTCCCCTTCATCACCGCCGCACGGCAGTTGGCCCTTTACCACCGTGTCCCGGCGCTCAGCACCCGGGGGCGCTTACGGGGCCTCCACCGTCGGGGGGCGCTCACCGAGGCCGACCACCAAGCCCTGCAGACAGCCATGGACACCCTGGCGGACCAAGTCCTGCGCCACCAGCTCCGGCAACTGCACGAAGGGCAGACAGCGGACTATTTCCTCGACCCGACGGCCCTGCCGGCGGAGGAGCGGCAAGCCTTGAAAGAGGCCCTGAAGCGAATTCGCCGCTTGCGCGACCAGGCGCGCAATGACATCACCGGACAGATCTTCTGAGGAGGCACGAAGACCATGTCTGTCTCTGATCATAGTGAACACTGGGTGGAGCGGATCAGCCGGGGTCTGCTCGGCCGGCACGCCACGCCTACCGGCCACACCAGCCGCCGACTGCTGTTCTGGGCGCCGGCAATGGGGCTGGCTGTTCTGCTGACAGGGCTGTTGCTCGGCCTCGCCTATCTCTCCCTCTCCGCGCTGCCCGCCGGCGCCGACCCAACACCGCTGGTGGTCGCCTTCGGCGCTGCGGGGCTGCTCCTGCTGGCGGCGATCACGGCCATCTGGCTGTTGCTGGATGCCACCGTGCTGCGCTCCCTGTCCGCGCTGGCCCGCGATGCGGCCATACTGGCCTACACCAACCCCGATCACCGGCTTCAGCTGCCGTCGGTGCACCTGCTCGGCGAGTTGCCCGGGACGCTGCGCAACCTCGCCCGCCAGTTGCAGGTCCGGCGCCGGGAGGTAGAGGCCGCCGCGGCCACGGCCGCCGAACAGGCCGAGGCGCAGAAGGCGCGGCTGGAGGTGGTGCTGCGCGCCATCCGGCAGGGGGTCGTGGTCTGTGATGCCGACGGACGGATCCTGCTCTACAACCCCGCCGCCGGTGAGCTGCTCCACAGCGACGCCCTGGGGCTTGGCCGCTCCATCCATGAACTGTTGAACCCAGCCGCCGTTGAGCACCCCCGACAACTGCTGCAACACCGACTGCGCCAGGATTCGGACGACCCGGTCATGGACGAGGGGGTGGAGTTCGTCTGTACCACGGTCGATGACGGCGCCCTGCTCCGCTGCCAGATGAGTCTGCTGCCGACCCACGGCCCGCTGCGCTCGGCCTTCGTCATCACCCTGGAGGACATCACCCGCCGGATCGAAGGCGTGGCCCGCCGTGACCAAGCCCTGCGCAGCGCCGTGGAGGCCCTGCGCTCGCCCCTGGCCGCGGTGTCGGTGGCGGCGGAGCTGCTCAACGAGTACCCGCAGATCGACGATGCCCGCCGACGCCGGTTCATCGACATCCTGGCCAAAGAGAGCCACGTGCTGGTCCAGCGCTTCGAACAAATCGCGGAGGCCACTCAGGAGAACGTCTCCGCCCCCTGGACCATGGCCGATATCAGCAGCGACGATTTGGTGGACAGCGTGTTGCTGCGCCACCGCGACACCCTGCCCCGCGTGGCGCTGGCTGGCCTGCCCCTATGGCTCCATGCGGAGAGCCACGCCATCGGACTCGTGCTCACCCATCTGTTGCACCGTCTGGGACGGGACCACGGCGTCCTGGCCGTGCGCATCGAGGCGCTGATGGGCAACCGCCGGGTGTACCTGGACATCTCCTGGGCGGGCGAGCCGGTGCCGGGCCCCACCCTAGAGCAGTGGCTTGAGACCCCGTTGCCGGAGGCCATAGGGGAATTGAACGCCCGCGCCGTGCTCGAGCGGCACAACAGCCTGGCCTGGAGTCAACGGGACCGGCGAACGCCGGGGTGGGCGTGCCTGCGCATCCCGTTGCCTGCCTCCAGCCGGCAATGGAACCCGCCCGGGGAGAGCCTCCCCCCGCGCCCGGAATTCTATGACTTCTCTCTCATCGACCAGGCCGCGGACCAGGGCGCTCTCCTCGACCGGCCCCTGGACGCGTTGAACTACGTGGTGTTCGACACCGAGACCACCGGCCTGTCTCCAGCGGAGGGTGACGAGATCGTCTCCATCGCCGGGGTGCGAATGGTCAATGGCCGCCTCCTGGACGGCGAGCGCTTCGAGCAACTGGTCAACCCCGGCCGGACCATCCCCCGCAGCTCGATCCTGTTCCACGGCATTCACGATACGACGGTCGCGGATAAGCCCCGCATCGAAACGGTACTGCCGCGATTCCACACCTTCGTCGGCGACTCAGTGCTGGTCGCCCACAACGCCGCCTTCGACATGAAGTTCATCCGACTGAAGGAGCGGCGCTGCGGCGTGCGCTTCGACAACCCGGTTCTGGACACGCTGCTGCTCTCGGTCTTTCTCCACGACCACACCGCGGACCACACCCTCGAGGCCATCGCCGCTCGGCTTGGGGTGGAGGTGACCGCGCAGCACACCGCCTGGGGCGATGCCCTGGTCACGGCACGGGTCTTCGCCTGCCTGTTACCGCTACTGCGCGAACGGGGGGTCCACACGCTAAGGGACGCGGTGGCGGCATCAGAGCGGATGGTGGAGGTACGCCGGCAACAGGCGCAGTTCTGAAAGGAGGCGGGGGGCAAGCCGGTGCGGGGCGACCCATGCGCCCCGCACCCCGGTGTTGCTGACGGATCAGTCCCCGCGGGCGGCGTTGCTCTTTGCTTCGCCGGCCCGGGCCTGCTCGGTGAGCAGGGCGTTGACCCGCTTGACGAAGGCGGCCGGGTCCTCCAGCTGCCCGCCCTCGGTGAGCAGGGCCTGGTCGTAGAGCACCGCCGCCCAATCGCTGAAGCGGGCATCGTCCAGCCCCGTGTCCATGCGCTGAACGATGGGGTGGTCGATGTTGATCTCCAGCGCCGGCTTGCCCTGGGGCATAGCGTGGCCGGCGGCCTTGAGCAACCGCTGCATGCCCATGCCGAAGTCGTACTCGCCCACCACCAGGCAGGCCGGGGAGTCGGTCAGGCGGGTGGAGACCCGCACCTCGCTCACCTTGTCCTCCAGCGCGCCCTTGAGCTTCTCCAGCAGGTCCTTGTGGCTTTCGGTGGCCTCTTCCGCGGCCTTCTTCTCCGCCTGGTCCTCCAGCTCGCCCAGGTCCAGGCCGCCCTTGGCCACCGACTTCAGCGGCTTGCCGTCGTATTCATTCAGGTGGGTGATGACCCACTCGTCCACCGGGTCGGGCAGCAGCAGCACTTCGACCCCCTTCTTGCGGAACACCTCCAGGTGGGGACTGTTGCGGGCGGCGTTGAAGCTCTCGGCGGTGACGTAGTAGATGGCCTCCTGGCCCTCTTTCATACGGGCGATGTAGTCGTCCAGGCTGACATCCGGCGTCTCATTCTCGTCTTGGGTGGTGGAGAAGCGCAGCAGCTTGGCGATGCGCTCGCGGTTGGCGAAGTCCTCGGCCACGCCCTCCTTCAGCACCTTGCCGAAGTTGCCGTAGAACTCGGCGTACTGCTCCGGCTCGTTCTTGGCCATCTTCTCCAGGCGGTCGAGAATGCGCTTGACCGAGGCGCTGCGGATCTTGTCCAGGAGCGGGTTGTGCTGGAGCAGCTCGCGGGAGACGTTGAGCGGCAGGTCGTCGGAGTCCACCAGGCCACGCACGAAGCGCAGGTAGCGCGGCATCAGCTTCTCGGTGTCCTCCATGATGAAGACCCGGCGCACGTAGAGCTTGATGCCGTGGGCCGGCTCCCGCTCGTAGAGGTCGAAGGGCGGGTTCTTCGGAATGTAGAGCAGCGAGGTGTAGGACTGGCGCCCCTCCACGTGGTTGTGCAGCCAGACCATGGGGTCGTCGAAGTCGTGGGCCACGTGCTTGTAGAAGGCCTTGTAGTCGTCGTCGCTGATCTCCGACTTGGGGCGCATCCACAGGGCGTTGGTGTTGTTCACCGTCTCCCAGGTCTCGGCGGCTTCCGCCTTTTCGGCCTCATCTTCCGGCTCGTCCTTGTCCTCGGCCTGGGCCGGCATCTGGATGGGCACGTCGATGTGGTCAGAGTAGCGGCGGATGATGCCCTTCAGCCGCCAGTCGTCCAGGTATTCGCTCTGGGATTCGGGCAGGGTCAGCACCACCCGGGTGCCGCGCTCCGCCACTTCCTCGTTCTCCAGGGTGTAGGCGCCCTTGCCGTCGGAGGACCAGCGCACCCCGTGCTCGGCGCCCAGGCCGGCCTTGCGGGTATGCACGGTGACGTGCTCGGCCACCACGAAGGCCGAGTAGAAGCCCACGCCGAACTGGCCGATCAGCTTGGCGTCCTTTTGCTGGTCGCCGGTGAGCTGATCCAGGAAGGCCTTGGTGCCGGAGCGGGCAATGGTACCCAGGTTCTCCGCCACCTCGTCGCGGGTCATGCCGATGCCGTTGTCGGCCACGGTGATGGTGCGGGCGTCCTTGTCCACGGAGACGCGGATACGCAGGTCGCCCTCGCCCTCGAGCAGGGATTCATCCTGCAGGGACTGGAAGCGGAGCTTGTCGATGGCGTCCGAGGCGTTGGAGATCAGCTCGCGGAGGAAGATGTCCTTGTTGGAGTAGAGCGAGTGGATCATCAGGTGCAGGAGCTGCTGCACCTCGGCCTGGAACTCCAGGGTTTCCTTGTGTGCGTCTGTCGCCATGGGCTCCCTCTTTTCCCAAGTCTTGGTGGCAATAATGTCTGCTCATACGTGGGCAGGCATCGTCGGATGCAACTCGGGATGGGGGCGACCGAAGCGTTTTTCAAGGCGTCTTGCGAGCGATCATCGGGATACGGTGCAAACGGCCATGCTGTATACCGGGCCTGGCCATGACTGACTCGGCAAACCCTTCAATCTGAGCAGCCTCTCCCTTGAGCATGACCGCCTCCACACAGAGGTCGTGATCCACGTGCATATGCAACGTCGTCACCGTCAGATCGAAATGTGCATGATGGGCCTCGGTTAACCGCTTGGCCAGTTCACGCTCTTTGTGGTCATAAAGATAGGTCAGCACCCCAACGCACGGCGTATCCGGACGCTCATCGAGTGCCTCGGAGCCTAGCGCACCACGGATCAGGTCGCGAACAGCCTCGGACCGGTTGTTATACCCCCGCCTCTCCAGAAAGTTATCGAACTCGGCCGCCAATCCGCTTTCCAATGAGACCGTCACCCGCTCACTCATCCGGACACCCCACGCTGCTCTCATCTGTCTCCAACGGCAGCCGCAGGCGGAACAACGCCCCGCCTTGGACATGGTTGTCGCCGCTTAGCTGGCCCCCATGACGCTCCACTATCCCAAAGCTGACCGAGAGCCCCAGTCCGGTTCCCTTCCCCACGGGTTTGGTGGAAAAAAAGGGATCAAATATCCGCCCCAATGCCTCCTCATCAATCCCTGGCCCGTTATCGTGGAACCAGAGCTCTACCATTCCATCCACCACATGACCGGAGATTCGCAACACTGGATCCGGGCACCCCTGCAAGGCATCAACCGCGTTGCTCACGAGGTTAACGACCACCTGCTGCATCTGCCCCTGTGAGCCACGGACCCAGTACGGCTGCTGCAAGGCATGGACAACGGAAACGGGGTGGGATACCGCCTTCTCCACCCAATGCACTGATCGCTCCACCACCTCCCGCAGATCAAACACCTGATCCGCATCCCGGTCTACTGCTGCAAAACGTTTCAAGGCATCCACGATATCGTGCGTGCGCTCAGCCCCTTCGACTGTCCCCTCGAGTAGCGGCGCAATATCCTCCAGGACGTAGTCGATGCGGAGTTTACTCCTCAGGCGTTGCTGCTCTTCCGCGCTCACTCCCCGGTGGATGGCGCCCAGATACTCCTCAAGACGCCCGAGATAACGCTTCAGGGCGAAGGCATTACCCACGACAAAGCTAATGGGATTGTTCAGCTCATGGGCCACACCGGCAACCAGCTGACCGATCGATGCCAGCTTTTCGCTTTGAATGAGTTGCTGTTGGGTCCGCTTCAAGCTCTCATGGGCCTCACTTAAGTCATGGTAAGCCTGTCGCAGTTCGCCGACCGGCCGCCCGATCAAAACCAATCCCTGAATCCGTCCGATCCGGTCACGCAGAGGCGCACAGTTCACCGCCACCGGGTTATGGCCGCCCCGGTGATCAACGAAGTTGACCTCGCAATCATTAACCGCCACAGCCTCGGCATGCTCAAAAACGCCCCTGGTCAACAGGCGATCACGGGATGCCTGATCGGCAAGGAGATCCCGCAGCGGCCGCCCCACCAGTACATCGCTACCCTCTCCTACCAGCTGTTCCATAGCCGGGTTCACCCGCTGGACCCGCCCCTGGTGATCGCACACCACCAGGACATCCGACATGGCGGAGAGCACACTAAAGAGAAACTGCTGGGAGCGCTCCAGTTCTGCATTCTTGCGCTCGAGCTCCGTCTCGTTCTCCAGCAGTTCGCTGTAGACCTCATCCATCCGATGGATGACTTCCAGCCAGGTTTGCTCGTCGAAGCTGCCCTCGGAATCGGTCTGCCCTGCCCCGGGCGACATGGCCTGATTGAGCAGGGTCTCCGCCCCACGTCGATGTCTTGAACGTTCACCCATCGCCCGTTCGGGCCTCCGCTAGTCAGTGCACGGTACACACCATACAGGGATCAAACGACCGCACCACATGCTGGACCGCTACCGACTCCCCCGCATCCGCAGCAGGTGTCCCTACCAGCGCCTGCTCCAGCGGCCCGGGCACACCGGCGTGATCCCGAGGCGAAAAGTTCCACGTCGTCGGCGCAATGATCTGATAATTGCTGATCATGCCGTTTCTAACCGTGAGCCAGTGGCCCAGGCTACCGCGGGCCGCCTCGGTCAAACCGACCCCGACGCCCTCGCCGGGCAGGGTGTAATCGGCATAGCAGGGCTCGCCCGGTTGCAGTGATCTCACCCAATGCTCCATCAATGGCGGAACTCGCGCCAGTTCAATCAGGCGGGCAATCACTCGGTTACGCACGTTACCACCGCTTTCCGCCACCAGTGCGCGAATCAGCGGTTGCCCATCCACCAACTGACGGGCGAGTGCCCCCGTCTCCACCACGGCCCCGCCCATCCGCGGTGCCTTGCACCAACTATAGGCGTCGGCCTTCTGCACCACAGGTTCTGTCACGCCGTGAAGAGGATGTGCCGGTTTCCCCGGCCCGGACAGCCAGGCGCTCGTCAGGTCTTCGTCAATGGCTTCAGTATTCAAAGGCTGCACCTGCCCGTCCACCCACTGGCCAGGTGCGAAAGCGGTTTCATCGCCAATGGGGTAGCTCCCATAACTTAGAAAGCCACCCGGACTCCGCCCCAGCGATACCAGATCCAGATCATCCGCCAGGCGAAGAAACCCGGCGAAATCACCCTGGGCGGGGCCAGGCCGTGCCCGCCAGGCCTCAAGTGCCGCCGGACTCTCCAAGGCGAGTACACACTCCAGCCGGTCACCAAACAGGTGACGCTCCAGCCAGGTGCGAAACTCCCGCACTATCGCGAGCAGTCGAAGCCTCTCGGCCGGCTCCACTGCCCGGGAGGCGCCACCTGGGTGAATGGCCAGGGTGTGCGGCCACTTACCGGCCAATAGCCCCATCAGGGTCAGGAAGCGCGCCCGGGCTGGCAGGGCCTGGGCCGGGGCCTGGCCACGCACCGCCCGAAACCGGGTCTGTACCGCCGAGTGCCAGGTGCGATCCGCGTAGTCTTCCCGGGCAAAATCGGGCATGAAAAAGAGATAAAAATGAGTGAAGTGGTCCGCCAGATTCTCGGCCGCATGTATCAGGTTTCGTATCAACGCCCCGTTCCGAGGCATCTGCGCTCCAGCCAGGTCTGCCAGTGCGCTGGCAGCGGCGACAGACTGCGATACGGAACAGATTCCACAGATGCGCGGTGCAAAGACCAGGGCATCCAGCGGCTCCCGTCCCAGCAGCACCCGCTCGAACCCGCGGTATAGAGGCGAGTTAACCCATGCCTGATGCACATACCCATCGCGAACGTCCAGAGTGACCTCCAGGTCCCCTTCCACGCGATTAAACGGGCCGACCACCACACGACTCATTTCAACCCCGTCTTTCGGTTCTTGGGCCGTACGACCTGATGGTCGGCGACGGCATTGCGCCGGAGCCGCTCCGGAGTGGCCGACTTGGACAGTGCCGCCAACGCCACAAACCAAGCCTTAGGCATATCGGTCGGCAAGCCCACGGGGATGCCTCCCACCTTGGGGGTGCTCAGGAAGCCGTGACCGGGGTCCTGAAACCCCGGCTCCGTGCAACTAATGCACGCGTAACCGCCACGAAGGCAGGAGCCCTGCCCATTCCAGGGCCGGATATTGCAATCGGCGTGGGCCTGGGTCCCCTTGCAGCCCAGGTGCTCCATCATGCAGCCAAGGTCAGAGGGCTTTTCCGCGCTCGCCTTGAATTCGTAGTACTCGTTACGTGCACAACCGTGGTGAACCAAGTGGTCGGCATAAAAGCGGGGCCGCCGCCATTCATCCAGAGCATCCTCATCCAGAAGCCCCATTGCCACCGCCATTAGGGTTTCCGTGACCCACTCCGGATGGGTCGGGCAGCCCGCCAGGTTAATCACCGGAAGGCCGGCCTTGGATCGGAAATCGGCGCCCAAGAGGCCACCGACCAGATCCGATTCATACTGCAAGCCAGGCATTTCACCCGGGGCATGTCCTGCAGCTGAGATTCCCCCATAGGCCGAGCAACTTCCCACCGCAACGGTGTAGTCCGCCACTTCGGCCAAATCCCTCACCCAATCCCTCATAGGTCGGCCGGTTCCGGCAAACAGGTGATACCTGCCGGTCCCACCGGGGCCGCACATCACGGCGCCCTCCAGACAAAGCACGTCCAGCGTCAGTTCACCGCGCAGACAGGCATCGAGTATCTCCCGAACGTCCCGGCCGGACGGCTCACTGAGCGAGGGGTGCCAGAGCAGATTGATACCCATGCCGGCCAACTCACCAAAAAGATCCGGCGTGTCAGCACACAGCAGAGACATTGTGCATCCGCCACACCCTCCGGACTGCAACCAGAGCACATTGAGCGGGCGGGCGTTCAACCGCATCATGATGATGTGTCCTCAATGCCGTAACGTTGCAGCTTGCCACGCAGACCGACTCGGGAGAGCCCGAGTTCCTCGGCCGCGCGGGACTTATTCCATCGCAGGCGGGTCAGGACTTCACGGATGATCGCCGCTTCCAGTTGCTCAATACGATCCTTGAGACTGCCATCAAGCCTGGAGAGATGATCCAACTCGGCTTGGTCATCCTCGGTCCCGCCCCGCACCACGGCGGCCGACAGCAAATCGGCACTCAGCCGACCGTCCTCAGTTAATGCCACCATGCGCAAAATCTCATTCTGCAGTTGCCGGACGTTGCCCGGCCAGTGGTAACGGCGCAGACAAGCTAGTGTCTCTTGGTCGAACCCAAGCACCGGCTTGTCCAGTACCCGGCTAACCTCCCCGAGCAGATAGTCCGCCAGCAACGGAATGTCCATCGGTCGCTCACGCAAAGGGGGGATATGCAACTGAAAAGCGCTCAACCGATAAAACAGGTCCTCACGAAAGTTCCCCTGACGAACTTCCTCCTGAAGATCGCGGTTGGTCGCAGAGATTACCCGGACATCGATCCGCACCGTCTGGGAACTACCGACGGGTCTGATCTCACCCTCTTGGAGGACGCGCAACAACTTGACCTGAAAACCAGGTGAGGTCTCGCCGATCTCATCCAGGAAGATAGTCCCGCCGTCCGCCCTTTGAAAGAGGCCCTGACGATCTTCGTGTGCTCCGGTGAAGGCTCCACGCTTATGCCCGAACAGCTCACTCTCAAGCAGTTGCTCCGGCAAGGCGGCACAGTTCTCCACCACGAACGGCTGATCGTGCCGACTGCTTCGATAATGGATTGCGCGCGCCAGCAGCTCCTTACCCGTTCCGGACGCACCCGTCAGCATCACCGGGATGTTATAGGCGGCCACCTTATAGGCGAGCCGACAAACCTCATTCATAGGACTGTCCTCAGCCCGGGTGATGAGGTCCCGGTGCAGGACGGACTCCCGCGCCCATTCCCGCTTGGTCCGGACGCGCTCACGCAGCACCGGCTCAGCGGAGCGCAGTTCGAGGTTGAGCAGTTCGTTCTGCTGCTGAAGTCGATGCAGCTCCGCAGCACGCTTCACCGTAAGCAGCAGCCCTTCGGGCTGCCAGGGCTTATGCACGAACTGGTAGATGCCCGCATCGTTAATGGCCGACATCATATCCGCGGGATCGGTGTAACCGGAGATGATCAGACGCACCACGTCGGGCCAGCGCGTACGCACCCTGCGTAACAGCTCCACCCCGGTGGTCCCCGGCATGCGCTGGTCGGAAAGCACCACCTGGACGAATTCGGTCTCGAGTACGGCGATGGCCTCTTCGGCGTCGTTCGCGGTCAGCACCCGAAAGTCTTCGTCCAACACCCGTCGAAGGGTCTGCAACGCACGGGGTTCGTCATCGACCACCAGAATGGTGGGCGGCCCTCCCGTCATGATGCATCCGCAGTGAGCGCATTGAGCCTTTGGTCCCGGTGGCGCGCCAGATGTATCGGCGTTCGTGACAAGGGACGGCGGTGTACGAAATTGAAACGCGCCACGTGATAACTTGGATCAAAGCCGAAAAAATTCAGTTGCATCTCGGTCATCTCCTCCTCCCGGTAGCGGGCCAGCGGTTTCCGTGCCTCGTCGCGGGCACGTTGCACCCTCTTGGACCGCACAATACCAGACCAATTGGGGTCCGAGGCCAAGGCTTCAGCGCGGGCCTGGATATCAGCCTCCGCGCCATCCCTACTCAGCACCTCGTCCACAACCCCCACCTGGTGCGCTTCCCATACCCCCATCGGAAGTCGCTGCTCCAGCAGCACTGCCCGGTCACCATGCCGGACCCGGCGTGGTAACAGGTATGTCCAATACTCCGACCCATAAAGGTTACCCATATTCTTGTAATGGGGGTTCAATACCACACCATCGACGGCCCAGACATAATCAGCCGCCAAGGCGAAGAAGACACCTCCGGCCGCCGCGTTGCCACGCAAAGCCGCCACCACCGGGCACTCAACCAGCTCAACGATCTCACGGGTCAGATCGTTCATGGCATTGATATTGCCCCACGAGGCCTCAGCTGGATGATCATCCGCCTCGATACGGTGCAGATGGATGCCGTTAGACCAGAAATCGGCCCCGCCCATCAGCACCAGTACCCGGGGCGGGCTTGCCTTGACCCGGCGACATATTGCTGTAAGGCGACGGCACTGATCGACGCTCAGTGCCCCATTATGGCAATCGAAGTACAGGTAACCGACGCCATTGCGTTCCCGGTAGCGGATCTCCTGCCAGGTTGGATAGTCCGGGTTTTCAAAGGCGTCCAGGGGCGCCTCCTGCACATCCGCAATACGATCACCCAATACCTGGGCGGCCGGGAGCTTGAGGCCACCATTGCCGGAAGCGTCGTCACGGCACAAATGGGTTACCCAAACCGCCCCATCAACCGTGCCGAGGCACACGGCACCGTCCCGAATGGCCAATATTGCGCCCGGCTCCCCGCGCAACTCGCCCTCCGGCCAGGGGTTGTACATCCTTACCCGCAGCCCGGCCAGCCTGTCACGTACCCCAGGATGACCGTCCGCTGCCCGCAGCAGGGCCAGCACCTCCGCGGTGGTGTGCCGCGACCATTCGATCCTGCGATCCGATTGCCTCATCAAGGGACGCCATCCTCCTGGCCGGCCGTCCTCCCCCAGGGCGAGTCGCTGTGGCGTGTACCGGTCGCTCTCCAGGCGTTCGAGTGCCTGCCGGACCGCGGTCACTGAGGCGTCGGCAACCTCATGCCGGTAGAGATGGCCTTTGCATGCGGCCCGCATGGGAAATTCCACGCTGGCCCAAACCGGCCCGGCGTCCATCTCCGCCTCGGCTTGCAGTACGGTGACCCCCCACGTCGAGACACCGGTCTGAATGGCCCAATCCAGCGAGGATGGCCCCCGGTCACCCGCAGGGCCGGGATGAACAATCCAGCAGAGATGCTCCCGCCAGATGGATTCGGCGATGGCCCGCTTGAGGAAGGGGGCAAGGATCAGATCAGGCCGGAAAAGGCGCACGGCCTCCGCCGTAACCTGGTCATTGATATCGAACTCCACCGACACCTCATGCCCGAGTTTCTGGAGTTCAATAAACAATCGCTGGCTCAGGCTGTTGAAGCTGTGGGTCAGTAACAGTATCCGCATAATGATCACACCCGGCTGCGGTTAACAGATGCGGGGAAGCTGCTCTCCCGCGATCCAATCCACATTCCTTGTTCCACCGAAGGCTGTTTCCATTTGTACGAAGCCATGACTATCCTCTATCACCTCCCCAATCAGGGCGGCATCAGAGCCCAAAGGATGAGCGCGCATCACAGCTAGCAGGCGCTCGCTGGCATCCGGCGGACAAATGGCCAAGAGTTTGCCTTCATTCGCCACGTACAAGGGATCGAGCCCGAGCAATTCACAGGCGGCATCGACCGCCTCGCGGATCGGCAGGGCCTCCTCCCGGATAACTATTCCCACGCCTGATTGGCGGCTCAACTCGTTCAGCGTCGCCGCCACTCCCCCGCGCGTGGGATCCCGCAGGCAACGCACCTGCGGGACCTCATCCAGCATGGCGGCCACAAGTTCATGCAGCGCGGCCGAATCGGAGGTAATCGGGGCCTCGAAGCCTAAGCTTTCCCGCAGCGACATAATGGCAACACCATGATCCCCGATGGGGCCGCTGACCAGTACGTGATCACCAGGACGGGCTCGATCCCCCGACAGCTCCAGCCCCGGAGGCACCACGCCGATGCCCGTCGTGTTGATAAACACCCCGTCACCCTTGCCCCGCTCGACGACCTTGGTATCGCCGGTCACCACCGATACCCCCGCCGCACTCGCTGCCTCCGACATGGATTCCACGATCCGGCGCAGATCGGCAAGCGGATACCCTTCCTCGAGAATGAAACCAGCGGTCAAGGCCAGCGGACGGGCCCCGCACATCGCCACATCATTGATCGTCCCATGAACTGCCAGGCTCCCGATATTCCCCCCGGGAAAGAAGAGCGGCGAGACGACATGGCTGTCGGTGGCCACCACCAAACGGCCGGGCGGCGGCTCAACAACAGCCTGATCATTTCCTTTGCGAAGCGCAGGATTGTCGAAGGCCGCCATGAAAAGCTCATCAATGAGCTGCGCCATGGCACGACCACCACCGCCGTGGGCCAGCTCCACGCTGCCTCGCCGGAAATTCAGGGGCCGGACATAGCCGGGTTTTGCGCCACTGGTCACGATGCCTTCTCCGTCTGTTGGAACCGCCCGTAAGTGAAATAGGCTGAGCACGCCCCTTCGGCAGAGACCATGCAGGACCCGAGCGGGGTCTCAGGTGTACATGCGTTCCCGAACACCTTGCAGTCAAGCGGGTGCTTGAGCCCACGCAGGATGGCACCGCACTCACACGCCTTGGCATCAGGGACCGAGCGGTAGCTCAGTCCGAAGCGATGCTCCGCATCCAGATCCGCGTAGTCGGGACGGATGCGGAGAGCGCTGTAAGGCACTTCGCCCAAACCCCGCCACTCGAATCGGGCGCGTAGTTCAAAGACGTCGGCGACCGCTTGCTGCGCCTTACGGTTACCGTTTCGCGTCACCGCGCGCGAAAACTGATTCTCCACCTCGAACCGTCCCTCATTGAGCTGGCGCACCAGCATTAGCACGCTGTGCAATACATCCAGCGGCTCGAACCCGGCGATGACTACCGGCTTCTGGTACTCCGCTGCGAAATACTCGTACGGACGGCTACCGATCACCGTGGAGACATGGGAGGGACCGATAAAGCCATCCAGGGGGACCGTGCCCAGATTGCGAACCGCCGGTGCTTCGAGGATGTTCTGGATCGCCGCTGGCGTCAGGACGTGATTGCAGAAGACGCTGAAATTCTGAAGATTGTCATCCCTGGCCTGTTTTACGGCGACCGCCGTCGGCGGTGTGGTGGTCTCAAAGCCGATGGCAAAGAAGACCACCTCGCGATCGGGGTGTGCGCGTGCGATCCTCAGCGCATCCAGCGCGGAGTAGACCATGCGGACGTCCGCCCCCTCCGCCCTCGCCTTGAGTAGGCTTTGCCCGCCTGACGCCGGGACCCGAAGGGTGTCACCGTAGCTGCAAAGGATGGTGTCAGGCCGCCGGGCAATATCGATAGCGTTATCGATCCGGCCGATGGGCAGCACACAAACCGGGCAGCCGGGTCCGTGAATGAAACGAATCGATGCCGGCAATAGATCACGCAGCCCGTATCGTGATATTGCGTGGGTATGGCCGCCACAGAACTCCATGATCCGGTACTCCCGTCCGGAACAGGCCTCAGCGGTGATGGCGCGCGCCAGCCTCCCTGCCAGCCCCCCGTCCCGGAACTCACTGACATACTTCATTCATCCCCCTCCAGTCCCATCTCCCGGAACAGTGCCAGGGTCCGCTCGGCCTCTGCGCGGTCCAGGCGGCTGATGGCGAACCCCACGTGCAGAATGACGAACTCACCCTCGGTCACGCCCTCAACCAGACTGACATCCACCGTTTTCCGCACCCCGCCGGCATCGACCAGGGCAGCCCCGTCCTCCTTCAGCTCGAGCACCTCCACAGGTATTGCCAGACACATAGCCATTTACCTCACGGTTTGTAACGCCACCCAGGCTTGTCCAAGACTCAACCCGGCGTCGTTGGGCGGCGCCTGTCGGGCCTGGTATACACTCAGGCCAGCGTGTTCCAGTCGCATGCAAAGATCGCGCATCATCACCTGATTGGCACAGCACCCTCCCGCGATCGCCACTCGTTTCTGCCCTGCTTTCTCTGCCGCCCGACACAACCAGTCAGCCAGGCCGGCAGCCAGCGTGGCGTGGAACAGAGCAGCTCCGAACCCGCGTTCCGAGCTCCGGGTCAGCTCCGCAAGCAAGGGACGAAAGTCGAGCCCCTCCTGATCCAACGTCCAGCCCCCCTCCCATGCCGGAACCGCCCCATGCTCGGCAGCAAGACCTTCGAGCAGCATGGCGGCCTGTCCCTCGAACCGGCTGACCGCCTTCACCTTGAGTAGGCCCGCCGCGGCATCGAACAAGCGTCCAAGGCTACTGGTCCGCGGGCAGCGGGTGCCCGTAGCCAGCATTCCGGCCAGCCCTTGTGCACGGGGATGTTCCGGGAACCATGCGGGAATCCGCTCGCCCCAACCGAGCTCGTGCAGCGCGGCCGCAGCCATGCGCCAGGGTTCCCGGGCAGCCCGGTCCCCCCCCGGCAAAGGCAGAGGGCGCAGGAAACCAAGGCGGCGAAAGCCGCCCCTACCATCAAGGGCGAGCAGTTCGCCCCCCCAGGGCTCGCCGTTATCCCCAAACCCCACGCCATCCAGTGCTGCACCCAACATCGGGCCTTCCAGGCCATGCTCGGCCTGCACTGCGGCCAGATGCGCATGATGGTGCTGCACCCTGACCAAGGGGATCGCCCACTCCGCCGCTAAGCGGGCAGCCAGGGCACTGCTGTAAAAATCAGGATGACGGTCACAGGCGACGCAGTCGGGCCTGACCGCCAACACCCTCTGCAGATGGGCTACGGTGTCGTCCAAGGCTCGACAGGTAGCGGCGTTGTCCAGATCCCCAACGTGCTGGGATATGTACGCCTGGTCACCGCGTGTCAGGCAAACGGTGTTCTTCAGATGGCCGCCGGTAGCGAGGACCGGCGGCCCGCCACGGGGCAATCGGATCGGCGATGGGGTGACCCCCCGGCCACGGCGAAGGTACACGGCCCGTCCCTCTGCCTGACGAACCACGCTGTCGTCGCAACGCACCAGAATGTCCCGGTCATGCACCAGCAGCGCATCCGCCAGGCCAGAAAGACGGCGCACAGCGTCCTGGTTATCCGTGACCAGAGGCTCTCCGCCAGGGTTGGCGGAGGTACAGACCCACACCGGCTGCCCGGTGCCGGACAACCAAGCCAATCCCATCGGGCGTCCGGCGGCTTCGTGAAACAGCAGGTAATGCAAAGGCGTATACGGCAACATCACGCCCAGCCAAGGCATCCCTGGCGCCACGCCAGGCAGTTGCCGATCCACGGTGGGACGCTTCCCAGCCAGCAGGATTGGACGGTCGACGCCCGCCAGCAGGTGGCGCTCGCCTGGGGCCAGTCGTACCAGCCTCTCGGCTGCCTCAATGCCGGGGACCATGACGGCGAAGGGCTTCTCGGACCGCCGTTTGCGGGTCCGCAGACGCGCAACAGCTTCCGGGTTTCCGGCATCGCACAGGAGATGGAAGCCGCCCAACCCTTTGATCGCGAGGATCTGTCCGCTGGTCAACCGGTCGACCGTGGCCGCAAGTACGTCCCCCACGGGCAGCGGATGTCCGTCACCGTCAAGTAGTTGCAGACTGGGGCCGCACTCCGGGCAGGCATTCGGCTGGGCATGGTACCGGCGATCGCCGGCGTCCTCATACTCCGCCAGACACCGGGGGCATTGGGGGAATTTGGCCATGCTGGTCCGGACCCGGTCGTAGGGCAGTCCGGAGGTGAGTGTGTACCGTGGGCCGCAGTGGGTGCAGTTGATAAAAGGGTAACGGTAGCGCCGGTCTGCCGGATCGAACAGCTCTTCGAGACAGGCATCACAAACCGCCGCATCCGGCGTGATTTCGGTTGCCACCGCACCGCCGCTGCTGGGCCGGATACGAAACCCACGCTCCCGGGGCTGCAAAGGGCAGGGGTTCTCTACCACCGCCTCGATGCGGGCCAGGGGCGGTGCCTGCTCTCGCAGAGCCACCATAAACCGGGCAAGCTGCGACCCGCCTCCCTGGACCTCCAGGCTGACGCCGCCCGCATCGTTGCGGACCCAACCACTAACGTTGCAGCTGTCAGCAAGGCACTTGACGAAAGGCCGGAAGCCCACACCCTGGACCCGGCCGCATACGCGGACTGCCAGACGCTTGGGCACCGAATGCCGGCTGACCGCATTCATCTCACCGACCCGCACCCGCAGCCCGAAGACGGCGCAACTCCGCTTCCATCGCCGCCACCCGATTACGCAGCGTCGCCACCGTTTCCTCGCGAGCTGCGCTGGCGCGAGCCACACCACGCTCAACCCAACCAACCCACTCCGCAAGCCCTTCACCGCTTTGGGCCGAGACTTGCATGATCTGGATGTCGGGGTTCACCTGTCGCGCATAGCTCAGACAGCGCTCAACGTTAAAGTCAACGTGGGGTAGCAGGTCAATCTTGTTCAGCAGCAGCAGATCCGCCGCATCGAACATATCAGGATACTTAAGCGGTTTATCCTCCCCCTCAGTTACGGAGAGGACCGCAACCTTATGGTTCTCTCCGAGATCGAACGCGGCAGGACAGACCAGGTTACCGACATTCTCGATCATCAGGACGCCATCCTGCAGCTCCGGGATACGCTCCAGCGCATGCCCCACCATGTGACCGTCCAAATGGCAGCCCTTGCCGGTGTTCACCTGGACTGCAGTCACACCGGTGGCCCGGATCCGCGCCGCATCATGATCCGTCTGCTGATCGCCCTCGATCACCGCCACCGGCAACCGCTCCCGCAACGCACGGATCGTGGCCGTGAGCAGCGTGGTCTTGCCTGAGCCGGGACTAGACACCAGATTCAGTACGAAAAGGCCCCGGTCCCGGAATTGCTGACGATTGGCCTCTGCATAGCGATTGTTCTTGGCGAGGATGTCCTGCTCGATGCGCACCATGCGGCTTGGGCTCATCCCGGGTGCGTGCGCATGGTGCGCTTGAGCACCGTCAGCGCCATCGCTCGGGGCATCCACCGCAAGCCCGGCAGCCGCGGCAGCAACAGGATGTCCCCGCGGCTCATCGGCTGGGTCGTGAC